>JAIXYV010000085.1 GCA_027490055.1 Bacteroidota bacterium | reverse complement strand
GGCGTATCAGAAGCCTTCAATCTGCCATACACACCGGTTGAACAAGTTTTATAATATTTATCACAATATAAATATAGAATCCCTGGCGAGCAATCGCCGGGGATTTTTTTTGGCAGAAATTGGCATTATAGGCTAATGCTCTGTTAGTTTGGGACTGCAGCATAGAATTCCTCTTCGTTGTATTCACAATACTGGCAAAAGTCGCTGAACTCGCGCATCGTTTGCTGTTTTAGTTTCCCTACGGATCTTATTCTAAAGTATTTGAAACTCTTAGCTAATTTTACTATTCAATGATAATATGTTTAATTTCAAATTTCTGAAAGGGTATTTATACAATTTCATCTCACAATAAATATAACGTGATGTGCGGGTTGGAGTCCACGAATGCGTGAAATTTAGATTTGACAGCCCGGGAGGAGTTGATATGCGCGGCAAGTCAAATCGAAATTTTTTATTCGTGGCGGTTTTTTTGCATACTTTTTTGCCGTCAAAAAAGTATGTGCTGCTCGCCGGCATAAGGCGAAAAATTTAATTTATACAGTTACATAGAAGTTAACTGTCGCAATTATCAAAAAATCAATGTAAAAAATGTGTCATAAATCACCCCAATTCACCGACACACCTGAAGCGTTCGAAGACCGAATCGGTATGGGGCGCATCCGCTAATTCTTCGGTGAGGTCCTGACCCGCCCAATGCTCGTAATGCTTGCCTTTACGCCACAGGCGACTCTCGGAAACATCATAAATTTTTCCTTTGAACGCTACCCATATTTCAGGTTTGTCGACACCATTGCGAAGTGCCAATTGCTGTTTTGTGTATTTTTCAGACATTTGTAAAAGTCAAATAAGCAGTACCTTTGAAAAAGTACAAAGATATTAAGTTTTGAAGTTAAGATTATTTTTAGTTTTGGTCATTATATACATCATCGCAGTCTTCGGCTGGTGGTTGTATTCATTCGTTTCTTACACCGAGAAAGAGTACCAGCTGGAATATAACAATCTTAAATTAAATGCCCTCGTCATCAAAAATGGTTTGATAGAATACATCGAAGAAAAACAGACGGAAGTTCAAACCATTCCATATGAAGCTTTTAAGGCCGCAGAACTCGAGATTCGCAAAAAACATCAGGAACTGAATAATCGCTACAAAGTGAGAACTGAGCTGATAGTAATTAATTCGACTTCAAACCTTCACAACCTATTAGAGGTTAGAATTGCGCCAGAAGAATTCAGAGCCATACACCGCAATTTTACCAAGAAGCAACGCGCTTTTTATTCTGAAGTTATCTTCTTTACTATATTGGTTATCTCTGGCGTTATCTGGGTATTCGGAAAACTTGAGTCACTATTGAATCTGAATAAAATGCAGAACAATTTTCTTTTGTCTGTAACACACGAATTCAAAACACCACTGACTGCCATTAAATTAAGTGCACAGACACTTCAACAACGCAAGATGGATGATGAGATGCGTGGCGTTCTAATTCAGCAAATGGTGAACAATTCAGACCGTTTAGACGAATTGCTGGACAATGTATTACTCGCTACCCGAATTGATGGAAAGAGCTATCAGTTCGACATGCACAAGCTTGATATCACCGAGTTAATAGAGCGTTCTGCCCAGTTGCAGTTATGTGAGCCCCATTTCAAAGGTAAGTTTAACTTTAACGAGGATTCTATGATGATCATGGGAGACGAGATTTCTCTCAAACTGGTATTCAGTAATCTGTTTCAGAATGCCATAAAATATGCGGGAGCAGAGAGTGAAATTACGGTGAGTTACCAGGTAAGTGAAAGCGGATTAACGGTATCAGTTTCGGATAACGGTAGAGGAATTGACGAAAAAGAATACAAAGCGATTTTCAAGAAATTTTATAGAGTAGGCGACGAGAATGTTAGGGAGACTAAGGGCACTGGATTAGGGTTATTTTTAGTCAAACAAATTTTGAAGTCGCATAAAGCTGAGATAACGGCACAGAGCAATAAGCCAATGGGCACAACATTTAACATCACATTTAAACAAAACTTATTATGAGCAAAAGAATTCTGCTAGTGGAAGATGAGACCAGTCTCCACGACCTGCTAAAACTGAATTTAGAACTGGATGGCAACAAGGTAATCGGCGTCAAAGATGGCACAAGCGCGGTTCAGAAATTTAAAGACGAGCAATTCGATCTGGTGATACTGGATGTGATGATTCCGGGCATTGATGGCCTAAATGTTTGTGAGAACATCCGTTTGAAGAACACAGAAGTACCTATCCTTTTCTTATCAGCCAAAAACAGGGTTGAAGACAGAATAGCGGGCCTCAAAAAAGGCGCAGACGATTACCTGACAAAGCCATTCAATCTTGAAGAGTTACAATTGCGTATTAATAACCTGATGAATCGCAAAGGAGGAGCAGCAGCTGGCGCAAATTACGCCTTAAAGGAATTCGCCTTTGGTCAGAATACCATTAACTTCGAAAAACACACTGCTGTAGGGGTTCACGGCGATTTAAGTCTGACCAAGAAAGAGGTTCTTTTGCTAAAGCTATTGATAGAGCATAAAAATGAAGTGGTGAGTCGCGAAAAAATCCTTCAGACAGTATGGGGTTATTCCGTTTATCCATCTACCAGAACCATTGATAATTTTATTTTATCTTTCAGGAAATACTTTGAATTAGACCCTAAGAATCCTAAGTATTTTAATGCTATCAGGGGTGTAGGTTATATATTTGAACTTAAGGACTAAAGTTAGAGTGTCATATTTCAGTCATAAACAAAGACGCAAATCTATGACAGTTAAAAAATTAGTAATTTTGCAGCCTCAATTATAATCAATCCAAAATAATGAAAAATTTCATCATATCAGCAAGTGTTTTACTCTTCGGACAAGCTGCATTTGCGCAGACTTGTGCACCAAGTGACAGTACTTTGATGGGTTCAGGCTCATCAAACGACGTTTTTTACAGTTTGAAAAAAGGTGTCAGCACTGGTAATGGTACTGTAAAAACAGTAGCCAACAACAACTGGCATTTAGCATTTTCTGTGATGCCATCAGCGTTTCCTGCAAATCCAGCAAACGGTGTTGCTATTCGTGTCAATTCGCAATTAGGTGAAAGTGCACAATCAGGTACTACTGGTTGGAGACTTGTTAAGTTACCAGGTAAAAACTGGAGCAACTGGCACAACCTTGACACTACAGGCATGTCTGTTATTCCTGAATTGCTGGATTCTGACAGCACCTGGAACTTAAGTGCTTTCACAAAAGGGTATACCACTGCCGATCCATTCAACTTTATCTGGGGTAGTTACAATTCTACTTCACATAACGTCGTAGGAAATTCAGTTTTCGTTTTATACAACAAAACTCAGAGCACTTACAAAAAGATTTTCATCAACCAGATTGTTGTTGATACTTTATGGCAGTTCACAATTTCTAACATTGACAATACTGATTCTAATTTTGTTCAGATTGGCAAGAAATCATATCCAAACAAAAACTTTGTGTATTACGATGTCGTTAATAAAGTGATTCGCGACAGAGAGCCAGACAACAGAACCTGGGATCTGGTATGGACAAAATACAAAGGCATGTTGCAATTAGGTCCGAACAAAATTCCATTCCCTGTGACAGGTGTATTGCACAACAACGGTGTTAAAACTGCGCAGAACAATGGCAAAAAATGTAACGAAGTATGGTTAGCTAATAAAACGGCTGTAGCTTCAAATAATATGTCAACCATTGGTTTCGACTGGAAGTCGTTTAACGGTGCATCATACGATATTGCAGACACGATGGTATATTTTATCACTGCAAAAGATACCAATACATACAAAATGACTATGGTGTCTTATACTGGCGGTCCGCTTAGCAAAACTGTATTCAGTTTCTACAAATCAACCTTAAGCATTGATGACAACAAGATTTTGGGCGGTTTAGAAGTATATCCTAATCCAGCTTCAGGTTTCATCACTGTAAAAACCGACGATGTGGTTGAACTGGTAAATGTATACGATGTATTTGGCAAAAATGTAGCCTCTGCTAACTCAGCTACTGTTAATGTATCTGATTTAAGTGCTGGTGTATACATGACCATCATCAAAACTGACAAAGGTTTATTCCAACAAAAATTCATTAAACAATAATTTAGCACGAACGCACTTCCATGTTTAGAACTGGAAAATATCTACTTACCGGGCTGGCGATACTCACTTCGAGTATTGCCTTTGCCCAGTATGATGATACCACAGAGATGGGGAATACCGTTGTGCGTACGGGTAATATTAAACCTACTGCTTCTTCTCAATCAGTACACAATGTTAAAATCATTGGTGCTGCGCAAATAGAGCGACAGGGTGCTGTCAATCTAAAAGATGTTTTAACCAAGGAGCTCAATGTCAGAATCGGCAATGACAATGTGCTTGGTACAAGTCTGAGCCTTCAGGGCATCAGCGGGCAGAATGTCAAAATTCTGCTGGATGGTATTCCATTAACCGGAAGAGAAAATGGCAATATCGATTTAAGTCAGATTAACTTAAACAACATCGACCGGATAGAAATTATCGAAGGTCCGCTTTCCGTTATCTATGGCACTGATGCTCTGGGAGGTGTAATCAATTTAGTGTCTAAAAATATTATGCTCAGCAAAGACAAGCCAGTAGTGGCATTTGCAAGGGGCTATTACGAAACAATTAAGCAATACAATCTTGGCGCGGGCGTGACATTTAAATTAAATGATGTGGATTTCAGCGCCAGTTTAAACCGCAATTTTTTTGGCGGATATACAACAGATCCTTCATCACGTGTGATGATCTGGAAACCAAAACAGCAGGTATTCGGCAATTTCGGAATTGTCAATCAAACCGGTAAGTTAAAAGTTAGATTCAAAACAGATATATTCAGTGAGAAACTTGAAAACAGAGGCGTTCCTGTCATTAATCACATGGAAGCTTATGCCTACGACGAGTATTACCTGACCAACCGTTTTATTACCTCTCTTAATCTAGAATACAAGATCAATAAGACCTCTTACTGGAATGTTTTATCATCTTTCAGTTTCTACCAGAGAGATAAAGTAACGTATCACAAAGACCTGACAAAATCTTACAACAATATGGAACTGGTGCCCAGTCCGGATGCCAACAGCACCAACTCATTCCTCAATGTAATGAGTCGCGGTACCTACAACAGTTCCAAATTCGATAAGTTCAATTATCAGATAGGCTATGATGTCAATATCAATAGTGCTTTTGGTACCAAGATTGAAGCGGATAAAGGCCATATGAACGATTATGCTTTATTTGCCTGTGCTGAGTACAGACCAGTTAAACAATTAAGTATTAAACCAGGCTTTAGAGCGACCTACAATACCAGATATTCAGCACCGTTTATTCCATCTATTCAGGGGATGTACAGTTTAAAAAACTTTACCTTCAGGTATGCTTATGGAAGAGGTTTCAGAGCACCTGGCCTGAAAGAGTTATACCTTTATTTTGTTGATTACAATCACAACATTGTTGGAAATCCAGATTTAAAGTCTGAGATGTCAGACAACCACAATGCGGCGATTAAATTTAAAGTTAAGTTAAAGAAGAAATACAATCTGGTGGTTGACAACAGTTATTTCTTCAATACTATATACAATCAGATCGCTTTAATTTCCACCAATCCGATAGCACTCGAGTATACTTACGCCAATATTGACAATTTCAAATCATTGGGGACTAATTTAAATTTCGCAGTACAAGTGAACCAATGGCGCATCAATCTTGGAGGTTCATACACGGGCATTTACAACAACGCATTTGAACTGGTTGGCAGTAAAAAGTACATGTACACGCCAGAGTTAAGAACTCAGCTGAGCTATGCCATCAAGCACAAGAAACAAATGCCAACCGTGATTTCGCTTTTTCATAAATACAACGGCGAAACTTTTGGATACGCTCTGGACAATACCAGAAACATTATAACGACTTACACGCAAGACTATCATATACTGGATGTATCGGTTAATCAGACACTGATGCAGAAGAAAATCAACATTACCTTTGGATTAAAGAACCTGTTGAATGTGCAAGATATACGCACCACAGGAAATTCAGCTTCTTTCCACAGTTCAGGCAGCAATTCTATGCCTGTATCGGTAGGAAGGTCATTTTTCACCCAATTAAACATTAATCTTTAACATGTTGAAGCAGCCAGTTATCCTTTTACTTTTACTAAGCGCCACTTTAAGTTCTTGTTTCAAAAAAGAAGATCCAATTCAATTGCCAATCGGAACATCGGAGATAAAAACCGTCTTTCTTGGTAACGAGTATGAGAATGAAATGTATTTTGACCTGAGTACCGGCAGTTACATGCAGAAAAGACGGGTAGAGTGGGATATGCGATTTGAAACCACAGACAATGGCTGGGGTGTTTTTGTCAATACAGGTGCCAATATCAAAGTTCGTCGTCTGGGATTACACCACTTAAACGAACCGAAGAATTTTGATACCACTAGCATAATGGCTTTACCTATCTTGCAGGAAGCGCCAGACGGCAAAGCAGAAACCTCGTCTTTTAAAGACTGGAGGACTTACAAACAGGGTATTGGAGCGTCTCAAATTCATGGTATTTATGTGGTCGAATTGAGTCATACTACTGGTCCGAAAAGGTTCAAAAGACTACAAATAGAAAGTGTTAACGACACGGCCTTTATCTGTATGATTACAGACTTGTTTGATGCTGCTGGCGACTCTATTTTATTTAATAACAACAAGACAGTTATCAAGAAGAATAAGAACCAGAATTACACCTATCTGTCGTTTAAAGACTATACCCATATTGTACAGAATCAGGAGCCAAATAAAGACAAGTGGGATTTTGTATTCACGCGCTATACGCATTTGTTCTCTGGGATTTTGCCCAACGGAGCACTCTTCCCTTATTCTGTAACAGGCGTGCTTAGCAGTAAGTACAATGTAGAAATTGCGAGAGATTCAATCAGTAATTTTTCAGATATTATAGGCACTAATATTTCTAATTATACTTTTTCTACAGATGCCAATGTCATTGGGTTCGACTGGAAATCGCATTCTTTCAGTGCTGCCGGAACCTATACAGTTAATTCTAAACTGACCTATATCATCAAGGATACAGACGGCTATTATTACAAGCTAAGGTTCCTGGATTTCTACAATTCTAAAGGGGATAAAGGGTATCCTAAATTCGAATTCGAAAGGATAAAGTAGGGGACTTGGTTTGAATTGTAAAATAGACAGAATGATCATTTTGTCGAACAAAAGTGCCCTTGTGGGCGAAAACTTTTAATAGAAAACCGAGTATTTTGGTCATCTTTGTGGGCTTAAACCAATGGTATTACACTCGGCCCAAGACATAATGCAAGCGCTGCAGGCGTTTGAAGACCCCAAAATTGTTATAACGACCCATCATAAACCGGATGCGGATGCTATGGGATCTTCTTTGGGTTTAAAATTATTTCTGGACACCTTTGGCTACAGAGTGGATGTAGTTTCCCCTACCGATTACGCTTCTTTTCTGAACTGGATGAAGGACAGTGAATCTACCGTCATCTATGAACACGAAACCGAACTGGCCACTCAGCTGGCATTGCAGGCCGACTTTATTTTCTGTTTAGATTTCAATCACCTTTCAAGAATCAATGAATTTGGAGATGTTGTTGCAAGATCTAATGCTAAGAAGGTTTTAATCGATCACCACCAGTATCCGCAAGGCTTCGAAGACTTTACGTTTTGGGACGATATGGCCAGCAGTACCTGCGAGCTGGTTTACCGTTTTATTCACGCCAACGGCATGGATAGCAGAATTGATAAACATGTAGCAGCTTGCCTATACACTGGCATAGTTACAGATACTGGTTCTTTCAGATTCAGTAATACTGGCGCTGAAACCATGCGCATTGCTGCCACTTTGATGGATAAAGGGATTAATCACGTTCAGATTTTCGATTCGGTTTACGACAGCTTCACCGAAAGTCGCGTTCGCTTTATTGGCTACGCTATATCCCAGAAAATGGAAGTGTTGCGAGAGTATAATACGGCTCTGATCACCATCACTGGCGAGGAGTTAAAAGCCTATAACGTTATCACCGGAGACACCGAAGGTCTGGTTAATTATGGTTTAAGTATAGAAGGTATTAAATTTGCTGTACTGATTATCGACCGGAATAAAATTGTGAAAATGAGTTTCAGAAGTAAGGGCAACTTTGCAGCGAATCAATTTGCCATGCAACATTTCAATGGAGGAGGGCATTTTTATGCCGCTGGCGGTAGCAGCGATTTGAACCTGGAGGAGACAATAGAGAAATTTAAAAAGACATTGGTAATTTATAAAGCACAACTCAATGGTAACTAAACAATCATTTTTATACCTGCTGGTATTAAGTATCCTGACAGCAGGGTGTAACAATTATTCTAAAACAGAGTCGGGACTCAGATATAAGTTTCTTCACAGAAGTGACAAGAAGAATTTGCCGGTTGAGGGCAATTATCTTCAGTGCTACTATAGCATCACCAATTCAGAGGATTCTGTAGTACTGTCGATTTTCGGTAAAACGCCAGACAGAATATTACTTACTAAACCTACACACACTGGCGGAGATATCATGGAAGCCTTAAGCATCATGTCTGAAGGCGACAGTGCTCAGTTTTTAATTAACGCCGACTCGTTCTACCTGAAAACAAGAATGGATGCAGAATTGCCATCGTATATCAAACCTGGCACGGATTTGAAGTTTGTAATTAAAATGGATCGCAAACTTACGAAGTTTCAGGTTGATAGTCTGGTAAACACCGAAAAAATCAAACGTTGGAACGACGAGATTGTCAGCATCAATAAATACGTTAAAAAGAATGGCTTGATCGTTAATATTGATACTTTAACCGGCTTGCGTTCGCAGTTTTATAAAACCATGCCTGATACGGCAACAAAAATCAGCGATGGTCGTGTTGTGCAGTTTCATTTTATTGGAAAGCTAATGGACGGCACAGAATTTTATAATACCTACACCATGGGACAACCGCAAACTATAAAGGTGTCGCGCGAACAGTTTCAACCTATTGGTATGTACGAAATGCTGATAAAAATGAGAGAGGGCGAGAAAGCCACATTTATACTTCCTTATGATCTTGCTTTTGGCGCTAAGGGCGTTGAAGGCATGATCCCAGAGTATTCAACCCTTGTATACGAATTAAATATTTTAAAAGTAGAATAATATGAAATTGAAATCATTGTTAGCCATATTGGCTGTATCAGGACTAGTAGTTCTGCAAGCCGCAACCGCAACTGTTAACGCACCTGTAATTGTTGCTCAGGACGGTAAAGGAAAAGCAGCTCCAAAGAAAGCTGCTCCAAAGAAAGCTGCCACTAAGAAGCCAGTCGCAAAAACCGCGGCAGTTTCTGAAGTGAAAGTTGGCGACACCATTACCACAAAAACCGGTTTGAAGTATGTCATTACCAAACACAATTCTGCTGGAACTAAAGTAAAAAAAGGCGATAAAATTGACGCGCATTATACTGGTACTTTAGCCAATGGTAAGAAATTTGACAGTTCACGCGACCGCAATCAGCCGTTTTCATTTATTGTAGGAAACGGACAGGTAATTGCTGGCTGGGACGAAGGTTTTACGTATTTGCGTCAGGGTGATGTGGCCACTTTAATTATTCCTTCTGCTCTGGGGTATGGAGAAATGGACATGGGCGATATTCCTGCTAATTCAACGCTTTATTTTGATGTTGAAGTAATGAATGTTCAGCAGAATGTAGAATACCAGTCTTACGATGCGAAAGGCAAAGATACCATTACTTTAAAAAGCGGTTTAAGATATATTATTATTGACAAAGGCGATGTGACTCAGAAAGCCAAACCAGAGCAAACTGCTTCTATGTACTATGCTGGATACTTAAATGATGGCACTAAGTTCGACGCCAATTTTGGCACATTTCAGCCATTTGATCTTAAAATAATGGATGCACCAGTGATTGAAGGCTGGAAGCAAATGCTGCCATTAATGAACAAAGGCATGAAAGTACGCGCTATTTTGCCTGGCAATCTGGCCTATGGTGAAAGAGGCTACCCTGGTGTTATCCCGCCAAATGCCACTTTGATTTTTGATATGTACATGGTCGACTTAAAATAATAATGACGTATAAGAATATTGTAATAACTGGCGGAGCAGGATTTATTGGATCACATGTTGTAAGACGTTTTGTGAAGCAGTATCCTGATACAATGATCTGGAATCTGGATAAGCTAACTTATGCAGGCAATCTGGAGAATTTAAAAGACATTGATCAGTCGCCGAATTACAGATTTATTAAAGCTGATATCACAGATGCGGCATTGATGGATCAGCTATTTGAAACGCATCAGTTTGATGGTGTTATTCATTTAGCAGCAGAGTCGCATGTCGACCGTTCTATCAGTCATCCTATGGAGTTTGTGATGACCAATGTTGTTGGTACAGTAAACTTGTTGAATGCTGCCAGAAAAATCTGGAATGGTCATTTCGAGAATAAACTGTTTTACCATGTCAGCACCGACGAGGTTTATGGCGAATTGGGTGACGAGGGCAAGTTTTTGGAGACCACCCCTTACAGTCCGAATTCACCTTACTCGGCCTCAAAAGCCAGTAGTGATCATTTTGTAAGAGCCTACCATCACACCTACGGTTTACCAATTAAAATTTCGAATTGCAGCAATAATTACGGGGCCAATCATTTTCCTGAAAAATTGATTCCTTTGATGATTAATAATATCATGAACAAAAAACCACTGCCGGTTTATGGCAAAGGTGAAAATGTGCGTGATTGGTTATTTGTAGAAGATCATGCCACAGCCATTGATGCTATTTTTCATAGAGGCAATATAGGCGAGACATTCAATATTGGAGGCAATAACGAGTGGAAGAACATTGATCTTGTGCGTTTGCTGTGCAGGGTAATGGACACTAAACTTGGAAGAAGTGAAGGAGAGTCAGAGCAATTGATTACATTTGTTGGCGACAGGGCTGGGCACGATTTCAGATATGCGATTGATTCGGGCAAGCTGATGCGTGAACTCGGATGGCAGCCTTCAGTAACTTTTGAGCAGGGATTAGAGAAAACCGTAGACTGGTATCTGGCCAATCAGGAATGGTTGGGGCATGTTACCAGCGGGGCTTACAAAGCCTACTACGACAATATGTATACTAACAGATAGACCATGAAAGGTATAATATTAGCAGGCGGCAGCGGCACCAGATTACACCCATTAACACTGGCTGTAAGCAAGCAGTTGATGCCTGTATATGACAAACCAATGATTTATTACCCACTATCAACCTTAATGATGGCGGGTATTAGAGAGATTTTGATCATTTCGACGCCTCACGATTTACCACATTTTAGGAAATTACTTGGAGATGGTAAGAGTCTGGGTTGCGAGTTCACTTATGCCGAGCAGGCAGTACCAAACGGACTGGCACAGGCATTTGTGATAGGAGAAGAATTCATTGGGAAAGATAAGGTAGCATTGATATTAGGCGATAATATCTTCTTTGGTGCCTCGTTGCAGAAATTGCTTCAGGAAAATAATGATCCGGAAGGTGGTGTTATTTATGCCTACCATGTGGGTGATCCGGAGCGATATGGTGTGGTGGAGTTCGACGAGAACAACAATGCCATCAGTATTGAAGAGAAGCCAGCAGTGCCAAAATCGAATTATGCCGTACCTGGATTGTATTTCTATGACAACGACGTTGTAGAAATAGCTAAACATCTGAAGCCATCTCCACGTGGAGAATACGAAATAACAGATGTCAATAAAGAGTATCTGGCTAAGGGTCGTTTAAAAGTAGGTATTTTGCAAAGAGGAACTGCCTGGTTGGATACAGGTACTTTTAATAGTCTGATGCAGGCTGGACAGTTTGTTCAGGTAATAGAAGACCGTCAAGGCTTGAAAATAGGCAGTATTGAGGAAGTAGCCTGGAGAATGAAGTATATTAATGATGATCAGCTGAGACAAGTGGCAGAGCCCCTGACAAAAAGCGGATATGGAAATTATTTATTAGGTTTAATTAAAAAATGAAAACAAAAAGCATATTGTATCTGGCAATCCTCTTATTGGGGATATCAGGGTGTAAATCTTACACATCAAATGTGATTTTAAAGGCCGAACCAACAGACATCAACTGGCAGTCGGCCTATACGAAAGTTACTATCGAATACCCAATTAAGGTAGGAGATAAAATACAGTTTAGTTTATTTACTAATGCGGGTGAATCTATCATTGATCCGGCGGGCAATCTGGTAACAGTTAGCTCTAATTTTGGCGATGAGAATAAGGCAACACAAGAGAAGCCTACTTTCGAGGTTTTAGAAAACGGTATGTGTTTCTTCCCGGTAATTGGGAAAATACAGGTAACGGGACTAAAAACTTCGCAACTCGACAGTCTCTTATCTTCTCAGTTTGAGGCCTATTACAACGGGGTCTATGTTATTTCAAAGGTAGTCAACAAAAAAATCATTATTTTAGGTGGATTAAGTGGTGGAAGGATAGTGCCATTTACATCGAATATGAGTTTACTTGAGGCCATTGCCGTTTATGGCGGATTGAACGATCAATCGAGAGGTTACAACATAAGAGTCATTCGCGGCGATTTAAAAAATCCTGAGATAACAGTCGTTAATTTGCGAACGGTATCAGATATGAAATCGAGCATAGTGACTTTGAAACCAGATGATATTATCTATATCGAACCAGTGCGCCGACCAGGTGTGGAGAGTCTCAGAGACAATATGTATATTCTGAATATTTTTCAGGCTATGCTTACAACAGTGGTTTTAATTAATACTTTATTAGTACAAGGGCAATGATAGATTTTGAATCAGAACATTTAAGACAGGATCATAAAGCAGTTGTTCAACAGGATAGCTTTTCTATGGAGAAGTTATTGCTTATTTTGAAGAAGTACTGGTTTTGGATTCCTATTTCAATAATAGCTTCTCTGATAGGAGGTCACTATTACCTGAAATATTCCAAACCTGTGTATATGGCCAGCTCCCTGATTCGTCTGGAAATACAAAAAGAGGCTTCTAATATTGGGATGTCAACGGTACAGACCATGCAAAGTGACAATAATCTACTCAGTGAAATCGAGTTAATTAAGTCGCGCCTGGTAGCCGAAGAATTGATTAATATCCTTGATTTAAATGTGTCTTATTTTGCTGTTGGAAACATTTTAACGACAGAGATTTATAAGAAATCACCCTTCAGAGTGGAGATATTTTCTGATCCAGTTTATACTTTGAACGACAGAGAGTATATGGTCATTTTTACCAGTAAGTATCAGTTCAAACTCTTTGAAAAAGATGCTGATGAGAGCAAGGCCAAAACCTATTCTATAGGCGATATTATCCAGCTGGGGGATTTTAAATTTGCCCTGCAGTGGACCAATATTAAAGAGAATGATATAGAAAAGAAAGAATACATCTTCAGGGTTAACAGCAGAGAATATTTAGTGTCGTATTTATTAGGCCAGTTAATGGTTGAGGCATCAAGCACAGAAGCCCGAACTTTAACTATAGCATTTGCTGACAACAATGCAGAAAAAGCCCGTGATATTGTTAACGCTTACGATACGGTTTATCTGAAACAGAGTATAGAGAAGAAGCAAAAATCGCAAGAGCAAACACTTAAGTTTATCGAGTCTCAGATTGAGAGTACAGCGGGTAAACTTGAGGAATACGAAAACAATATTGAGAACTTTGTAAAGCGCACAGGTTCTATATCTCCAGGTGCTGAGTACGGTGAGGTTGCAAAGCAATTAGAGGAAGTTCAAAAGAATAAAGAAGAGATTTCAAGATCGCTCAAGAAATTTGATGAGTTGCTTACTTTTATTCAAAGTAATTCAAGTAAGGCTAATATAGTGCCTCTGGTTTTTGGAATTGACAATATTCAGATTGCCGATGGGGTGAATGAATTGAATAATCTTTATAAGAGTAAAGAGATGCTGAAGATTTCCAATAAAGAATCGACAGTACCTTTCAAGAAAATTGAACTCGAAATATCGATTATAAAGTCGCAATTACTCAATTACATTACAGAAACTAAGAAGTATGTAGCGGATCAGAATGCTGATTTAAATGCTAAGATGGCCATGCTTACCGGACAGTTTGCTGGATTGCCGAATAAAGAAACAGAATTAAACAGACTTAAACGATTCAATTCCTTATACGAAAAGTATTACCTGAGTTTAATTGAAAAGCAGATCGAGTATCAGATTTCTAAAGCTGGAACTGTACCTGAATTTACTATTCTATCTCAGGCATATGTAGCGCCTAAGCCTATTTCTCCTAATACACAGCGTATCTGGATTATGTTTTTTATCGGGGGTGTTTTACCTGTTTTGATATTCATTGTTCTGAAATACATGTTCATGAATGTGATTTACAGTCAGCAGCAGATTGAGAGCAAATTAATGGCGCCAATTCTTGGATCTATTCCTTCTTATAAAAAGAAAATGTCTGCCTCTACGCTGGTTGTGGACAAGAATCCGAAATCGTCTATCAGTGAGGCTTTGCGTTCTATCAGAACCAATTCTGATTTTATGCTGCCGAAAAAATCCAAGCAGATTATCGGTGTAACATCGACGATATCCGGAGAGGGTAAAACCTTCTTTGCTATTAATTATGCCGCTATTTTGGCATTAACTGGTAAGAAAGTGGTGATTCTCGATTTGGATATGCGTAAACCGAAGATTCACGTTGGTTTCAATGTCGATAATTCAATTGGAATGAGTTCTATTTTATCTGGTATGACAACCTGGAAAGAAGCGGTTCAGCATTCTACCTTGCACAATCTGGATTTGATTCCTGCTGGTCCGATTCCACCGAATCCTAACGAATTATTATTGAAAAAGGAGTTTGATGATTTGATCGATCAGTTGTTCCTGGAATATGACATCATTATGGCGGATAATCCTCC
Organism: Bacteroidota bacterium; assembly: GCA_027490055.1. GTDB lineage: Bacteria > Bacteroidota > Bacteroidia > NS11-12g > UBA955 > JABMMZ01. The sequence continues at coordinate 62,786 of JAIXYV010000085.1, read as the reverse complement.
AATAGGATTGGTAACAGACGCAAACAATGTATTTAAGAAATGCGACTTGTCTATTTATGTTGTTCGTTCCGGATATTCTAAAGAGAATGTAATCAGCAACATTAATAACCTTTACAAGAGTAAGAATTACACCAATCTGTCGGTTATTATCAACGATGTCAACAGAAGCAATATTTATGGTGGCAAATACGGTTATGGTTATGGTTACGGCTATGGTTATTACGAAGACGATGGTGGCGACCAAAAGCATAAATCGCGTATTAAAAGGTTACTAAAAAAGAAATAAGACATGGGCTTATTCAGCGGACTTTTTAAATCCAAACCAAAGGAAGAGCAGCCAATGAGCTGGGATATGCACAATCATATTCTGTTCGGTATTGATGACGGTTCTAAAAGTCTGGATTATTCGCTGCTAATGGCTGAGCGTTTTATTAGAAACGGGTATTCAAAGATTATTGCTACACCTCATATAATGGGCGACTATTATCCAAATAACCGCGAGATAATAGAAGAGAAAATGCGACTCTTAAATTTAGCTTTAAAAGAACGTGATATGCCTTTAGAATTAGGCAGCGCCGCCGAGTATTATATGGACGAGTTTTTTCTGGAAAAAGTGAAGGAAGGCGGCGATATTTTATGTTTCAATGGTAAGCATGTGTTGGTAGAAACTTCGTTTATGAACCGTCCTGTTTTCTTTAAGCAGGTTTTATTTGATATTCGGACGAAAGGCTACATGCCTGTTTTGGCGCATCCTGAGCGATATATCTATTTGCAGGAAAACTACAGCGAAGTAGAAGATCTTGTACAATCAGGCGTTAAGTTGCAGATCAATCTATTGTCTTTAGGCGGCTATTATTCACCAAATGCTAAGAAGCTGGCTCAATGGCTGATTAAAAACGGGCATTACAGCTATTTTGGAACAGATGCGCATAGCACAGAGCATTTAGACATTATACAGGAAGTATACGGTTCTAAATTGTTCAGCAGTATTGATTTTTCTAAAGTAGAAAATACTGGCGTATTAGCTGAATAGTCAATCATTCAGATTGACGTTGTTTTCCGCTCAACAAGAACATTATAAAGGCTAGAGGAATCAATGGCATAAAGAAACGGCTGGTACCAATAGGACCGGTAAAAATCAGTATGTACACAGGGAAGGCAAGAATAATGAAACGCACTTGCCAGCTTACATGTTTTGACAAGAGAAACTGAAAGCCTTTCAAGACTCTAAAACCATTAAAAAGCATCAGAAATATTAACCAGACGCCAAGCGGATTTAAGAAAGATTGAATGATAGTGCCAAGCATACCTTTCTGATTCGTTTGATATATGAGATTGGTACGGTGTGGCAAGTTGAAAAACTGCGTATAGTCAAAGCGCCCCGGATCGATGAGGGCTAAGGCAATACCCCGACTGTGCAACCAGGCATATTTAGGGAGATGCTCGCTCAGAAGTTTTTTGGAGGCGGTTTCAAGATACACTTGCTTATCGTGGTAAGACAAGCCTCTTGTTTCAATTTTTATGGCATCAATTATAGAGTCAGCTTTAACGGTCCCATATTCACTCATCAAAGTCACGTACGTGTTGTAATGCAGTAAATTGATGGTAGTGATAGAAGAGTATTGAAAGTGTCCTGTTCGGCGCTCGTTGATGCCACAAATAGCAAAATAATACAGCAATGGCAAGCAGCTGATAATGGTTTGTAAAACACTAAGGTGTTTGCGACGAACGACTATATAAATAAGGGGCAATAGCGCAGAGGCAAATAACAAGACAGGCTTGATAGAGAGACCAGCAATCAGCAATAATGAAATATAGAAGAAATTTTGCGAGTTAAATGGTTTCATCAGCAAAAGATAGACGATACCCAGCAAGCAGGATTGCAGCCAGATTTCGCTCATCACCAGGTTAGCGTATATCATTTGTGAAGTAGAGAGACCAATAAAAAGTAGAGCCTGCCACCATTTAAAGGCCGCCTGATATTTTTCTGCTATTTTGAGGCAGAGTCTGATGGCGTTTAAGCTCAAAAGATTTTGGACGAGGTAGGTAAGAAAGAAGAATAACCAGGTATTTCCAAAGCTAAGCCATTTAAAAACTACCAGAATTGCAGGATAGAGGAAAGGTCTCTTTGTGAGCCAGTCGGCGTTAAAGGCGAAGTTGGAATTCCAGGCGTACAGAGTGCCTTTCTGCATAAGGTTATCCGCGGCAAACAGATATTCGACACTGTCTTGAATGAGGCTGTTGTGCACGAGTATTTGTTTCATAAAAAACAAAGCATGCAGTGCAGATATCAGGATCCAGAAAGTCTTTCTGTTCATGATTCAATGATACAGATTTTCCTTAAGTTATTCAAGTGCATATAAGCCAAAGGCCATTCCGGTAAAGGAACAGCCTTTGATAAAACGAAATCAACTACGTTTATAATTTTTTATACCATTGAACAAATGGAATAGGGACTGGCACAAATTCATCTCCGGCATAAATACCTGCAAATCCGAATTGAAAAGCTTTATCGCTGGCGGTTTGAATTCGAAGTCCTGGTATTAGCAAAGCCGTGGTGCCAGAGAAATTTTTTGGTGGAACTATAAAAGAGTCAAAAACGAGACTCACTTTCTTGCCTACTTTGGTCATGCCCGCTGCAGATAGCAGCATTCTGCCAGAAGATTCTCCTTCATAAAATACTGCTCCATAACCAGCGGTAAAGCTGATATTACTTTTTCTATCACCATTGGTTAAACTGGCAAAGGGGAGTGCCATGCCATAATATAAGGGTGCCACCCAGGTTGTGGTACCAAGTAAAGTTCCAACGCCTAAACTGGTTTTTTCAGATAAGGGAATACTATATTTAGCAGTGGCAATCATTGGATTGGCCAACCAGGTTGTCATAACCCCAACACTAAAATTTTTAGCGACACCAAATTCGAAATCTGGTCCCCATAAATTCCACTGTACATAGCTTTCTCCTTTTTCGATGGGCAAACCATTAGTAGTAATAAAATAGCGGGTTGAGAAGACTTCGGCAGGAATATATTGACCGCTGGCATTTAGATCTCCAGACTCTAGGGCTTTACGGGATTTAATCTGATATTTTGGAATAGAAACATCCCCCTTATCCTTGGTTTTAATGATAACATCTTTGGCATCTTCGGAGAGGATTTCGCCGATAAATTCACCGCCATCGTTGGTGGTAATGATAAAAAGTTTAGCTTTCGATGAATCTGTCTGAGCGAAAGCTTTTGTGCCAGTAAGCATTACCAGCAAGATAAACACTGATTTTAAAAGGATATGTAATTTCATAAGCATTTTATTGAACTGCGAAAATATGTACCTAAAAAGCTTGAGCATAACGGGATATGCGTTTTAAAAATTTAGTTTTTGCATTTATTGCAAGTATTGTATGTACCAGTAGCAAATCAGGCAGCTTAGGTCAGTTTCAGAAAACGCAGTTTGAAGGTTATATGGCGACTGAGCAACATCAAAACTATGTGGTTTCATCTCTTCGTGTCTAAGCAATCTTAAACCCTAATTCTTTGTTCCAGGTTCCATGCTCAAAATAAAATATTCACAGACTGAAATTGGCTGCGGTTTCAAAGTAAATTTCGCTATAATTGTACAATGACTAAGGTAGGGTTTGAAGCGCTGTATTCAAAATTAAATAAGCGTCAAAAAGAGGCAGTAGACCAGATTGATGGTCCGGTAATGGTAGTGGCTGGTCCGGGTACCGGAAAGACCCAGATTCTGGCGGCACGTATTGCAAATATTTTAAAAGAAACAGATACCAATCCGGGGCAGATTTTATGCCTCACTTATACCGATGCCGGTGTGGTAGCGATGCGCGACAGGTTGATTCAATTTATTGGTCCCTTAGCCTACAGAGTTAACATTCATACTTTTCACTCACTCTGCAACGAAATCATACAGTTTAACAGCAGCTATTTCGGATATAAGAATCTTCAGCCGGCAAGTGATCTGGATACTGAAAAGATACTCCGAGAAATCATCGACGAACTGCCTAATGACAGTCCTTTAAAGCGCTTTAAAGGCGACATCTATTATGAAGCTTCAGATCTGAAGAATTTGTTCGACATTTTAAAGAAAGAACATTTCGAAATTGAAGTGCTCAAAGAACAGGCTGAACGATTTTTTAAAGACAAAGAAGACAGCGGCGATTTTGTCTATAAAGTTAATGGTAAGAACTTTAAGAAGGGTGATATAAAGCACAAAGATTATAAGGAAGAGCGACTAAAAATAGATCGTCTAAAAGCTTCTTTAGATCTTTTTGGTGTGTTCAATCAGAAGATGGCAGAGCGCAGACTGTATGATTTTTCTGATATGATTTTGTGGGTTCTGAAAGCCTTTAAAGAAGACAAAGATTTTCTGTTGAATTACCAGGAGCGCTACCTGTATTTTCTGGTAGATGAGTTTCAGGATACCAATGGTTCGCAACTCGAACTGGTGAATTATCTGGCAGAGTACTGGGACATCCCCAATTTATTTGTGGTGGGCGATGAAGACCAGAGTATCTACCGTTTTCAGGGCGCCAATGTCAAGAACATCGATTTGTTCAGAACGCAATACCAGCAGCATTTATCAACCACTGTACTGACGGATAACTATCGTTCTGCCCAGCCAATACTGGATGCTTCAAGAGCCTTGATATCGCTCAACACAGAGAGAATTGCCACTATTGATAAAGTTTTGTTCTCTAAACATCCTGAGTTTTCGAAAGTGACGGATTTGCCTGTCATCCGGTCTTATACCAATCCGATTCAGGAAACAGTTGCGGTGGGCAATGCTATCAAAGCCTTGCATAAACAAGGTGTTCCTTATAAAGAAATGGCGGTTTTATACCGCAACCACAAGCACGTAGAAGATATTATTAAATATTTTAACACCAGCGATATTCCCTATAATTCGAAGAGAAAGGTCAATATTTTAACAGAATTGTTTGTCAAGAAACTGATGACGATGTTGAAATATATCAGTGCCGAGCTTAATAAGCCTTATTCTGGTGAAGCCTATATTTTTGAAATTCTTAATTACGATTTTTATGATATCGCACCACTGGATCTGGCTAAAATTAGTGTCGAAATTAAAAACAAAAGGGGCACTAAATGGCGCGATTTCCTGAGTGAAGAATCGGGTGGTCAGCAGGACATGTTTGCCAATCAGGCTGGTCACGGTTCTAAAGTTGAAATTAAGCGTTTAGCCAGCGATTTAGAATACTGGATTAAAGAAGCCAACAATGTCACTGTTCCGCAATTAATAGAGCGTCTAATCGCTAAAGGCGGCGTGCTGTCTTATGTTATGCAGGCCGATAGCAAGCGCTGGCAAATGCAGATGCTCAGAACCTTTTTCGATTTTGTAAAAGAAGAAGCTGCCAGAAAACCAGATCTTACATTGCAAGAATTTATTGAGACGGTAGAACTCTATCAGAGCTCTGAAATTCCGATTGAAGCGATGCAGGTTTTACATGTGCCCGATAGTGTCAATCTGATGACACTTCACGGTAGTAAAGGATTGGAATTTGAGCACGTATTTATCATTCGCTCTATCGATTCTGAATGGATTAAGAAAAGAGGAAATAACAGAGATTTCGGTTTAGGAAAAATACTGAACAGCGCAGCGGAGGAATCGGATATAGAGGAAGTACGCCGATTGATGTATGTGGGCATGACGAGAGCCAAGAAGGGTCTGTATATGTCTTACTACAAGAAAGATCTGAAGGAGAAGGAGGTTAATAAGCTTCAGTTTATTGCCGAACTGGAAGAAAAAGCAGGCTTGAAAGAAGAGCATGGCATCGTCAGTGACGAAGATATTCTCGATTTCGAGATGCACTATTATCAGTACGAAGCAACACCTGAGTTTGAGTTGCTGGATCACGATTATCTGGATGTGCTTTTAGAAAAGTATACCCTCTCAGCCACGCATTTAAATACCTATCTGAAATGCCCTGTTACTTTTTATTTTAACCATGTGTTGAGAGTGCCAAGCGCCAAAAGTGAAAGTGCCAGTTTTGGAACTGCTATACACGCCGCGCTCGAAGAGTTGTTTAAGAATTACAGCGAGAACAAGGTAATGCCTTCGGTTGCGGATGTAATTGGCTATTTTGATTATTCGATGTATCTGAACCGCGATAGTTTCACAGAGCAGGGCTACAAGCGCCACAAGGAACACGGAAAGCAGACCCTTACTAAATACTACGAGAAATACCGAAGCGAATGGGAGCAGGAATCGGTATACGTTATTGAGAAAAACATGGCCCATATCGAGCTAGGCGGGGTGCCTATCAAAGGTAAACTGGATAAGATCGTATTTGATGGCAATGATGCTTATGTCATAGACTTTAAAACTGGTAATTTCGAGACTGCAGTTAAGAAATGTAAACCACCTAAAGACGAGCCAAAAGAAGGGCATTATGAGGAAACCTATGGTGGTGATTACTGGCGTCAGATGGTGTTTTACCATTTGCTGATTGATAATTTTACCGAGAAAAGCTGGCAGATGAAGCGCGGCGAAATGAACTTTGTTGAGCCAGATAAACACGATAATTTCCACAAAGAAGTTTTCACCATCAGTCATGAAGATGTTGCGGTTGTTAAGCAGCAAATCAAAGACACTTATCTAAAAATTAAGGCCCATGAATTTGAGAAAGGCTGTGGCGAAGACAATTGTCACTGGTGTAACTTTGTCAAATTCTACTTAAAGAAAGAAGTACATATCACCGAAACACTGCCTGGCAGTGGTGTTGATGAAGAGGAGGGAATGTCGTAAATTTGCCGCGTTATGATGACAGAAGACATGCTTAAAAGCTATTTGAACACCCTGAGGCTTGACCTTAACTTCTTTAAAGAATCGATTAAAGAAGTGAGTCAGGACATCATCAGTGAAGGCTTCAGCAAGTACCCTGTTTTCATTGCACATCAGGCTGAAGTAAAACTTGGAGAAGTTATTCTGGACAAAGAAGAGCTGGGCACCAATTTTACAATACAAGCTACAACACTTGAAGAGTTGGTCGAGAAGCAGATTGTGTTGCCTAAAAACGTCGAGAAATTTAAATCAGCCTATAAGGATCCGGAGAAACAATGCTGTATTTTTCTGGTAACTGAGCATGGTGCACAGTTTGTGTTTGTGCCTTTCGAAATTCAGGCTGAAAACACACCGGGAGCAGACAACTAATATGGGAAACAAAGTATCCGTTGTCATTTTAAATTACAACACCCGAAGATTTCTGGAGCGTTTTTTACCTTCTGTCTTAGCATCTCAATACGAGAATCTGGAGATAGTGGTGGCAGATAATGCCTCTACTGATGATTCTGTTGAATTTTTAAAAGAACATTATCCCACCATCAGACTCATAGTATTAGATCAGAACTATGGTTTTACCGGTGGTTATAACCGTGCACTTAAGCAAATAGAAACAGATTATTATGTGCTTCTTAACAGCGATGTGGAAGTGCATCCTGAGTGGTTGAAACCCATGATGGAATTGATACAGTCGAATCCAGCCATTGCAGCTGTTCAGCCTAAATTACTGGCAGAGCACAAGCGCACTGAATTTGAATATGCTGGGGCATCAGGTGGCTATATAGATTTATACGGATTTCCATTTTGCAGGGGCCGGATTTTTGATAGTTTAGAAACCGATCACGGTCAGTATAACGACAATCAGCAAGTGTTCTGGGCCAGTGGTGCAGCCTTGTTAATTAAAGCAGATGTGTACCATGAGATAGGCGGACTGGATGAAGATTTCTTTGCGCACATGGAAGAGATAGATTTGTGCTGGAGATTGCAGAATGCCGGACACCAGGTTTGGGTTTGTCCGGAAAGCAAAATATACCACGTTGGCGGCGGAACACTTCAGAAATCGAATCCGCGTAAAACATATTACAATTTCAGAAATGGTTTAATTTTGCTATTGAAGAATCTGCCTAAAGGCAAAGTATTCTGGGTAATTATGATGCGATTGATACTGGATCATATAGCCGCTTACAGATTTTTATTTCAGGGTAAGACTGGCGATTTTAAAGCTATCGCCGCTGCTCACAGACATTTTATACTGCGATTGAAATACTGGAAATCAAAGCGCCAGGTTGTTAATGGCAATCAGGCGTATTACTCCAATCAGGTATTGAGAAGTAGTATAGTAAAAAAGCATTTTATTCAGAAATGCCGAACTTTCACAGAGGTGTTTGCAAAATCATAGTATGCCAACTGTAGTTGTTTTAAGTGGCGCTGGCATGAGTGCCGAGAGTGGAATTAAAACTTTTAGAGACAGCAATGGCTTATGGGAAAATCACGATATCATGACAGTTGCCAGTATGGAAGGCTGGTATAAGAATCCTGAGTTAGTTACAGAGTTTTATAATCAGCGCAGAGCACAGTTAGCAGAGGTAGAACCCAATGCCGGACATATAGCGTTAAAGCATCTTGAATCGGCTTACCGCACTGTTATTATCACCCAGAATGTTGACGATTTACACGAGCGCGCAGGTAGTAAGCACATAGTGCACTTGCATGGCGAACTCACTAAAATGCGCAGCACACAATACCAATCAGATGTTTACGAAGTTGGGTATGATGAAAAACCATATGGCACTCTTTGTCCGAAAGGCACCCTGTTACGACCCCATATTGTGTGGTTTGGAGAGGCTGTTCCCATGATGGATGAAGCTATCAAATTAACACAGGAAGCAGATATTTTTATTATCGTAGGCACTTCACTGGAGGTTTATCCGGCGGCGGGACTGGTAGATTATACCCGCAGCGATTGCAAGAAGTTTTTAATAGATCCCAACAGACATTCTGAATTAAAGATGCCTGGTTTAAGAGTAATTAGCGATACCGCTGCCAAGGCTTTACCGGCATTGGTAAATCAGTTACTGGCCGAACAGGCATAAACATACTATTGACAATTTGGTGGATAAAAGTAAGGTCGAAAAGACGTACTTTGTATCTTAATCCATACCACATGAAAACTTCATTTTTAATTTTTTCGGCTATAGCATTTGCCGCATGTAGCAATCCTGCAACAAATGCAGACAATACAGAAAGTACTCAAACAGCAGGCGATACCAGCATGCATGCCGACCACCAGATGGCATCGGCTGATTTGCTGAAAGTGAGTGATGGTCAGCAGGTGTATTTTCCAAATTTGGCAGACGGGCAGGAAATCAGTTTGCCTTTTGTGATTGATTTCGGTGTAAAGGGCATGGAAGTAGAGCCAGCACAGATGGCTGTAGCAGGTAAGGGGCATCACCATTTACTAATTGATAAGGATGCCGTACCGGCAGGAGAGATGGTGCCAATGGGCAGCGAAGACAAAGGCTATTATCACTTTGGCAAAGGCCAGTTGAAAGACACTTTAACAATGTCTAAATATCCTATGCTGACCAAAGGCACTCACAAGTTAAGATTGCAGTTTGCCAACGGCATGCACCAATCATACGGTCCTGCCATGAGCAAGGAAGTAATAGTCATTGTAAAATAGAGAACTGATAGGCATCAGTTGAGAGAATGACTACACTCATAATAGCGGATAGTAATTTGGGCTAATTTTGTCTTAAGAAAGTTCCGGGTAATCCGAACAAGACGCGGAAGCGTCATATTTGTCCCCACATCAACAAAAAACGAAGAATCCCGGCTTGAAAACCCGGGATTCTTTGGTTTAGGGCGCAAATGATAAGCAGTATAGCAAAGTGATAATCAGATAGTCAATTCCTATAGGAAAAATCTATCAAAATCATTATCTTTGCAGTCAATTTCAAACAATGAGTGACGCCATAAAACACGAATGCGGAGTAGCATTCATAAGGCTTCTGAAACCCCTTGAATATTTTACTGAAAAATATGGTACGCCTTTTTACGGACTGAAAAAACTGCAGCTTTTAATGGCCAAGCAGATCAACCGTGGTCAGGATGGTGCAGGGATAGGGGTGATTAAATTAGATCCACAATTCGGACAGCGCTATATTGCCAGAAAGCGCTCCAATTCTAAGAATCCGGTAGCAGATATCTTCGAAGATGTCAATCAGGCACTGAGCGAGCTGGATCCGGACAATTTGAATAATGCTTTGTATCTGAAAGAGCACTTTCCATATGCTGGCGAATTGCTATTAGGTCATTTACGCTATGGTACTCACGGTGGCAACAGTTTAGAAAATTTGCACCCCTTCCTTCGTCAGAACAACTGGATGTGCAGAAACCTGGTACTGGCGGGTAATTACAATTTAACGAACGTCGACGAGTTATTCTCGCAACTGATTGAACTTGGTCAGCAACCTAAGGAAATCAGTGATAACGTGACCATGCTCGAAAAAATCGGTCACTTTCTGGATGAAGAGAACGAAAAACTTTTCAAACAATTCAAGAAAGAAGGCTATTCAAATTTCGAGATTACTCAGAAAATTAAAGAGCATTTAAATGTAGAAAGCATTTTGAAAAATGCATTCAAACGCACAGATGGCGGTTACAATATGGTGGGCATGATTGGCCATGGCGCTTCATTTGTGATGCGCGATCCAAACGGCATTCGTCCGTCTTTCTGGTATGCCAATAAAGAGTTACTGGTAGTAGCCAGCGAAAGAGCTGCTATCGCCACAGCCTTTAATGTACCGTATCAGGACATCAAAGAAATCACACCAGGTTGTGCTATGATCATCCAAAAAGATGGTTCGTATGCAGAAACCAGAATACTGGAACAGAAACCGCAAAAATCTTGTTCATTCGAAAGAATCTATTTCTCCAGAGGCAATGATGCAGGCATTTATGCAGAGCGTAAAATGCTTGGAAAATTGCTGGCACCGAAAGTATTAGAGGCACTGAATTACAATATTGAGAATGCAGTGTTTGCCTATATTCCGAATACTGCTGCTACTTCATTCTACGGGATGATAGATGGCATCAACGACTGGTTAAAAATTCACCGTTCGGAGGTACTCATGAATGAGAAGGATACCTTAACACAGGAGAGAATTCAGGAGATATTAACTTACCGTATCCGTCGTGAGAAGATATTGGTGAAGGATGCCAAGATGCGTACTTTCATTACGAACGATAACGACAGAGAAGACATAGTAGGGCATGCATATGATGTTACTTACGGTATCATAGAACCTAATCAGGATACCTTAGTAATTATAGATGACTCGATTGTAAGAGGCACAACTTTAAAGACCAGTATTCTTAAAATTCTCGGTCGCCTGAAACCTAAGAAAATCATTGTTGTCTCGAGTGCACCACAGATTTTATTCCCGGATTGCTATGGTATTGATATGAGCAGACTGAAGGATTTTGTAGCATTCAGAGCCTTGTTAGAATTGTTAAAAGACAGAGGCATGATGCACAAGTTGGATGAAACCTATGCGCTTTGTAAAGCGGAGATGCAAAAACCGGTTGAAGAGATGCAGAACCATGTGATAGCGCTTTACAAACTGTTTACACAGAAAGAGATTTCTGATAAAGTAGCAGAGATTGTAACACCTGAGAACTTTGAGCCAGAGGTAGAGATTATCTTCCAGACGGTTGAAGATTTGCATATCGCTTGTCCGGATCACACTGGCGACTGGTATTTTACTGGCGATTTCCCTACACCAGGCGGCATAAAAATCACCAACAGAGCGTTCATCTACTTCATGGAGAAGAACAACGCCAGAGCGTATTAAAATTGTCATTTCAAGATAACAGGACATGCTCTTGCTGATTGACAATTACGATTCATTTACTTACAATTTAAGAGATTATTTTATTCGTTTAGGCGAAGAAGTGATTCTGGTAAAAAACGATCAGTTAACACCAGAAACTTTAGGCGACTATGTATTTGACAAGGTAGTAATTTCTCCCGGACCGAATACCCCATCAGAATCTGGGAACTTAATGGCTTTGCTTCCTTATATATGTGGCAAGTATCCCGTATTGGGTGTTTGTTTGGGACATCAGGCATTAGGCCAATATTACGGCGCAGAACTGAAGCTGGCAATCAAACCCATGCATGGAAAAGTTAGTGCCATACAGCATGATGGCAAAGGTATTTACAAGGATATTGTTCAGCCATTGGATGTTTGTCGTTACCATAGTTTGATTATTGATACCAGGCCGGTGGATGACCTTATAATTACAGCTACCACTGAGGAGGGCGAGTGTATGAGTTTTGTCCACAAGCGTGATCAGGTGACAGGCATACAGTATCATCCCGAAGCCATTTTAACGGCTTATGGTATAGAACTTTTAGGCAACTGGCTTAAGTCTATTTAAAGGTCATATTACGCGCCATTTCGCAGAGACCATCTTCGGCAATCGTATAACCAACATCGTAGCAATACATGAGTGTTTTCTTACCTTTTTGTTCCATTCCGGTAAAGAACCGGAAATCGAAACCTTTGCTCTCAAGCGAACGTTTTGGCACCTGAATTACCTCTTTTCCCGGGATAAAGACTTGCAGGATACGACGGTTTTTTCGAAGGATGGAATTCACCTGTTTGATGCTCATAGTTTTTCTGCCGTATCGCCTGTTGTGGTAGGAATTGCGGCACCCATCATCGCAGAATTTTTTATCGCTTCTGCCAGTCATTACTCTTTTACATTGAATACATTTGTGCATAGTCATAACTCAAATGTAGAAACGGAAAAAATAATCTCAAAAAAAACAAAGCCGAACATGACTTATTTTGTTTGAAAAGCACCAAATTTGCAATATGAGGAATAAAAGGAAACACCTGTCCCTGATGATGGCGATTGTGCTTTTGTTTAGCAACTGTCAGAGTGGCGCCAAAGTAATTAGTCAGAAAATTGAGAAACCATTAAACATCATTTTGCTGATTGGTGATGGCATGGGCTTAGCTCAGATTTCTGCGGCATCGTTTATATCAGGTGGTTTAAGTCTGGATCTGTTTGTAGAACTCGGCTTGCTAAGAACCTCTTCGGGCAACGATTATATCACTGATAGTGCAGCTGGAGCAACCGCCTTCAGTACCGGCGAGAAAACCTTTAATGGCGCGATCGGTGTAGGAATGGATACTTTATCCAGACAATCAATTCTAGAACTGGCAGAGCAAAATGGTTTATCTACCGGATTAATTTCAACTTGCAGTGTCACTCATGCGACACCAGCTTCTTTTTATGCGCATCAGAGGAATCGTGAAATGCACCGCGAAATAGCCAACGATTTTTATGGCAAGGGCATTGATTTTATGGCTGGAACTGGCAAACCCTATTTTAGTATAGAAAAATTACTGGCCGGTGGCTATCAGATTTCAAGTGGTACGATTCCGTCCAATGCAGATGCCTCTAAGAAGCAATTCTGTTTCTTTAATGATAGTATTCATCCACCAAAAGCAGCAGAAAGAGGCAATTGGCTTGAAGCAATTACCAAGCAGGGTATGCAGCATTTATCACAAAATAAGAAAGGCTTCTTTTTGATGGTTGAAGGCAGTCAGATCGACTGGGGCGGACACGACACGGACTTCAATTATACAGTTACCGAATTAATAGATTTTGACAAAGCCGTTAAAGCAGCTTATGAGTTTGCGAAGAAAGATGGCAATACTTTAGTGATTGTAACGGCCGACCACGAAACGGGCGGATTAAGTCTGGATGCCGGCAACTTAAAGAAGAGAACCATACAACACCACTATGCCAGCACTCACCATTCTGGTATCATGGTACCGGTTTACGCTTACGGTCCGGGTGCCTCCATGCTAAAAGGCACGCACGAGAACACAGAAGTCTTCAAAGCCATGAAATTGCTACTGGGATTGTAAAAAAATAGGGGACATTTGAGGCCCCTTATTTAAAAAATTAAAGACACATCGTATTTTAATTAGCGCCTAATACCTGCAGAAGTCTCTCAACTTTATCGTGGGTGATACTGACTTCGTATTTCTCTTTTAATATGAGATAACCGCCGTCGCTTTTGACATATTCGCTGACGTATTGGGTGTTGATCATGTAGGATTTATGTACTCTGATGAAATTTTTTGAGATGGTCAATACATCTTCAAAATGTTTCAGATTTTTACTGACCAGAATTTTACTCTCGTCTTTCAGTACCAGTTCTGAGTAGGCACCTTCGGCTTTAATAAAGACAATGGTATCGATGTCTATGAACTTAATAGACTGACCAATAGCCACTGCAATTTTCTTGGTATTATCGACATCCAGGTTTTGTTTCAGAGCCGAGAATTTAAGGATGTTTTCTGTTTTGTTGTATTTACTGATAACACGGTTAACAGCTTCGCGTATTAGTTCCGGCTGTATCGGTTTTAAGAGATAGTCAATTGCAGACAGTTTGAAAGCTTGGAGGGCAAATTCGTTATAGGCGGTGGTGAAAACTATTTCAAAATCGATTTCATCTTCATTGAAGAAATCTAAGATTTGCAGACCGCTATACCCTGGCATTTCAATGTCCAGGAAGACGATATCCGGTTTGTGTTTTTTGATGGCTTTAACGCCCTCTGGTAAGTCCTGACACGTAGCACATACATTGACATCCTCTGCACAAGTATCCCCTAAAATTGCCTCAAGCATTTTTACTGCTCTAATCTCGTCGTCTATTATGATTGCCTTTAACACCATTCAAATTTGATTGATTTATATTGTACTTATTTACTTACTTTATTAATTGAAACTTCTGATTTATAAAACGGGAATATTGATTTGCACTGTTGTTCCGGTGGCGTTATTATATTCGTCGGTTTTATCTGTTATGCTAACACTTATAGGATTTTTTCTATGGCTATTCAGAATATCTAAACGCGTTTTATTGGCTTTTGTACTGAAGGATTTGTGAGCCGCATTTCGTTTTGAGTTAATTTCACCGGAGCGTTTTCTGCCAATACCATTATCATCTACGATAACTGTAATGATTTTTTCTTCCTGATTGTAGCCAAAAGAAATCGTGAGTTGACGGTTGGATGGTTTATGCATCAGGCCGTGTTTGACAGCATTTTCAACAAAAGGCTGGATGAGCATTGGCGGAATTTTAATTTGCTCGGTATAGGCAATAGACTCGGCGTGAATGCTGTAGCTTAGCGTGTTTTCAAAACGCATTTTTTCTAACTGTAAATACAAATCCAGGGTTTCAATTTCCTCTGATAAAGAGATGGTTTCTCTATTTGATTCATCTAGTATTTTACGGGTCAGTACCGAGAATTTACCGAGATAGGAAATGGCCTGTTTTTTATCATTTAAATAGATATAACTTTGGATGGTGTTGAGGGCGTTAAACAGGAAATGCGGATTCATCTGAGAGCGAATACTACTGAGAACATTCAGCTGCAGGGCTTTCTCCAGTTTGAATTTTTCAATTTCGGAATCGGCTTTAACTCTCATGGTTTTGATTCTGTTAAAATAGAATAAAGCGATCAGAGCAATCACTGCTAAAACGATCAGGATATAGAACCACCAGTTTTCCCAAAACGGACTTTTGATATTAAGTGACAGAGTATACAAAGTTGGGATACCAATTTGTCTTACACTGATGGTGTATTTGCCTGGCGAAAGCTGACTCAAATACAGTTCACGCTGACCGTTATTGAGGTATACCCAGTTGCCATTATTGATTCTGTATTCGTATTCAACATTGCCCAGTACAGAGGCGGCAGGACTTTCGATACCGATTTCGAAACTGTTCTGATTATAGTCAAATTCGAGCGCGTTTAAGTTGAAGTTTTTCACTCCCCCGATAGAGATGTATTTGTAGTACATGGGAATGATAGGAGGCTTCTTTCTTATTTCGCGCATATCCACCATATAAGTTTGCTGGGCAGTGATCAGGTATAACAGATCATTATTAATAGTAAAATCACTTCCGTTGTTAAGGTCGACCGCCCCAATGTACGAGAATGAGTTGATAGAGAAATCGTCGAGATTAATGGTATGCAAACCCTTATTACTAAGGATCCAAACGGTGTTTTTGTACAGTTTAATTTTAATGATGGTATTACCCAAAGTACTATTGATGTTGTCAAAGTGCTTATAGATAACACCATTTTTCAAGACATAGACCCCAGATTGTATGGTGCCGACAATGATATAAGGTGGTTGATAGTCTATAAAACTTGAGAATATTTGGTCATTACCATCTTTGATCTCTTGAACTTCACCATTATCAGACCGTCTAAAAAATCCAGGGATACCACCGAAATATAATTGATTATTTAGAGTGTCATATTTTACAGAAGTGAAACGCCCAATTTGTTGAAGTCTTTTAATATTGCTGTCAGTGGTATTGAACTGAGATTGTTTGGAAATGTAGGTATTGACATAATCGTTGAACTTATGATACATGACATTGCCTGTAGTCGCCATGTAAAGATTACCTTTATTATCCAGACTGGCATCTTTCAATGAGATTTCATTGATATATGGCCGGTAATTGAAGTTTGAGTCGAGATAAACAAAACGGCTATTGCCAAGAATCATATACTGGTGATTCAGGTTTTTAAAAACGATGATGGGCTTTCGGTTAAACTCGTTATTTAAATCCACGATTTTTTTGGTTGAAGCCCCTTCGAATTTGAACAATTGATTGTCCTGAGTGATGCCTAAAACAGAGTTGCGAAACTGCACCATTTTAATAAAACTCGAATTTTCACCAACATCTATTCTTTCCACTTTACTGGAAGGCATAAATATGATACCATCGTTAAGGGTAGAATACCAGTAATTGCCCAGTCTGTCTTTGGCGTAATGGGTATAGCTGTGTCCATCGTATATCTGACGGGCTTTAAACTGACCGTCTTTAAGATTTATTTTGACAACATTGCCAGTAGTGAACACATAAAAATCGTCGCCATAAGCTTCAGAATAATTATAGTTATAGTCTAGTTTGGTGATGTAAGATTTAGAATAATTCTTTCCGTAACGGATATGTAGTTCCTTTAAAGTATTATAAGTACTAATACAGACACTATCGTTAACGTAGACGATAGAGTATGGCATGCTCAAATCGATTGAGTCAATGCGATGGTTGTAGTATTTTAGAAGTTTTTTGTTCAGTAAATTATTAAAGTAAACGGTATCTTTATTGACTGCAAAGAACTGGATCGGCGTTTTAATAGGAAATTTAAATTCTTTCTTGGTCCTTATATCGTATTCAATAATTCCGCCTTCTGCATTAAACAACAAATTGCCATTTGACATAAAACCCATTTTTAGGGTTGTGGGCGTATAGTTTAAATCGAAGGCCTTAAACAGCTTCATCTCGTCATTTTCAATGTAGAACACCTGAAGTCCGAGATTGGTCATCCAGATCTTGCCATCCGGTCCCACATAAATATCGGTATAAACATTTGACTTCTGTTGCGGACTGATATAGGTTTTGAACGTAAAACCATCATATTTACTGATGCCATTGTCGTGAGCAATCCAGAGAAAACCTTTGTTGTCGAATTTTAACTTAAAGATATTATTGGTCGGCAAGCCTTCTTTGATAGTGAAGAATTTATATACCTGTTCCTGGGCTTTCAGATTAGAAAAGCAGCAAGTCAGCAAACAAACTATCAGAAACCGTATTCTCACTAGGCAAATATGTAATAATTTTGTCATATTCTGTGTCATAGAATCTAGACATATCTGACTTTTTAAGGTTTATGGGCA
The DNA here is from genome assembly GCA_027490055.1 of Bacteroidota bacterium. Classification (GTDB taxonomy): domain Bacteria; phylum Bacteroidota; class Bacteroidia; order NS11-12g; family UBA955; genus JABMMZ01. Next base: position 45,191 of record JAIXYV010000085.1, on the reverse strand, counting down.
TTTTATAAATTCAGAATTCAATTAAAACTGCCTTTTGATATATTGAGAAGGGGTTTTGGTAAATTTGAGCTAAGCACGCTGAAAATTTATATCATCTTTGTATCGTTAAGTCGCACGACTTGCTGAACACTACCATTTAAGAACTAAAAATACATAACACACAAAAAAAAAGCCCTGGTTTCAGGGCTTTTTTGATTTATCGTGGTTTTGGTTAATTACTTAACTTCTTCGAAAGAAACATCTTCAACATCTGCTCCGGCGTTGCCTGCATTGTTGTCTGCACCACCTGCAGTGGCACCTTCAGCTTGTTCAGACTGCTGAGCGTTGTAGATATCCTGACTGGCAGCTTCCCAGGCTTTGTTAAGCGCTTCGGAGGCTGTATCACAAGCGGCAACATCTTTGTTTTGATGGGCAGTTTTAAGACTGGCCAGTGCTTCTTCGATGGCTTGTTTTTTATCAGCTGGCAATTTATCGCCATATTCTTTCAGGTTTTTCTCTGAAGTAAATACTAAAGTATCAGCAGCATTTAACTTTTCTATTTCTTCTTTAGCTTTTGCATCAGATTCAGCATTAGCTTCAGCTTCGCGTTTCATGCGATCGATTTCTTCTTTGCTCAATCCGCTTGAACTTTCAATTCTGATTTTTTGCTCTTTACCAGTACCTTTATCTTTCGCACTAACATTCAAGATACCGTTAGCGTCGATATCGAAGGTTACTTCAATCTGAGGAACACCTCTTTGTGCTGGCGGAATACCATCAAGATTAAACATACCGATGGTTCTGTTATCTTTAGCCATAGGGCGTTCACCTTGCAATACGTGTAATTGTACGCTTGGTTGATTATCGCTTGCGGTACTGAAAGTTTCGCTCTTTTTGGTTGGAATGGTTGTGTTAGATTCAATAAGTTTGGTCATTACCCCGCCATAGGTTTCGATACCTAAGCTCAATGGCGTAACATCCAGCAACAATACGTCTTTCACTTCACCAGTTAATACACCACCTTGAATGGCGGCACCAACTGCAACTACTTCATCAGGATTTACACCTTTAGAAGGTGATTTGCCAAAGAATTTCTCAACTGCAGCTTGTACAGCAGGGATACGGGTACTTCCACCAACAAGGATGATTTCATCGATATCCGAAGTGCTGTAACCAGCGTTTTTCAGGGCTGATTTGCATGGCTCAATAGTTCTTTGTACCAGGTCGTCTACTAATTGTTCGAATTTAGCTTTGCTTAGAGATCTTACAAGGTGTTTTGGAATACCGTCAACTGGCATAATGTATGGCAGATTGATTTCGGTATTAGCGGTACTTGACAATTCAATTTTAGCTTTTTCTGCGGCTTCTTTCAAACGTTGCAGCGCCATTGGGTCTTTGCTTAAATCAAGACCACCGTTTTCGTCTTTGAATTCTTGCACCAACCAGTCGATGATTTTTTGATCGAAATCGTCACCACCAAGGTGAGTGTCACCATCGGTAGATTTTACTTCAAATACACCATCTCCAAGTTCCAGAACAGACACGTCGTGTGTACCACCACCGCAGTCGAATACCACGATTTTCATTTCACTGTTCTTTTTATCTAATCCATAAGCTAATGCCGCAGCAGTAGGCTCATTGATGATTCTTCTAACGTTCAGACCAGCAATTTCGCCAGCCTCTTTCGTAGCTTGTCTTTGGGCATCGTTAAAATAAGCAGGTACTGTGATAACCGCTTCTTTTACTTCAGTTCCTAAATAGTCTTCAGCTGTCTTCTTCATCTTTTGAAGAATCATGGCGCTGATTTCCTGTGGGGTGTAAAGACGATCGTCAATTTTTACTCTGGGAGTATTGTTGTCGCCTTTTACTACTTCATATGGTACACGGCCTGTTTCAACAGTTACCTGGTCGAAGCTGTTACCCATGAATCTTTTGATTGAGAAAATGGTGTTTCTCGGATTGGTGATGGCCTGACGTTTTGCAGGATCGCCAATTTTGCGTTCACCATCTTTCATAAATCCAACAACAGAAGGCGTGGTTCTTTTTCCTTCGCTGTTTGCAATTACAACTGGTTCGTTACCTTCCATTACAGAAACGCAACTGTTGGTTGTTCCTAAGTCTATGCCTATTATTTTGCTCATAAAATGTTATTTCAACGTGATAACAATGGGGTTTCAAACCTAGTGCCATTCAGTTATCCGTGGCATTTTCATGGCTTTTTTTCCTGTTTGGAAGAAAAATTATGACAGAATGTCTTAAGCTGTCAGGAAATTAGTAGATAATCAATTATCTGACAAAGCCCAAGGGGAGGTAATCGTCTTCAGTCGTCAGTATAATTTTAGTTATATCAGAGATAGTAATCTGGTTGAGATAAAGGGTATTTCTCGATGCAAACAGTCCGACACCATTCGTGATATTGCTGTAATCGCTTTGTTTTTGAACTATACCAATAGAAGGCACTGAAGCTTGAATGTAGGTATCCAGTTCAAGATTACCAGTTACAAGTGCCAGTTCACATTGAGTGAAACGTCTGATCACATTGTTGTTTTTTGGAATGGAGTTGAGCAATAAATCATAAAACAAAATACCTGGAACTCTTTGCAGGACAAACTCGCCGCCCTTATCGGTAAGGGTTCTGTAACTTCTCAGAATTTTCCATTCTATAGTTTTTAAGGTCTTGATATTAGTATCCGCTTTGTCAACTTCAATGTAGTTAAAGTAGAAAAAGGCATCGAATATTTTTCCTTTTGGGGGCGATTGGAAAGAGATCGGAATGGTGCCAACGGGTTGGACACTGAATACCCTTTGTCCGAAGTTTACGGGTAATTGGAAGAATGGGGTATTCACCATATTGGTCTCTGCAGTTACCAGTGTGCCGGTATTAGGCAAGCGCAGTTCGAAGCGGTAAGTTTGATTGCTGTAAATTCTTTCTTTCGTTACATACAGGTAGTTTGGCGCACTGGCAAATGTACCGCTGTCTTTAAGAAGAATATTGGCTTTGTAGAGGGGAATGCGTCTGCCAGTGCCGTTTTCAATCAGTTCTGGCGCAATGGTATCGAAGTAGAGAGAGTCTGCAATTTTAGCAACATCAGTGGCTTTAGCATTCACATTGGTAAAGACCTTATTGATTTTAATGAACTGTATAGACATATTAGGGTCAAGCAAACCGTAAATGGCGGCAGATTCCTTATAGTCGGCTAAAACTTCCAGATCATTAGAGCACGAGGAGAGGGTAAAAACACAGAGTAGCGGGAATAAAAATTTAAAACAAGGGTTCATTTAGCTAAATTATATTAATTTTGCTCCAACAGGAGTCAATTGCAAAGATGAAGAAATTATTTCTAATTTGGATGTGCAGCACCGGAATTTTTGCTTTTGGGCAGGAGATCAATAAAGAGTTTACCAAACTTTTACTGCATGAACAGTTTAACCAGGTGGATAAGACCTGGAGCAATACCTTCAATGCAGACAATTTGTTCATCGCCCAGAACGGATATTACGAACTGTTCCGCAAGTCAAAGAAGTCGGGCTATTATTTATTCTCCAATTCCAACGAAGAGTACACGTCCTTTCAACTGGAAGCTTCGATTAGTTTTGGCGAGCACAAAAATAAGAAGCAAAGTGCTGGTCTGGTTATGATGGCTCAGGCCGAAACCAGCGGAGGTATTCTCGTCGAAATCAATCAGAAGAAGGAATATAGAATCCTTAAAATTTCTAAAGATAAACAGACGCCTTTAATTGGGACGGGTAATGGTTGGTTTAAAGCAAGCACTGCAATCACTAAAACCGACAATACCATTATTATTAAAACCTATGACAAAGTGTATGATTTATACATCAATGGTCAGTACCTAAAATCGTTTACAGACATCGAACTCAATAAAGGTAAAATTGGTATTTATGTCGGTTCAGACAGCAAGGTCAAATTTGATTATTTAAAAATCATGGCCGAAGAGAAGAAGGATTTAAATACGCTAAGCAGCACCGATGCTAAATCCATTGAAGAGTCGTTTACCCAGATTATTGTCAAGCTGAAGGATCAGATCAATAAAAAGGATAAGGAACTCGACGAGTATAAAACCAAACTCAAATTATGTGAATCCAATAGTGGTGGCCTTAGAAATAATGACACGGCTTTACTCGGACAGAAGAACAGACTGGCACAGCAGGTTGAGAGTCTGGATATAGAAAATGAAAATCTGAAAACTCAGCTGGCTCAGATGGAAGAGGAGCTTAATCAATTAAAAGATTTTAAGCAGGGAATTGAGAAGGGTAATGAAGATGGCGATATTATTATCAATCTGACAAATATGGTGAGTACTCAAAAAACCACTATTGAAGATTTAGAAAAGAAAAATAAATCGCTGAACGACGAGAGCAATAGTTTGTTTTTGGAGACCAAAGATTTAACTAAGCAGCTCGATAAAGTTACTAATGAACTCACTTCTGAACAGGCCAAGTTCATCAACTTAAGTTATGAGGCCGATAGTTTGCGCAGGATGATACTTACACTGAAAGATTCTTTGAATAAGAAAGCTGTTGAGGCCAGTAAGAAAACTGGAACAGAGAAAGAGTTAACAGAAGAAGAGAAGCTTCAGCAGATGATTGAGAAGGAACGCGAAGAGCGCCGCAAGCGCAAAGAGGAAGAAGAGCGACTCCGCAAAGAGGAAGAAGACAAGCAAAATCAGGGTAACGGATGATAGTGGTAGTGAGCGGTTTTGTGCTCGACATTTTCACCTTACGCAATAAGCAGGTTACAGCCATGGCATTATGGCCATTTGTAATTTTCAGGAATCAGAATTGTCGCAATGACAAGTTTATTCTGAACCACGAACTCATACATCACCGACAGCAGATAGAGTTATTAATTCTACCATTTTACATTTGGTATTTTATCGAGTACTGGACGGCCATGTTCCGTTGTGGTTTCAAGCATCACACAGCATACATGTCAATAAGTTTCGAGAAGGAGGCCTATGCACATGAGCGCGACCTCAACTATCTAAAAAAAAGAAAATGGCTGGCAAGCTGGCCCTATTTTATAACAAAATTCAAGCAAGATGATCGACGTAAAAAAAATAACCAGTTCTGAGCAAAAGGCACAGGCATTTGAGATTAGGAAAAATGTTTTTGTTATCGAGCAGGTGGTAGATCCATCAGAGGAATACGACGACGACGATGAGAAATGCACGCATTTTATTGCCTATGTAGATGGTGTGCCAGCAGGCACTGCGAGATGGCGTTTCAAAGACAAAGGCATAATCAAGCTAGAGCGTTTTGCGGTCGAGAAACCATTCAGAGGTACGGGGGTAGGAGCCTCATTAGTAAAGGCAGTACTCTCAGATTTGCCCTATGCCGAGAAAGTGATGATGCATGCTCAGTTGCATGCGGTGCCATTTTATGCAAAACTGGGGTTTGAAACATACGGTCCGCAATTCGACGAGTGCGGAATTATGCATTACGCGATGAAGTTGGTTAATCGTTAATCGTTAATGGTTATTGGTTAATGGTTAATGTTTAATGGTTATTGGTTAATGGTTAATGGTTATTGGTTAATGGTTAATGGTTAATCGTTAATGGTTGTTGGTTAATCGTCATTGGTTAATAGGGACTACCTCATGCGTATACACTTCGATGCATCAGCGATGCTGCGGGATCATTGGTATTAGACGTAAAAACTTATAGGCCGGTCCCAGCGGTGCCGGTTAATTGTTAATGGTTAATGGATATTGGTTATTTGTTAATGGTTAAATGTTATAGGTATTAGGGAATAGGAGGCTTCGCACCTTGCACTTCGGAATCACAGTGTCTAACGATACCTTTAACGTCTGCAAGGATATTTCACCCCAATTTCTGACCCGCATTTTAAAATATCTACTAATATTGTTTAAACTAGGTCAATTTTAATTAATTTCGCCCACAAATAAGACATCTATGCTAAAAGGAAAAACAACTTTAATTACCGGCGCCAGCAGAGGCATTGGAAAAGGCATTGCCGAAATGTTCGCTAAGAACGGTTCTAATATCGCTTTTACTTTCGCGAGTTCTGTTGAGAAAGCACGTGCCTTCGAACAAGAACTGACAGAAAAATATGGTGTTAAAGCCATAGGCTATCAAAGCGATGCCTCAGATTTTAATGCAGCTCAAACGCTGGCTGATCAGGTAGTAGCAGATTTCGGTAATATCGATGTGTTAATCAATAATGCAGGTATCACTAAAGATACACTATTGATGCGTATGACGGAAGAACAGTGGGATGCCGTTATCAATACCAACCTTAAATCTACTTTTAACCTAACCAAAGCCTGTCTTAAAACTTTCCTTAAAAACAGAGCTGGCAGTATCATCAATATGTCTTCAGTTGTCGGTGTAACCGGTAATGCTGGTCAGGCTAACTATGCCGCCAGTAAAGCAGGAATGATTGGTTTTACAAAATCTATGGCCAAAGAACTTGGTAGCAGAAATGTAAGATGCAATGCCATTGCTCCTGGATTTATAGAAACTGAAATGACTGCTGGTCTGGATGAAGAAGTGAAAAAAACCTGGGCAGAAACCATTCCACTGAAAAAAGCTGGTACTACCGAAGATGTGGCAAATGCCTGTCTTTTCCTGGCCAGCGATATGAGCACCTACGTTACCGGACAGACAATCAATGTTTGCGGTGGTATGGTGATGTAATACGAACACAATATTTTGGCATTAGATCAAGACCACATAGAAGAACCAGTAGAAGAAGGCAAGGAAATGTCCTTCTTCGACCATATCGACGAGTTGCGTAAGCACTTGTTGCGCAGCGCTTATGCCATAGTTGGATTTTCCATTCTCGGCTTCTTTTACATGGATTATATCTTTCATCAGATTATCCTTGGTCCCTTAAGAGTCGACTTCTTTACATACCGCAAACTTTGCGAATTGTCGCATTACTTTAATCAGAGCGACGATTTTTGTGTGCAGGAACTGAACTTCAGTTTACAGAACACAGAAATGGCTGGTCAGTTTATGATGTCATTTAAACTGGCGTTTTTGGTAGGGATCATTCTATCTATGCCAGTAGTGCTTTATCAGTTCTGGTTATTTGTGAAACCTGCTCTTAGCAAAAAAGAAATCAATAATACCAGAGGCTTCACCTTCTACACAACTTTCCTTTTCCTTTCAGGTGTTATGTTTGGTTACTTCGTACTCTGCCCGATATCCATCAATTTTTTGGGTAGCTATACTTTAAGTCCGCTCATCAAAAACGAAATCAATATGCAGAACGTGATTTCGTTCATGACCATGATAGTTGTGGGTACTGGTTTAATTTTCGAATTGCCTGTAGTCATGTATTTCCTGGCTAAGATAGGCATGCTGAGTTCAGCATTCCTGATTAAGTACCGCAAGCATGCTGTTCTGGTTATTTTAGTCATTGCAGCCATTGCTACCCCTCCTGATGTGGTCAGTCAGATTATCCTTACCATTCCGCTTTACTCATTGTTTGAGTTAGGTATCTTTATTATAAAACGCGTAGAAAAACAAAAAGCAGCCGCTAATGAATAATTCAATCAATATCCAAATAGGGTCAGATCATGCAGGTTTTGATCTGAAAGCCGAGATCATCAGTTTCCTGGAAGCAGCAGGATTTCAAGTAAAAGATTTCGGATGTTATAACACCGATTCTATGGACTATCCAGACGTTGCCCATCCGGTAGCAGAAGCCGTTTTAGCCGATTCAAATTCACTTGGTATTTTAATTTGCGGTAGTGGTAATGGTGTATGTTTGACAGCCAATAAACACCAGGGTATTCGTGCAGCACTGTGCTGGTTACCTGAATTAGGTGCTTTAGCCCGTCAGCATAACAATGCCAACATCCTTTGTATGCCTGCCAGATTTATCAGCACAGAAACTGCTAAAGAAATTGTGGCTGCTTATCTGTCTGCCGAATTCGAAGGTGGCAGACATCAGAACAGAGTGAATAAAATCAACTGTTAATAGAAATTCGTTCTATCGAATTTACGCCAGTACCAAACTACAGCCAATCCTGTGAGTGCACCGCCGATATGGGCAAAATGCGCTACTGGGTCCCAGCCAAAATTACTAACCGCTAAATAGATATCCAGACCTATCATGATAGGTACCAGGTATTTTGCCTTAACCGGATAGGGAATAAACATGAACATCAATTCGGTATTAGGAAAGAAATAGGCAAAGGCCACGATGATACCATAAATAGCACCACTGGCGCCCAGTAATTTAGAGCAATAAGCACTTGCAACAACATCAAAACTCTCCTGTGTATAGCGACTGCTATAGGTCATTGGATTATTCTCATCGTTGAGTTGAATGTCGAGCGAACTGAAAGACGGAAACCATTCTCCTATGGCATTGTGAACCATGACAGTCTCAACAATGATATGAAGACCAATAGATCCTAATCCGGCATACAAAAACAACTGAAGAAATTTCTTGCTTCCAAGAAAGCGTTCAACAATAGTGCCTATACTTACCAGGGCAAACATATTAAATAGCAGGTGCGGCGACAGACCATTGCTATCGTGCATGAACATATGAGAGATGATTTGCCATGGTCTGAAATCAGGATGCAAAGGGTAGTGCATAGCAAGCACAGTATCGAGGTCGAAAATTTGTCGGTATTTCAACAACATGGTTCCCAGGTACAGAACGATGCAGGCAATGAGTATTTGTTTGACAACGGGTGTCAGATATATCCTGTTCATTATTTAAATAGGTCGTTAAGATAGGTGGATGAGAATTCTACAAAAACTGCTTTTCCATTTGGTCGCGTAGCTGCTTGTTCGCACTCGAATAACTGGTTCAGCAGATCGCTTATTTCTTCGGTTTTAAGGCTTCTGGTTCTCAGTATAGCTTCGTTTTGAGCAAGCGATACAGCCAGGGCTTTTCTTTTATCTCCTGCAAACTGAGAGGCATTTTGTTTATAGTGTTCCAGCAAGCCTTCCAGCAGTTCTTTTTCTGTCCCTTTAATGGTTTCTGCAGGCACCCCATTAATGATCAAACAGTTTGAACCAAAATCTGCCACATCAAATCCCAGTTCTTTCATCTCATCCAGAAGTTCGTGCGCTAAAATATAATCGGTGCCAGAAAGTTCCAGTGTTCTCGGGAATAGCAGTTGCTGGATGGGAGCGGATCTGCGTTCAATAGAATGCATGTATTTTTCGAACAGAATGCGTTCGTGAGCAGCGCGCTGATCGACAATAATCAGTTGATCGTTTTTCTTAGCAATAAGGTAGCCATTGGCCAGTTGAAAGGCATCACTGATTTTGTTTAATTGGTTCTCAATTTTCAGCTGTTGCTGAGGCTCATCTGGTTTTTCCTGACGATTTTCGAGGTACTGATTTTCGAATAGTTTATGCCATTGAGCTGTTTGCACACCACGCATGCTATTGTTGCCAGGAAAGGGACTAAACTGTTGTGAACCACCAGAAGGCTTTTTAACGGTTTCGGTAGAGGTTTGCTGAAGAAAAGCGACAGGATTAAACACATTAGGGTCGCTGAACTCAAGCTCAGGAATCACCACATACTGACCGAGTGCCTTTTTAACAGCCGATTTCACCAGGGTGTAAATTGCCCGCTCGTCGTCGAACTTAATCTCTGTTTTAGTAGGATGTATGTTAACATCAATTCGCGATGGCTCTATGTCCAGGAATAAGACATACATCGGATACTGGTCTTTAGCAATTAATTGGTCAAATGCGTTGACTATCGCATGGTGGAGATAAGCATCCTTAATGTATCTGTTATTGACAAACAGGAACTGTTCACCTCTGGTTTTCTTGGCTATTTCGGGTTTGCCGACAAAGCCTTTAACATTCAGTAAATCGTGTGATTCGTTGACCTGTAAAAAGTCCTTATCGTTCTTTTTGTTCATGAGTTCAGCAATACGCTGAGCCGCAGAAGCGGGTTTAAGATCGAATACCTCTTTGTCGTTGTGAAACAAACTAAAGGCAATCTGATGGTGCGGCATTGCCACACGGGTAAACTCATCAATAATGTGTCGGAGTTCTACCGGAATACTTTTTAAGAAGTTTCTTCTTGCAGGGACATTATAAAACAGGTTTTTAATAGCAAACTGAGTGCCGTTGAGACAGGCTATTTGTTCCTGTTCAATGATTTTACTGCCTTCAATCCGGATATGTGTACCTAATTCGTCTTCGCGCCTTTTGGTTTTCATATCGACATGTGCGATAGCTGCTATTGAGGCCAGTGCCTCACCTCTAAAGCCAAAACTGGTTAAACGAAACAGATCATCTGCTTTGACAATTTTAGAAGTAGCATGTCGTTCCCAGCACATGCGTGCGTCGGTCGGACTCATGCCAAAACCATTATCAATCACTTGGATAAGGAGTGTTCCACCTTCTTTGACATTGAGTTTTATTTCGGTAGCGCCTGCATCCAGAGCATTTTCTAGTAATTCTTTAACGGCAGAAGCTGGTCGTTGTACTACCTCACCCGCCGCTATCTGGTTGGCAATGTTGTCGGGTAAAAGTTTAATACAGTCCATTGTTTTTGCTGAATAGGTCTAAGAATTGTCTGAATATACGATCGATAATACTGGTTTGAAATAGTAGAAAAGCAGCAGTTATTAAAAGGCTGAGAAAGACTAGTAGTCTGAGGTTATACACGGCCAGTTGTGCTGAAGCTTTTCGCTGGGTTTTTCTGGTAAATTTACCTTTAAAATTCGTTGGAATGTACTGACCATTGTCTGTCGCATCTCTTTCTTCTCTCAATTTTTCGACATAGGTCCTGAATTCTGCTTTTTCGGCCTTGAAGTACATAGGCTTAAATCTGAAACCTCTTGGTTTTGCCTGCTTTTTCGTTAATACTTCCAATATTCCGCCCACAGCACAAATATATCGTATTTTTAAAAATATTCCTTCACTTTTCAGCCAATTTTTTGAGGGATTTACCCCTTGTCTAAAAGTCGGATAATGATATCAGCATTCTTAGAATTACTGAACAGACTGTTATCCAGCAATTGTCTTCTAAGCTTTAATTCATCGGCACCAAAGGGCATTTGCCAGTATTGCTTAATATCGGCTACCATCTGCTCAGATGTTTCTGAGATAATGCAAGCTTTTTCGAGGGTTGTCTGATGCACCATTACCGGATTAACAATACAGAATCTGCCGCAATACAGAGCATTTAGCAGTTTGAGTTTAATGCCAGTTCCCTGAAATGTCGGCAATACATTGATATGGGCTTTGCCAATGGCTTCGGTAATCTGTTCGTTGCTCCAGCTATCTATTAAAGTAATATGCGGGTATTTCTGACAGGCTTTTTTTAATTCGTCACTGGGGTGATTGCCTGCTATGGTGCAGGGAATAGTCAGTTGAGAGAACACATCTTTCACCAGGTATAATGCAGCAAAGTTGTTTTCTCCAACCGCCAGGTTACCGTGGTAGAGGATGAATTTTCCTTTGCCTTCTTTCGATTCAACCTGATCATTCGAATGGAAAGCTGGCACCAGCACCGAATTGTGGTATTTCTTATTAAGGTACTGATGATCTGGTGGCGATATCGCGAGGATATGGGTAGCACCTTTCAGATGCTTTTCATAGGTCTTCAGTTTGTCTGATTCATTTCTGAAAAAGTACTTTTTAAAATAATTGGTTTCAACCAGTTCGAGATTCTTGTAATAATCGTGTTCGATGTTGTGGTTGCGCACCAGTCGGATTCTATGTTTTAATTTTTCGTGATTCAAAAAGTAAGTGCAGTGCACCCCTTCAAAAATCACAGGATGATTGTCTTTACAAAGGTTAATCAGCAACTGCTCGTCGTTTCTGGTAGAGACTATATAAGGCGTATCTCCGATAAATGGATTTTTGTACTTACTGCGCTTATAGTAATATACCTTTTTACAAATACGGTTTAATTCGGAAGATTCAGCACGACCGTATTGGAAACAATGCAATATAATATTGAGTCCTTGCTGTTGCAGGGTTCTTATTTTATGATAAATATCTATGACGCCACCATAATCGGCAGGGTAGGGCACATCAAAAGCAACAATATGGACAGTTTTCTTCAAGGTCTGAACAGGGCTAATAAAGCAGCCTCATCGGTTTCCCATTGGCATACTTTTCTGGCAATATTAGTGTTTTCCTTGAACTTTTGGTACAACTCTGTATCCGCCAGCCAGTTTTTAAGCGTTTTTATTAGTTCTTCTTGTGTGTTCTCTATGCATATCCCACAGCCGTGTGAGTCATTCAATGCTTCGTATTCTGGTAGGTGCGAGCTAATGGATGGTATACCCGCATGAATATAGTCGAAGTACTTATTGCTCAGCGAGTAATAGTAACTTAAACTGCCTTCAGCATCTAATAAATTATAACCTGCAAAGCATTGTGGGGTTAAGGTTTTAAGGGTGTCAGGACTTAATAAACCTGCAAACTGAACATTATTCATCGATTTAGCCATCTCTCTCAGACTTTCACTTAAATCGCCTTCGCCAGCCAGCAGGCAGTGAAATTCTGGCAGATTAGGCATTGCTTTGATGAGTAGTTCCAGTTCGCGACCTTTGTTAAGCGCACCCTGATAAAGAATGATAGGTTTATCTGGTAAAGTAAAAGGGAGTGGCGCATCAATGCTTAAATGATCAGCTTTAGTTGTATTTCTAACAACGGCAAAAGCTTTATGGTAGCGTTTTTCGAGTTCAAGAGCCAGCATCGGTCCAACCGTCAGGCATTTACTCGCGCGCTTTACACCAATGCGGATGATAAGATCCCAAACCTTTTTTTTCAATCTGCTGTTTTGTAATTCAGGTACCTCGCAGAAGTATTCGTGAGCGTCATAAAACAGTGGTTTACCTTTCAGTATAGACAGCATCGTAAAGGCTGGAAGTGTATCGGCATCCACGGCATAGTAGATATCAGTTTTTTTGAATAGGAGTTTCCAAAATAATTGCCAGTTTAGAAAAGCATAAAACAAGATGCCTTTATTCACTAAGATTCGCATGCCTATAGTCGCAAAAGGCAATTGATCGGCTGTTTTTACTGGTTTAAATTTGAAATGTTCGCGGTAGTAAAGAGCAACGCTGGCACCATTTTTTGAGAGCGACCCAGCGATGCGTTTCATTCTCTGATCGGTGTGGATATGGCCACTGATGCCTATTGTTATTATTTTTTTGATTTCCATACCCAATATCCCTCAGCGTTCATTTCGGCATCGCCATTATCAGTAAGCCATCGCAATAATATCAAATAATCTTCTAATTTGGATGCCTGTAGCGAAGATTTGAGTTTGTCAAGGTTCAGATCACCCGCTTGTATCATTGCTTTCAGGTTTGTCATATCAGTGTTTTCATCTGAAAGAGGCTTGTTCTTTTTATCCAGGCAGATATCGCAATAACCGCAGTCATTTTCTTCTTTTTCGCCAAAATACTTCACCAGAAATTTTGACCGGCACACCTGTTTATTGGTAAGATACTGGTTCATATAAGCCAGTTTATCGCGGTATCTTTGTCTTAGAAATTCAATTTTACCATCGGCGATATGGATAGAGTTGAAGCGGTTTTCGAGAAATAGCAACTGAGGTTTATTGTTCTGAGGGATGTAATCTATCAATTCGAGTTCATGGAGTTTAGCGAGTTGTTCTTTTACCCATTTTTCTGGTTTCTTAAGACGTCTGGCAATTTCATTTTCAAAAATATTAGTATAGAAATCGAAGAGACCGCCGTAAGAACGCAGCAGCACTTTCACCAGAGCATCGACGCTTTCGTGTCTGATTTGCCACTCGTAAAGTTCAGTATATGATAATAGAATCTTCATTCGCGAAGGCAGATACATCGCTTCACTGGCCTGAAAATAACTTTCAGCTTCCAGAATTCTGATGCAGTTAAACACCTGTACAGGGTTTAGTTTGTAGTAGGCGCAAAACTCGTTGATGTCAAAGTTATAGCTTCTGCCCTGAGCAGAGCCAACTGCGATCTGAAGGTAATTGCAGATCAGTTCATATACCCTGATAATTTCTTTGCTGTCGGGGTATTTATTTTCAAGTTGTTTATCGTCTTCCAGGAAATCGCCTTTAAAGTATAGCAAAACACAGTAGGCGCGTTTGCCATCCCTTCCGGCTCGGCCGGCTTCCTGGTAATAGGCCTCCATGGTATCGGGTTTCTGGTCGTGCACCACCAGACGAACATTGGGTTTGTCGATGCCCATACCGAAGGCATTGGTACACACCATAATTCGGGTACGTCCCATTTTCCAGTCGTCTTGTTTGATGGTCCGTATTTTGGGGTCGAGCCCAGCGTGATAGAAGTCGGCGTTAATATTATGCTGACAGAGGTATTCGGCGATATCACTGGTTTTTTTGCGACTTTTAACGTAGACTAATCCACTGCCTTTTACCTTCTCGCAAATAGTTTTAATACGGTCGAGTTTGTTTTCGCATTCTTCGACCACATATGAGAGGTTATCGCGTTTAAAGCTTTTGCTAAAAATAGCAGGCTGTCTAAGCGACAATTTATCGGCAATATCCTTTATCACTTCAGGTGTTGCAGAAGCGGTAAGGGCGATGACGGGGACTTTATTAAAGCGGTCCTTAAAATCGGTAATTCTGAGGTAAGGCGGTCTGAAATCGTAGCCCCATTGTGAGATACAGTGTGCTTCATCAACAGCGATCATACTCACTTTCATATTGATAGCGAAGTCGCAGAAGTTTTTACTTTGCAGACGTTCTGGCGATACGTACAGGAATTTGTATTTGCCGTTGATGCAATTTTCGAGTTCAAATTCGATTTCTCTCCGGCTCATACCGCCAAAGAGGGCGAGGGCCATGATATCGCGATTTTTAAGATTCTCGACCTGGTCTTTCATCAGCGCCACAAGCGGCGTCACAACGATACAGACACCATCCAGAATGAGGGCCGGCACCTGAAAGCAAACTGATTTACCGCCCCCGGTAGGCAGCAGAGCAATGGTATCTTTACCAGCCAGCACAGATTCGACAATCTCCTTTTGTAAAGGACGAAAAGTATCGTATCCAAAATACTGTTTTAGTATGGCTTCAGGCTGATTCAAACGAATCGCTAAATTACTTCATTTTTTGAATTTTTAGAGAAGGTTTTGAAACGATTTTACCGTGGATTGCAGGTCCGACGCTTATACGGTTAGTCTTTTCAATATTTTTCTTTCTTGATTCCTGGTCACTCTCCTCAATCCACTATCAACTTCCCGATGTTTTCGTTGTTGCTAGTTCTGAGGATGTATAAACCTTTGGCAAGATGACGCAAGTCGGCAACACTGCCGTTTTCAATATGGAGGCTTTCTACCAATTGGCCCATCGTGTTGTAAATATGGATATCGTAGTTCTTATCGCAAACAAAACTTACGGTGTTGTGGGCAGGATTAGGGAACATTTGAATACTGGCGTTTTTGTAGCGCGTCTCTATACCTGTACTGTCGCAGTTCTTGATGTTGACGAAGAATGGATCTTCTTTAAATAATGGATCAGGATACTTATTGAGGCAGGCTCTAAGCTGATTGTTGACGCGGTACTCATAATAATGATAGAGCGTAACAGAATAAACACCTTCAGATTGGTAAACATGTGTGATAGGGTTATTGCTGTTATTTAAATCCTGCACCTGAGAACCAAAGTCGCCATCACCAAAATCCCAGCTCCAGATACTTGAATCAGATACTGAGTACTGACTGGTATTGGTAAATTCTACCGTTTCACCTTTGCAATAATTGCGTTTGATCAAGGTGTCAAATTCGGTTTGTGGTCCGGGTACATACATTACCATTGAATCAAAAGCCACACAACCCAGTTGGGTTTCTATTTTAAGTTTAATATTATAGAGGCCGGGACGAGAATAAGAATGTGCAATTTTGGATGGCAACTGATTAAAGAAAATATTGACGGCCGCAGCACTGCGGTCGCCCCAGTTGATGGTCCATTTAATGATTTTATCTGAGGCTACTCCATGTAGGGTTTTATGAGGGTCTTGCACATACGAACTATCGATAAATTCTGCAATCAGATTACATTGTGGTCTGTCAACAGACAATTTGAAATGTGCTCTTGCAGCGGTGGTATATAATGTCTGAGTGAAGGTATCCTGACAACCGGTACTATCGCTGGCAGCCATACGGATGAAGTAGGTGCGACCAGTATCCTGGTTATAGTATAATGAATTGACACCGCCACCCAGTGGTAAATATTGATTGGGCTTGATATCAAGACCAGTAATAGAATAAGGGAAGCCGCCAAAGATGGATCTTGGTGCAGTGCCATCATCGTCTTTGCTCAAATCGGTTCTGGTGAAACCTTCGCGATTGACATTACCAGCTTCAGAAATTCTTGAGCGCCAGTAATCTACTGGATCGGTAAGTTGGAAAGTGATTTCAGGAATAGGGTCGAAATAACGGAATTGCGGACTACATACCACATATTGTCCGTGACAAATAATGGTATCTGTCATGTTCATTTGTCCGTAGAAACCAACGAGTAGTTTTTTGATTTCAAAGGCATTATCATCGCATGCATTAGGTGCCAGCGAACGAATATGCATTTTGATGGCATAGAAGCCATTGTGTTGTGGTTTAAAACTGTAAGATCTGTATACCTTATTATCATACCCCAGATGGGTTTCTAAAGGCAATATACCGGTATCTCTAAAATGCAGTATTTTTTTCTGATCAGGTATAAGTGTTATGGCTATTTTATTTCCAATTCCACTTGTGTCGATTAAACCTCTTGAACCTGTATAGGCTTTGCCAATAGTACCTTTGCCGTTCCAGATCATGTCCGCTAATTGTGAGGCTGAGTAAGCTGTAATGTTTAAACCTTGCGATGCCAGTTGGTTTTTAACTACATCATACACGGCAGAAACATCGGCCTCTGCATGCCATTTATTGATTCGGGCAATAGCGAGACGCGTAACAGAAGTGATCTTTTTTGTGGTATTCCAGTACTGATATTTAGTTACAATAAGTGAATCCATCAGAAAGCTTGAGTCTTTATGGATACGATTGAAACGTTTGTAGGTTTCGGTTACACCAAGCACATGGCCATCGGTATGGTATTTTCCGGTTTGAGTGCTTGTTAAATCGTAGGTAATAGAGCCAATATCCGCTCTGCTACTGTAGTTGTTTGATGTTGGCGCTATGGCGATTTCCTGGTTTTTACAGATCTTATAATAGTCGTTGTTAAAGCCAAAGGTTTTGTGAGAAATAACACGGAACGAATTGTCAATTATTGGGAATCTTGCGAATTTAGGATAGTAAACAGTATCCTGACACATCTCAGGGTAAATGCCTCCGGCGTGTATGCCATTTCCAACAATCAGACCAACATCTATAAAGCCATTCTTTTTGTCTTTAATATCGTCAATGCTATACGATTTTGAGAACTTATTGCCCGGAATATTAGAGAATGGAGAAATTAAAAATGGCGGATTGACTGGTGGTAAACCACCCATAGAAATTGCGCCAGAACTGAGGTTTTTACCAATGGCAGGTACCCAAGCATTTGGATTGCTTGCAGTATCAAAATTGATTTCTGCCCAGGTAGCATGACAACCTGGTTTAGTTTCATCTAAAATAAAACTTATACCGTAAGCATCTGATGAATTTCCCAAACATTGCACACCTGCTTTTCTCAGGTATTTAGCAGAAGGCGGCATCATGGCAAGACTGATAGTGTTTTCTGAAGCGCAGGCCAAAGGGTGTTTAATGTCTTTCTGATAGAGTTTCACTGTAAAACATTTTACATCTTTACTTTCGTAAAAATGTCTTCTGTGAGAAGCATAACTGATACTATCATTTGATGCTATCGGGGTTTTAAAATATTTCACTACTGTCATACCAATTTTCACTAATACTTTAGGAAGGGTATCACCAGTATTAAGTACTGCCATGGTATCGTCGGCCCACAATTTGCGTTTAATAACGGCGCCAGAATCTTTGCTGTAGAAGTTAATCCATCTGTTGGTGCTGGCATAGTAGCGTTGGTAAATCTTATCCCAGTCGGTGTACAAATGTTTCGGGAACTGGTCTTTGCTAAAACGACAGTTTTTATTGGTATTGATATTGTTTTTAGTATCGGTAGTACAGCGCTCACAGTAATCATCGCCGAAGTCCCACACCCTTAAAATATTCTCATCCAAGCGTTTTTGCACCTGCGAATTCAGAGAAGCAGTAGCGGTAAATTTATGTCCTAATGGGGCGTTAAAGCCAGAGCTGGTATAAAAAGTACTATCGTCATCTGTAAAGTTATTATCGTTATGATAGAACTTTGAGAAGTTAGTAAATTTAACTGTGTCGGTAATCACGCACTGATAACGCAGTGCTGGATTGATGGCATTAGTGCCACCACTTTCAACCATGCTTTGCGGTCCCAGTACCAGGATGGTATCAGAGATGGTGCGGCCACAGCCAGGAATGCTGTGAGTAAAGCTGAAATTGACTTTGTAGGCACCAGGCGCAGTGAAGGCATGCGACCCTGTCCAGGCACGTGTTATATTGGCAGGGACATATGGAAATTCGTATTGAAAAAGAGGATTCGCAGCGCCGATGATAGCAGAATCTTTTAATTTAAAAGTAATCTTTGAATCGCTCGCGCATACAGAGTCTTTGCTTGAAAGAATAAGGGGTTTGATGATGATATTAGTTGCAGCAGCATTATAGGTGAATGTGTCTTTGCAGCCGCTTTTGGTGGTAGCTGCCAGTTTTACATTGAAGTTGCCGTTACGCGGACCTTGAGTCGTGTATTTATGGCTGACCTGAGTTTTCCATAAACCAGGCGTTGCAGATGTGCCATTAGTGTATGAGCCATCGTCCCAGATCCAGGTAAAGGTTTGCAGACTGTCGAGCTCTACCTGTGAGATATTGGTGAGGGTAAGAAGGACACTATCACAACGTTTTGGCTGAGGGGAGGTAAAAAACAATCCCAGAGAAGGTTTAACAGTAGCGATGGCATTATATCTGACAGTTTTGCTGCAACCATTACAGCTGGTCACAGTCACTGTTACTCCGTATGTGCCACCTGCAGGATCTTGAAAGCTATGACAGATTTGTTTAACTCTATTGCCAGTGGAGGTGTATTTAGTGCCATCGTCGAAGACATAGCCCGTCGTACAAATAGAATCTCCACTTATAAAGCTACTATCAATAAAGCAATATTGATTGCTACTGAAACATTGTATTCTGTTGCTGACTCTGCCAAATTTAACGGTAGGCAAGGCTGTGATTCTAATGGTTTTCTGAGTTTGACAGGTTTTACCATTGGCCAATTTGAGACTCAGCTTAATTACTTTAAAGCCAGGGGTATTAAAAACAAAAGAAGGATTGCACGAATTGTTATTCGAGCCCTCAGCATTGAAGTCCCACTGAAAAGCTGAACTTCCAATAGAGTTACAATTAAACTCAATGGGCTGACCAACACAAAGGGCGCTGCTGTTGGTAATGTGGCACTGTGCATTTGCAGAATTTGAAAAATACAGGCAAAATGCAAAGACAAAAAGTGGTAATTGGCGTAAAGTAATAAATAGTTTCATAGTTATATCATGCGGATTTCATATAAGAATGAAATTTACAACAAAACGTTGCTTGAGTAAAATAAATTTTTTAAGAATTTGTGAATAGTGAATTACATTTTCAGTAATTCGATGCTGTTTCTATTGAGCAGCAGCAGGCCTCTTTGTTCCATTTTTTTGAGGAGGCGAGAGATTACTTCGCGACTGGAATTAAGTTCGTTCGCGATTTCCTGGTGGGAGAGGTGTATGGTTTTAGACTGGTTGTTTTCGGCATGGCGTTTTAAATAAAATTCTAAACGTTCGTCCATGCTCCTGAATGCTACCTGATCCAACACGGTTAATACCTCTTCAAAGCGGTTGCGGTAGGTGGTAACAACAAACTCGTACCAGCTTTTGAATTCACCCATCCATTTTTCCATCATATTGAGCGGCACCATCAGAACTTCTGAATCTTCTACCACTCTGGCCATGATTTTAGAAGTTTCCATTTTAGTGGCGCAGATCATAGAGATAGCGCAAGCCTGACCGGGCATGAGGTAATACATAAAGAATTCATTGCCTTCATCGTCTTCGCGGTATACTTTAATTTTACCATTGAGCAAGAGCATTGTATTTTGAATGTACTGGCCCGTGCGAATAATAACTTCTCCGGATTTAAAATGTTTGACAGCAGCCTGTTCTTCAATGGTTTTAACTAAACCAGGTTCAAAATCCGGGTAGGCGTTCTGAATGGCTTGAGTAGACATTAGGCAGCTTTGATATCCAGGTCGGAAAGTTTATTCACCACCATATCAGAGGTGATGGTAATTTCCTTTTCGTTCTTAGAAGGCGCGTCATACATCACATCCAGCATTAGCTTTTCGCAGATGGTTCTGAGACCACGAGCTCCAAGTTTAAATTCTACTGCCTTACTAACAATCAGTTCAATAGCTTTTTTATCAAATACCAGTTTAATGCCTTCAAGTTCCATTAAGCGGATATATTGTTTTAATAAAGCATTTTTAGGCTTCACCAGAATGTTTTTCAGGGCATCTCTGTCAAGCGGTTGCAGGTAGGTAATCATTGGCATACGACCGATAATTTCGGGAATCAAACCAAATGATTTAAGATCAGAAGGTGCAATTTGTTCAATCAGATCCTGGTCCTGAACACGGTCTTTTTTCGCCGACTGGAAGCCCATGGCAGAAGAGTTAATGCGTTTAGCGATAATTTTTTCAATACCATTAAAGGCACCGCCACAAATGAAAAGGATATTGCGGGTATCTATTTTAACGAATTTCTGATCTGGGTGTTTTCTGCCACCTTCAGGGGCAATATTAGCAACAGTGCCTTCAAGGAGTTTAAGCAAACCCTGTTGAACGCCTTCGCCACTCACATCTCTGCTGATAGAAGGATTATCACCTTTGCGGGCAATCTTATCAATCTCGTCGATATAAACAATACCACGTTGGGTAGCATCCACATCGTAATCACTGGCCTGGTAGAGGCGAGAAATAACACTTTCAACGTCTTCACCTACATAACCTGCTTCAGTTAAAACTGTGGCATCTGCAATGCAGAAAGGCACTTTAAGGATTTTAGCCAGAGTGCGCACCAGGAGGGTTTTACCGGTACCAGTTTCACCCACCATCAGCACATTCGATTTTTCAATCTCAGTGTCTTCGCGTTCTGTTGGGTTGAGTACTCTTTTATAGTGGTTATAGATGGCAACAGCCAGCACTTTTTTGGCTTGGTCCTGACCAATCACATACTCATCCAGATGTTTTTTAATTTCAACTGGTTTAAGGAGATTGATTTGAAGATCGGAGCCAGATTTTTTAGATTTGACAGTATTGCCCAGTTCTACTTCCACAATCTTAGAAGCCTGTTCAACACAAGCGTCGCAGATATTGGCTTCAATACCGGAGATAAGCATAGTTGCTTCCTCTTTTGGTTTACCGCAAAAGGAGCAGAAGGAACTGGATTTTTTACTTGCCATTATTTTTTCTCTTTGCTTCTGATAAGCACTTCATCTACCATACCGTATGCTTTAGCTTCTTCTGAAGTCATCCAGTAATCGCGGTCGCTATCTTTTTCCACCTTTTCGTAAGGCTGACCGCTGTGGTAGGCAATGATATCGTAAAGTTCTTTTTTAAGTTTAGAAATTTCTCTGTAGGTAATTTCTATTTCGGTAGCCTGACCCTGAACACCACCAAGAGGCTGGTGAATCATCACACGGCTATGTTTAAGCGCTGTTCTTTTACCGTGAGCACCGGCACACATTAATACTGCGCCCATACTGGCAGCCATACCTGTGCAGATTGTAGACACATCACTGGTAATAAACTGCATGGTATCATAAATACCCAGACCGGCGTATACGCTACCACCCGGACTGTTGATATAGATTTGAATATCTCTATTTGGATTAGTGCTTTCCAGGAAAAGCAACTGACCCATAACGATATTGGCTACTTCGTCGTTGATAGGCACACCTAAGAAGATGATTCTATCCATCATTAAGCGTGAGAAGATATCCATAGCTGCAATATTCAGAGGGCGTTCCTCAATGATATTAGGCGTAAGGTTAGTGATAACATTAGGCGTAGCGCTGTTAATATATCTGTCTAGAGTAAGGCTGTTTAAACCCAGATGCTTGCTGGCGTATTTTTTAAATTCGTTTCCTTGGTCCATAATGTAATTTTATTCAACAATAATAGTACAAATTTAATTGATGTGACAAAAAGGCACAAAATTAATTATACAAATCGATAAAGACATTGTACAAAAGCACCAGCAGATGGCACCGGTGTTCTTTTCTGTCTTTTTATAATAAACAGATGGAATAGGGAATTGTTTTTCTTTTTAGGAATCAGGAATCAGGAAATAGGATATAGGATATAGGGGGGCTTGCGCCAGAGAATAATCTTGGATATGCCAGCGGCATTGGATAGACATCGGTTAGAAGAAAAGCAATGATTGGGTAAGTCAGGCGGCAGCGACGCCGGCAATATAACGGTTTGGCGCCAGAGAAATATCTTGGATATGCCTGGCAGCAGCGACGCCGACATGATAGCGAGAATGAAAATGAAAGCGACGCCGGACCTGAGGTTCCTGAGCACAGTCAAAGGACGGTCAACGGAACAAAAAAAGCCCCGAAATCATTCGGGGCTTTTAAAATATTGTTTTAATTAATGTTGGTGATTGTGTTCTTCGATGTGTTTGTAGAACTCTTCGATGCTCACATTAGTATCTTTGTAAGACACTATTTCTTTGATCTCGTGGTAAACTTTACGTTTTAACGCGATATCATTCATTTGCTCAACATATTCTCTTTTCTTTAATGAATCGTCGCTGAATTTTTTCACAAATTCGAACTCTGGGTTTTGTAAACCATAGTTTCTGAACATAGAAAGCGTGTAGCCTAAAGAAGCATCTTCAATATCTTGTGGTTCAATTTTAACCGCAAATTTAGCAGCTGCTTTTTCTCTAATCAGAATTTCTTTCAGAACTTTAGATTCGTTGACATAACGCTCATCAATGTTTTCAGCATTGTAGTTATCTTCTTTGGTGCTTAATAACCATCTTTTCAGGAAAGCATCAGGAAGTGGCACTTCATGTTTATCGTTCAGCAAGTGCGTAATCATATGTTCAACATGGTGATCACTTTCGCTGCGGTAGTATGCTTCAAGATTTTCTTTGATTTTAGTTTTGAACTCCTCTTCAGTTGCGACAACACCATCACCTAAAACCTGGTTAAACAGGTCTTGGTTAATTTCTGCCGGAATACGTCTGCTGATTTCTTTCACTTTTAGTTTGAAAGTTTTGTTCAAATCAGCAACAGCTTCTTTGCTGATACCTAAAGAGCTACCTATAACGCTACTGTTGTCATTGAATAATTTGAAAATATCCAAAGTGATTTCAGCATCTTTTTTCAGACCGATTAACTGAGCTTTCAGGGCTTCGTCTTTAATTAACTCAGCAGTGAAAGAAGTTTCTTTGTTGTCGACACCACCTTCGAAAGCTTCACCGTTTTCGTTTAATTCAGTTAAGAAAGCGTAAACAATGTCTTTTTCTTCAGCAGACTCTACATTTTCCATGCTGCCATAGCGCACACGCAGAGATTCAACTTCTTTATTCACTTCAGCATCATCAACTGAAATTACAAAGCGTTCAACAACATCAGAAGAACCGATGTTGAAATCAAATTTAGGCGCTAGACCTAAATCGAAGGCGAAAGTATAATCTTCTTTATTGTCGATATCTACATCAGAGGCTACAGATTCACTAGGAAGTGGCTGAGCGATGATATCGATATTTTGTTCTTTAAGGTGTTCGAAAAGTGCGTTTGAAGCTAAACGGTTAATTTCATCTACAAGGATGCTTTTACCGTAAATACTTTTAATCATGCCTATTGGAGCGGCACCCTGACGGAAACCTTTAACTGCAATTTGTTTCTGGTGTTTTTTTAGTTCTTTTTCAACGGATTCTGCGTAATCTGCTTTAGTAAGCGCTACAGTCAGAGTAGCATTTAAATCGTCTATTTTATTGAAATTTACTTGCATTGATGCTTTTTTGTTTTGGCCTAAGGGCCTGATAATTTTGAAAGGTGATGTGTTGTCCGGTGTTCAAACGGGTGCCTGTCGGGAGGTCAGGCAACCCTGATGGGTTGCTGACCTTTGTGCGGATGAAGGGACTCGAACCCCCACGCCTTTCGGCACCAGATCCTAAGTCTGGCACGGCTACCAATTACGCCACATCCGCAAATTTCGGACTCCCGTTTTGAAAATCAGGGCTGCAAAGGTAACAAATTATTTGCAATTCCCAAAGATAAAAGAAATTAATACCAATTGATATAGTTAAATAGTTCTAATTCGCTGCCTTTTAGGTAGTTGCTTGCATACCTCAAACGCTTGGCGCCAATAATACTGTTAGTTAAGCCTATTACTATGTCTTTTTTCTTTTTGTCTATTAATAAAATATGGTTGTACGACCAGTTGCAGCCCCACTGCCATAGCAGATTGCTGTTCATGCTACTATCTATTCCCATGCCCTGTCCCCAGAATAGGTGTTTGTAATGATGCACTGGTTTTAGCTGCTTACAGATAGAGTCTGTGGCATCAGAGGCTAATACTGCTTTGCTGAATTTTATCAGGTCGGTCGCACACGTATACAAACTGCCATTAGAAGCAGCCTGTTTGAAGCGATATATATTGCGGTGTTTCTTGTAGTCCTGGAAATAGCCATCTACATAGTCTGTAATACTGTCATTCCAGATAAAGGTAGAATGCTTCATCTTTAAGGGACCGAATACATAATGTTGCGCCAGCGCTTCTAAACTCTTACCACTGATAGTTTCAAGGTAATGTTGTAGGATCAGGTAATTATCTTCTGAATATTTGAAGGTATCGTGCCGGCTGTCGATTAAGCATTTATCGGTGCTCTTAACCGAATGGCTAAGGAGACGAAGCAAATTCACAGAGGCACTTGCATTGCCCCGGCATGAAGGCAGTCGAACATTGTAAGACCTTATCGTTTTGTCTTTCACCATTTGCCAGAAAATATAGGCCGTCACTGTTTTACTGAGAGAGGCACCTTCAAAAATTGTGGTATCACAAACGGCATCAGAGGACACATTTTTACCCCATAGCTTTCGAAAAATCTTACCATTGCTATCGATGTAAATCATGCAGCCGGCATTGACATTTGGCATGATGTATCGGATACTGTCAATCTTGCGGGCCATTGGATTCACTGGCGCTTCGGGCACCTTCACAGAAGTTTGGTTATTGCAGGCTACAGCAAATAAAACAATAAAGATATGACTGAATTTGAAGCCCAATTTTCTACTTTTTTGTTGTTTTCTAAATGAAGGTGATAATGACAAAGGTAAGTAAAAAACCTCTCCCATTTTCATTTTTTAAAACTATCTTTGCCATACAAATTTTCTCCTTAAAATTAAGACATGGCGGTTTTCAGCACGATGATGAGTTGGTATTTCAGGAAGCGACTGGCGTCTCTTGAGAACGGTATTAAAAATGCCGGTGACACTCAGGCTGCTGTGATGAAGAGGCTGGTATCGGATGCCAGAGATACCGAATGGGGAAAGCAATTTGATTTCAGAAGCATACAATCGTATAACGATTTCAGGGAGCGTTTTCCAGTTCAGGATTACGAAACTTTAAAGCCTTACATAGAGCGTGTAATGAAAGGAGAGCCCGATGTGTTATGGCCAGGAGAGATTATCTGGTTTGCCAAGAGCAGCGGCACAACCAACGATAAGAGTAAGTTCATTCCGGTGAGTTATGAAACTTTGGAGGAATGTCATTTTCAGGGTGGCAAAGATTTACTGACCTATTACTGTCTGAATACGCCTGAGACCGAAATATTTTCAGGAAAGAGTTTACTGATAGGCGGTTCTCACAAGATAAATTCATTTAATGAAAGTTCATTTTACGGCGATTTAAGTGCGGTGTTGATGAACAATATGCCTACCTGGGCCAATTTATTAAAGACACCAGATAAATCGATTGCCCTGATGGACGACTGGGAATTGAAGCTTGAGAAAATGGCCAATCAGGTGATACATGAGAATGTTACAAATATCTCTGGTGTGCCAACCTGGACGCTGGTATTGTTAGAGAAGCTAATGGCCATGAAAGGCGTCGATAATATTTCTGAAGTATGGCCTAATCTGCAATTGTATATACATGGAGGTGTCAGTTTTGCGCCTTATCGCGATGTGTTTGCCAAGATGATTGGCAATAGTCAGATGCGCTATATGGAAACCTATAATGCCAGTGAAGGATTCTTCGGCATGCAGAACGACCTTAATGATTCGTCGATGTTATTAATGCCTGATTATGGCATTTTTTACGAGTTCATTAAAGTGAGTGATTTAGAGAGTGAGCATCCTCGTACGTATTTATTGAGTGAAGTAGAAATGGGCGTCAATTATGCTGTGGTAATTAGTAACAACAGTGGATTGTGGCGTTATCAGTTAGGCGATACGATTACTTTCTCATCGGTTAATCCATATAAATTCACCATTACCGGTCGCACAAAATTATTCATCAATGCCTTTGGCGAAGAGGTTGTGATAGACAATGCCGAGAAGGCCATTGCACATGCCTGCGCAGTAACAGATAGCAAGGTGAGGGAGTATACAGCCGCGCCAATTTATTTAGACAAAGAAGATCATGCCGGCCACGAATGGCTGATAGAGTTCGAAACAGAGCCACATAGTATTCACGATTTTGCATCGGCGCTAGACACAAAACTGAAAGAGATTAACAGCGATTACGAAGCCAAGCGACATAAGGACATAGCCTTAAAGATGCCACGTATACAATCTGTGCCAAGCAATACTTTTTACAACTGGCTAAAGGGCAAAGGCAAGTTAGGCGGACAGCATAAAGTACCACGTTTGAGCAATAATAGAGTAGTATTGGAAGAGATATTGGAGCAAACTGGCAGACGATCAGATTAAGGATTTTTAGACATAAAAAAACCCCACTGCAAGCAATGGGGTTTTTTTGTGCCCGAAGAGAGACTCGAACTCTCAAGGATTAATCCAACGGCTTCTGAGACCGCAACGTTTACCAATTTCGCCATCCGGGCATTGATTGTAAGAACTGTGAGTGCCCACGACAAGATTCGAACTTGCACGACCTTTCGGTCACCACCCCCTCAAGATGGCATGTCTACCAATTTCACCACATGGGCAATGCGGGGGGCAAAGATAAGGCTTTTTTCTTTTTTGCAAAACAAAGCCCAAACTTAATCCGTTTAGCCCTGACAGGCATAAAGTGGGTCGAAATACAGTGTGTAAAGGCGCGGAATGAATATGATCAGAGCGATGATAAAACTAGCGATAGAAAAGCATAAAACAGCGGCTGCCGAGATGTCTTTGACTTTGCCAGCTGTTTCGTTGTATTCTGGGGAAACTAAATTGACCAGGTGTTCGATGGCCGTGTTGATGAGTTCTAAGGTGAGAACGCCTGCAATACAAATCAGTATAATACACCATTGAACGACGCTAAGCTGAGAGATAAAGCCAGTGATAATTGCAAGAGAGGCAGATACCAGGTGAAGCTTGAAATTTCGCTCAGTGTAAGCGGCTTTAAAGCCTTTAAAGGCATAGCCAAACGATCGTAATAAGGGTGATTTAGCCATATAATTGTGCTGATTCAAAAATAGTAGTTTTTTTACTGATGATGTAGTATTTTTGTAATATGAAACATTTTGTTGTTGCCCTGAGTTTTGTTTTGTTGTTTTCAGCATGTGAGGAAATACCGCCATACATCGATTTTAACGATCCTTATAAGACAAAAGATACCACTTATATCGTTGGCACTGTGCCAGCTCCTCAGCACAAGGCCGTCTTGATAGAAGATATCACAGGCGTTAGATGTGTTAATTGTCCTCAAGCGGCTGCAAAAGCAAAAGAAATAGTAACTGAAAAAACCGAAGACAGTGTGGTGGTAATGGCTTTGTACATTAACCAGCTGGCTAATTTTACCACCCCCTGGGATGGATTTCCATTGCTAAATACAACTATCGCTTCTAATATGGTAGATTTTTATGGCATTCCCAGTGGGTTGCCAAGTGGCTACGTAGACAGAGCGATATTTGCACCTCAGACAGTTCGCTTCTATGCCTATACGGCCTGGAAAAATTTGGTGAATCAACGTTTAAAAATGTCAACTCCGGTGAATATCGAGATTCAAAAATCACTGAGTGCAAGACAGGTAACAGTTAATCTGAAAATGCAATACACCTCTTCTGTAGCAGGTGATCATAAATACGCATTATACTTGATTGAAGACGGTATTGTAAGCAAACAGACAGGTGCAAGCGATCCTGAAAATTATGTACACAACCATGCCTTGCGTTATGCTTTTGGCAATCCTCTTGGCAATGCCTTAGCGGGTACTCTGGTACCAGGCAGAACTTTTGATAAGCAATTAGACTATACTATTCCGACTGAGTATAATATCGACAATTGTCGTCTTGTTTGTGTGGTAACGGATGTTGCTTCGGGCGAGGTTGTCAATGTTCGTGAAGTGCATGTGAAATAATGGATTGGCGCAGTGCCGGCATAGGGTTTAAACAATACTTACTGTTAGAGAAATCGCTGTCAAAAAACAGTATTTCGGCTTACCTCCACGACATTAAATGTTTTGAAAACTTTCTGAACCGCGAGGCCAATGGCATCGGTCCCTTGCTGGTTACCTACGAAAATTTGTTGGCTTATGTCTCATCTCTGCATGCTGCGGGCGTCGCTTCTTCCAGTCAGGCGCGCATGATCAGCGGCCTTCGGGCATTTTACAAATACCTTTTACTGGAGGATCTGCTTCAGAATGATCCCACTTTGTTTTTAGAGATGCCCAAGCAGGCACGTAAATTGCCCGAGGTCTTAGGTCTCGACGAGATAAATGCCATGATAGGGCAGATTGATATGAGTAAGCCAATGGGTCATCGCGACAAAGCAATGCTAGAAACCTTGTTCAGCAGTGGTTTGAGGGTGAGTGAGCTGATAGGCTTAAATATTTCTGAAGTGTACTTCAAAGATGAATTTATCAAAGTAAGGGGCAAGGGTAATAAAGAGCGCCTGGTGCCAATCGGACAAGCCGCTTTAAAAGCCATTCAGATTTATATCAACGAAACCAGGGTGCATTTAAAATTACAAAAGAAGTTTTCTGATACGGTCTTTATCAATCACCTTGGAGGAGGCATAAGCAGAGTCTCTGTCTTTAAAATCATTAAGTCGCTGGCCGCCGCTGCTGGCATACGCAAGAACATCAGTCCGCATACCTTCAGGCACTCTTTTGCCACCTGTTTGGTAGAAGGGGGAGCCGATTTAAGAGCTGTTCAGCAAATGTTGGGTCACGAGAGCATCACGACAACCGAAATATATACCCATTTAGACAGATCGTACCTCAAAGAAACAATACGTTTATACCATCCCCGTTCAGGAAAATCAAAACATACCTGATAACAATTCCTCGGTCGAGGTATTGTTAAAGTACTGAGGAATCTCAAAAGAAGAAAGCACTTCGCGGATAGCCTCTGTATTGTGTCTGCAGCCAATAAGCGCTTGTTCGATATCTTCTTTATCCTTTACATTGAAGAAGTCGCCGTAGAATTTAAATTCGGTGATATTACCTTTATCGACATTGATATAAACTTCGATACTACCACCTTCAGTTTTAATCATTTTTCTAAAGGTATATTTTGGCGAGTAGCCAAAATTCCATTCCCAGGTGCGGTATTTTTCATCGGCCAGCTTAGTAATGGCAGCAGTATCTTCGGGTGTGTATTCGTAAAATTTAACATCCTCGTATTTACCAGCGATGTATTGAATAATTAGGTCGTAGAACTCGGTAACACTAATTGGTTTTTCGAGGTGTGAGCTGATATTGGTAACGCGACTTCTGACAGATTTTACGGCTTTGTCCTGGAACTTCAGCGGGTTTACTTTAAGCGCTGCAGAGAGATCAGCAATCTGAGAGGTAAATAACAGAGTACCGTGGTGCAAGGTGCGTTTTTTCTGGTGGTAGATGTGTTCGGCATTGCCACTGAATTTCATGCCATCGATTAGAAGGTCGTTTCTACCACTAAATTCGGCATTAACACCAAGGGTTTTCAGCACTTCGATGATGGGCATGGTATAGTGTTTAAAGTCGATTTTAATTTCGTCTTTATTGAGGGCATTACTAATAAAGGTAAAGTTAAGATTCCCCAGGTCGTGGAACACAGCACCGCCACCAGAGAGGCGTCTAACCACGTTTACTTTTTGCTCTTGTACATAGTCCAGGTTGATTTCAGCCAGCGTATTCTGGTGTTTTCCAACAATGATAGCATTTTCGTTGCGCCACAGGGTGAAGATATCATCATCAAAATTTTTGAGCAGGTATTCTTCAGCCGCCAGATTAAAATAGGGGTCAGTATAAGGATTTTTTATAATCAGCATTGGGCTGCAAAATTAAGGAATTCAGCCAAGAAGGCGAGTAAATTCTGAAAGAAGCCGAATTTTTTAAAAAAATGCTAACACGAGATTTTTATTAAAACAATAAACTTGTATTTTTGCACCCGCAATGAATTTCGAATTAACAGAAGAACAATTGGCAGTGCAGCAGGCCGCCAGGGATTTTGCCCAAACAGAATTGCTGCCGGGAGTGATTGAACGTGACAATAATCAGGAGTTTCCAGCTGAGCAGATTAAGAAGCTTGGTGAACTTGGTTTCCTGGGTATGATGGTAGATCCAAAATACGGCGGAAGCGGTATGGACACTGTCAGCTATGTATTGGCAATGGAAGAATTGTCAAAGGTTGATGCCTCTGCATCAGTAGTTGTATCAGTCAATAACTCTCTTGTTTGCTGGGGTTTAGAAAACTTCGGTTCAGAAGAGCAAAAGATGAAATATCTTGTGCCATTGGCAAAAGGCGAAGTACACGGCGCTTTTTGTTTAAGTGAGCCTGAAGCTGGTAGTGATGCCACTTCACAAAGAACCACTGCAGTAGATATGGGCGACTATTATTTACTGAACGGTACAAAAAACTGGATTACCAATGGTAAGACTGCTTCTATCTACTTAGTAATTGCTCAAACCAATGTAGAGGCTGGACATAAAGGTATCAATGCTTTTATCGTTGAAGCTGGCATGGAAGGTTTTGTAGTAGGTAAGAAAGAAGATAAAATGGGTATCAGAGGTAGTGACACACACTCTCTAATGTTTACCGATGTTAAAGTACCAAAAGCTAACAGAATTGGTGAAGATGGTTTCGGTTTCAAATTTGCGATGAAGACCTTAACTGGTGGCAGAATTGGTATTGCTGCTCAGGCCTTAGGTATTGCAAGTGGCGCATACGAATTGTCATTGAAATACGCTAAAGAAAGAAAAGCTTTCGGAACAGAAATCATGAACCACCAGGCTATTCAGTTTAAATTAGCCGATATGGCAACTGAAATTGAAGCAGCCAGAATGTTATGTTTAAAAGCAGCCTGGTTAAAAGACAACCACATGGATTATGGCAGAGCCAGCAGTATGGCTAAGTTATTTTCTTCTGAAGTAGCGATGAAAACAGCTGTTGAAGCGGTTCAGATTCACGGTGGTTACGGTTATGTAAAAGAATACCACGTAGAGCGTTTAATGCGTGATGCTAAGATCACTCAGATCTACGAAGGTACAAGTGAAGTACAAAGAGTTGTTATTTCAAGAGATATTTTGAAATAAGACTTAACAGATGCTATAAGGAGCAGGGATTGGTGAAAACTAATCCCTGTTTTTTTTTAATTAGATTCTGAGCGGATATTGGATTTAATAACCTCCAGTTCAACAGACTTTTTATAAAGGAAAACATCCAGCCAGGCTTTAATAATGTCGGAGATATTTCTTTCAACCAGTAAGTGAAACAGTTCGCGGTCTTCAGGATCCAGTTCTTTTTCAACCGGAATAAAATGAATATCGTCTACCAGGCCATTTTTAAAGGTAATGGACATGGCGCTCTCAGTGTCATTACGACGGGCATAAACAACAATTGGTAATTCGGCCTTATTAATAAAATAGACTTCTAAACCATAATAATCATAGATCCGAACCATTTGTGTAAGAAAATTCTTTACAAATTTAAACAAAAAAATTGGTTTAAAAAGTAAAAATTTCATAAAGAATCCGCAAAATGGGTTGAGTAAGTTGAAAAAATGGCAAGCGTATTTCCCTTAATCGGTGTATTTTTGTTGTATGACAGAAGCCATTCAACTACTCGAAGAGATGAACGATTACAATGCCAGGGTGAATGCTGATTTTGTACAGCATCTTATACAGGAAAATCCAGCCTCTGAACGCATTGCCGAACTAATGTCGCATATAGTGAGTGCTCATCAGATCTGGCTGGAGCGTATGACTGGCAAAAGTATGTCTGTAAAAGTATTTGCGATAAGACCGTACAGCGAATTACTGGAGCAGATAGAAAGCAACAGAAGAATTAGCAGCGAGATTTTAAGGGAGCGATCATTGTCAGACAGTATTACCTATGTCAATACAAAAAGACAGCGTTTTTCGAATACAATAAAAGAGATGTTTTTACATTTATTCAATCACAGTTCCTACCACCGTGGTCAGATCAATCAGCTTTTAGTAGCAGAGGGTAAACAGGCAATGGTATCCGATTATATTGTCTATAACCGAACAGAGTTATTCGATTAATGAATGAGTTTATAATGCCATTCTATTCCGGCAACAAAATGTCTGGTTAAGCCATCGGGTCTTTCTTTTCTGGTAATTACTGGCGCAGCAAAACTTAGTCGCATAACGCTGGCTTTAGAAAGCTCTGCTATGAGGCCTGCTCCTGTGTTTAGTGTCAGTCCCGACGACTGCTTATAAACTTCCTTAGCGCCATTGTATGTGCTATATTCATCGTCTCCCGCATGGTAAATCGGAATAATATTTGCGAACAAGGCAAGCGATTTATTCAATTCAAATTTCTTTTCAATTCGGGCCACGATATCTGCTTGACGTTTTAAATTAGTAGAGTAAAAATATCCTGAAGCATTCGGGATCTTGCTGGCATAAAAAGGATTGAAGTTGTTGGCATTATTTTGTATTAATGGCAGTTGAAAACCAAGTGCAAATTGCCAGACGGAATTGTAACGGATGTCCATGCCTGTTAATACATCGAATGTGCCTAAGCCAGTTTGATAAGGCATAGGTAAACTAGTTGGCGGTCCTGGATTGTTAAAAACATCAATATTTCCAGCACCTGATTTACCCGTTGGCACTCTGAAACCCAGATTAATATTGTAAATTAAATTATTCGAAACGCGGTGCTTATAATTGCCTGTTAAAACTAAATCGCCGATACCCTGATTAGAGCCCAGATTGCCAGAGGTATTGATCCATGGCATTTTTACTTGCACCAGTAATTTGTCTGAAAAGCGTCTGCTAATTTCCAGTTGTTGTGTAAAAATATCTACTTTCTGGTCGCCCTGACCGTATTGTGAGTTTAATCCGAAGCGCCATTTCTCGTCGTCTTCGCCATTATCTTTCATGCTTCCGGCGGTACATAAACCGGCATCGCTGCAGCCTTGAGATTTGATATTTTGACTGATAAAAGTTAAGAGAACAATAAGCAGTATTTTTTTAGACATTTTACAAATATCGGGCTTTCATTTAACAAATATCGATCAATTTCATTTTCGATTCGCTCAGAATCAGAACGCTTTAATTATCACATTATCAGCGATATAAACCACTGTTGAAAAATAATTTTCCACAAAGTGGAGAAAAGTGGAGAAAAGTGGATTTTTTGAATTTATCTTTACCGAATAATTTTTTAATCCTGAATGGCTAGGTTTATCGGAGAGTTTGAATGCAAAATTGACAGCAAGGGTCGTATTATCTTGCCGGCGAAGTTGCGTTCGCAGATTCCTGACAAGGATGCCAAGGCCATGGTGATCAATCGTGGATTTGAAAAATGTTTGGTCTTGTATACCAATGCTGACTGGAATATGGAAACCGAGAAGCTTTCGGTGTTGAATGATTTTAATCGCGCCGCCAGAAAGTTCATCAGACAGTTTAACAACGGGGCCAACATTGTGCCGATTGATACCAGCAGTCGTATCAATATTCCAAACAACCTCATAGAGTACGCTTCATTGAAAGGTGATATTATTATTTCTTGTTACAATCACAAGATTGAAATCTGGGATAAGAAACACTACGAAGAGGAACTCAAGTTTGATGATGAGGAATTCTCGAAAATGGCAGAGGATTTAATGGGGGGAAGTAATAATAACCGATCAATTATAGGATTCGAAACAGATGGTAAAGACGACTGAAGCATACCACTTACCGGTGATGCTGAATGAGTGCATCCAGGGCCTTGATATCAAAGAGGATGGGATTTATGTCGACGTTACTTTCGGAGGAGGAGGTCACTCTAAAGAGATATTAAAACATCTTGGAGAGAACGGCAAACTCTATGCGTTTGATCAGGATTTAGATGCTGTTCAGAACATACCAGATGATCCACGTTTAGTGTTCATTAACCATAATTTCAGATACATCAGACAGTTTTTGGAGTATTTGAAAGCAGTGCCGGTCGATGGTATTTTGGCAGATCTTGGTATTTCATCTTACCAGATTAACACTGCTGAAAAAGGGTTTGCTCACCGACTCAGTGGCGATCTGGATATGCGGATGGATCAGAATGCTAAGTTGAAAGCCAGCGATATCATCAATCAATATGGTGAACGCGATTTATTGAAAATATTCAACCAGTATGGCGAAATCAAAAACGCTTACAAGCTGGTGCAGGTAATTATGGAGAAACGCAAAGTGAATCCTATTACCACCATAGAAGATTTTAAAACTGCCATTAGCAATTGTATACCGGGAAAGGAAGAGAGTAAATACCTCTCTCAGGTTTTTCAGGCTTTGAGAATAGAAGTAAACAACGAGATGAAAGCTTTAGAAGCACTTCTCGAAAATGTGACTGATTTGTTAGCGCCCGGTGGTCGTTTTGTGGTGATGAGTTACCATTCATTAGAAGATAGAATGGTGAAAAATTTCATCAATACAGGCAATGTAGAAGGTGAGTTAGAGAAAGACCTGTTTGGTAAAACCAGTTTGAGAATGAAGGCCATTACCAGAAAGCCTATCATACCGAGCGACGAGGAAATAGCAGAAAACAAACGCGCACGAAGTGCAAAACTTAGAATAGCAGAAAAAATTTGAACCAGTTCAAATCTAATATCGACAATGTTCAGTCTGAAAAAAATTCAGAGGCTGTGAATGGCGCCGACGAGGTGATCAAGAAAGCAAGTGAATTTGATTTCTTTGTCAGCAAAGACAGTCTGAATCGTCTCCTGCCCCCATTGTTTATGGGTGTGGCAGTGACGGTTGTTTATATTGCGCTATCACATTTTCATGTTAAAAGTTTAAAAGAAAAAGAAGATTTAAAGAAGGAGCTGAACGAATTGCGTTCAGAATATATTAGTGCGAAGAGCAACCTGATGAAACGCAGTAATCAGAGTGAAGTGGCTAACCGTTTGCAATTGGAAGGTGTAAAGGAACTGCGCACACCACCGGCAATTATAGAAAAGGAGGCTAAGAAATGAATTTAAAGAAAGCCATTTTACTTCGCTCCTGGATTGCCTTTATGCTGGTTTTTGTGCTGGCAGTTCGCATCATCTGGCAGATCATCGATCTTCAATTTAATCAGAAAGAAAAATACCTTAGCATCAGTCGCGAACAAAGCACCAAATGGCGCGAGATCCAGGCTTCAAGAGGAAATATCTACGCCGAAGACGGTAGTTTACTTGCCACCAGTATTCCGAAATACGAGTTGCACATGGACACCAAGGTGGAGACCATCACTAACGAGTTTTTCAATAAAAACATCGATAGTCTTTCCTGGTATTTTGCTTCTACCTTTACAGATAAAACGCAAAACGAATGGCGCAATTATATTGTTGCTGCCCGTAATCGCGGCGAGAGATACCTTTTGCTGAAACGCGATGTCGATTATTACATCGTTAAGCAAATGGAGCAATGGCCTATTTTTAATCTCGGTAAATACAAGGGCGGATTCATCAAAATAGAAAAGTTCAAACGCGAGATACCATTTGGTATGCTAGCCTTAAGAACGATAGGTTATACCAATCAGTCGGGAACCAAAATCGGTCTTGAAGGATCGTATGATTCGTTCTTGTCTGGTAGCGTAGGTAAGCGTTTGGAGCAGCGCATCATTGGCGGTGTTTGGAAGCCAGTTGACAACAGCGAGGAAATGGAACCGCGCAACGGTTTTGATGTTTACACAACGCTGGACATCAATATTCAGGATGTAGCTGAAAATGCTTTGAAGCAGGCCTTGATAGCCCACGGAGCAGATCACGGTTGTGCTATTTTAATGGAAGTAAAAACCGGCGCTATTAAAGCCATTGCTAATCTGAAACGCAATCCAGATAATACCTATTTCGAGGCAGAAAATTATGCTGTCAACGAGTTCTCAGATCCGGGTTCTACCTTCAAATTAGTTAGTGCTATGGCACTACTTGAAGACA
Source organism: Bacteroidota bacterium (assembly GCA_027490055.1). Taxonomy (GTDB): domain Bacteria; phylum Bacteroidota; class Bacteroidia; order NS11-12g; family UBA955; genus JABMMZ01. The sequence continues at coordinate 8,672 of JAIXYV010000085.1, read as the reverse complement.
AGTATGTGAAACTGACAGATACTATAGACATCGAATGGGGTAAAACTACTTTCGGTCCCTTGAAGATGGAAGACGCTCACGAATCAGCGACACGATTAACAACCTTCCAGCACGTGTTCGAGAATTCAAGTAATGTCGGTATAGCTAAGACCGTTTCTAAGTACTATAAAAACAGTCCGGAAGCCTTCCTTGCCTATGCCAATAAATTAGGCTTAAATAAGAATCTTTCTTTCGATATCAAAACCACCCGCGGTCCCTTTATTAGAAATACCCGCGATACTAAATGGAGTGGTACTTCACTGCCGTTTATGAGTATTGGTTATGAAATGGAATTAAGTTCACTGCAAGTGCTTACCATGTACAATGCCATTGCTAATAATGGTGTGATGGTGCGACCATACCTGGTAAAAGAAGTAAGAGAGTTTGGCAAAGTGATCAGATCTTGCAGTACCGAAGTCATCAATCCTAAAATCTGCAGTCAGGAAACCCTGGTTCAACTTAAAAAACTTTTAGAAGGTGTGGTTGAAAATGGTACCGGAGATAAATTAAAAGGATTGAATTATAAGGTTGCGGGCAAGACTGGTACAGCACAGATTATTTCTAATGGTAAGTACAACAAAGCTTCTCACAAAGCTTCGTTTGTTGGGTATTTCCCGGCAGATAATCCTCAGTACACCTGCATCGTTGTGGTGAATGCGCCAACCAGCGGCATTTACTATGGTGGTGTAGTTGCTGGTCCCGTTTTTAAAGAGATCGCCGATAAAGTATACAGCACCAGTCTGAACTTACATCAGCCACTTAAAAAAGTAGAAAAACCAGGCATGCCTAAAGTTAAAAATGGCAGTCGCGATGATATTAAAATGGTGTTGAATAAACTCACCATCAGTTCTCATCAAATTAAAGGAGATGCCGAGACAGAATGGGTAAAAGCCAGTTCTGATGTTAGTTCTATTGATTTGAAAGAGCTAGGAACAGATGTTAAAAAGGTGCCTGATGTAAAAGGAATGGGATTGAAAGATGCTGTCTACCTTTTAGAAAACAGGGGATTAAAAGTGGTAGTAGAGGGCTATGGAGCTGTGATCTATCAGTCGATACCAGCAGATACGCCAATTACTACTAAAGGTTCTACCATTTATATCAAGTTATCGCCATGAGTCGCCTGTTAAAAGATATCGCAGTTTATAAAGGCATTATCGCTGTTCACGGAGCAGACGATGTGATGGTTCAGGCTTTAGAACTTGATTCAAGAGCAGTAACGACTGATACCGCTTTCTTTGCTGTGAAAGGCACGACAGTAGATGCCCATAATTTTATTCCAGAGGTTATTACAAAAGGCGCAACAGTTATTGTTTGCAGTACATTGCCAGTTGAGCGACCAGAGCATGTTACCTTTGTTTTGGTAGACGATGTTCAGCAGTCAGTGGGCTATTTTGCTTCTGCATTTTATCACTATCCATCTTCGCGTTTTAAACTTATAGGGGTTACAGGCACTAACGGTAAAACAACCACCACAACGATGTTGTTTAATCTGTTTACTTCGCTTGGTAACACCTGCGGATTAGTCAGCACAGTTGACTATCGCATAGCTGGAAAAACGTATACCAGCTCGCATACCACACCTAATCCAATCAGACTGAATCAGCTGATGGCCGAAATGATGGAAGCCGATTGCAGCTATTGTTTTATGGAGGTGAGTTCGCATGCAGTGGTGCAGGGACGCATTAACGGACTGGAGTTTGACGGGGCAGTATTCACCAATATTACCCACGATCACCTCGATTATCACGGCACCTTCGACAATTATATAAAAGCTAAAAAACTGTTCTTCGATCAATTGCCAATGGAGGCATTTGCCTTGGTGAACAAAGACGATCGCAATGGTACTGTGATGACACAAAACACCAAAGCATCGAGGTATACTTATGCGCTTAAATCGCCAGCCGATTTCCATTGTAAAATTTTGGAGAGCGACTTCGAAGGGCTATTGCTTAAAATGGACAACGACGAAGTATGGTTCAATCTTGTTGGGCAGTTTAATGCCTACAATTTACTGGCAGTGTATTCTGTAGCCTTCATACTCGAAGTCGACCGTCAGGATATCCTTATGCATCTCTCCAAACAGGAAGGCGTGAACGGCAGGTTCGAAGTTTATAGAAGTCCTAATGGCGTTATTGGTATTGTCGATTATGCCCATACACCAGACGCCCTTGAGAATGTCCTTAGTACCATCAATCATATCCGCACCAGCAACGAAAAACTGATTACAGTTGTAGGTTGTGGTGGCAACAGAGATAAAGACAAGCGACCGGTAATGGGCAAGGTGGCATCATCTATGAGTGACAGGGTAATACTTACCAGTGATAATCCAAGAAACGAAGATCCTAAACAGATTATATCAGAGATGCTGGCCGGTATCGAAGTAGTGCATCAGAAGAAAGTGATAAGCATTACCGACAGGGAAGAAGCCATCAGAGCAGCTGTTATGATGAGTGAGCCTAAAGACATTATTCTAATTGCCGGCAAGGGTCACGAAACCTATCAGGATGTCATGGGCGTGAAGCATCCTTTTGACGACAGAATCATTTTAAACCAAATATTTAAGACCTTATAGACAGACATGTTATACCACTTATTTTCATATCTTGATCAGCACTATGACATCTGGGGTTTAGGTGTCTGGAAATACCTGACTTTCCGTATGGGACTGGCAGTGATATTGTCCTTAACCATCTCAGCTGTTTTTGGTAGACGTTTAATCAACGCCCTGCACAAATTACAGGTGTCTGAAACGATCCGCGACCTTGGTTTACAAGGCGAAGAAAGCAAGAAAGGTACACCTACAATGGGCGGACTGATTATGCTGGGTGCTATACTGATTCCAACACTTTTGCTGGCCAGGTTGAATAATGTGTATGTATTGCTGATGATAGCAGTGACGATTTTAACCGGACTGATTGGATTCATCGACGATTATATCAAGGTCTTTAAAAAAGATAAAGAAGGTTTATCCGGCCGATTTAAAATCATGGGTCAGATTGTTGTTGGTCTGGTAGTCGGGCTAACCTTGTATTTCAATCCGGCGGTGGTAGTGACAACACATTACAAAGCATCTGATGTTGTAAAAAATAATATTGATACCACGCACATGGTGGCAAAAGTGATTAAGGGTGAGACATTTTATGTGCAGAATGAAAAATCGCTGAAGACCACCATTCCGTTTTTCAAGTTTTCAGAATTTGATTACAATGATATACCGGCATTTTTTGGCATGAGTTCGAAATGGGGCTGGGTGTTTTTTGTGGTAGCTGTTATCTTCCTTGTTACCGCAGTCTCTAATGGGGCTAATATAACAGATGGGATAGACGGACTGGCGGCGGGGACATCGGCCATAATTGGATCGACCCTCGGGTTATTCGCCTTTGTATCGGGTAATATTTTGTTTGCCGATTATCTCAATATCATGTACATCCCATACCTCGGTGAGCTATTCGTATTTGCCGGAGCTTTTGTTGGAGCGTGTATTGGCTTCCTTTGGTACAACAGTTATCCTGCTCAGGTTTTTATGGGCGATACCGGTAGTTTGATGCTGGGAGGTGTTATTGCTGCGCTGGCCATCATTGTCAGAAAAGAACTATTGATACCAATACTTTGTGGCATTTTCCTGGTAGAGAATCTGAGTGTAATGATTCAGGTAGGCTACTTCAAATATACCAAAAAGAAATACGGTGAGGGTCGACGTATTTTCCTGATGTCTCCTATCCACCATCACTATCAGAAAAAAGGATTTCACGAAGCCAAAATCGTTACCAGATTCTGGATCATCGGAATCATCCTGGCCATATTAACTGTCATCACTTTAAAACTAAGATAAGCATTGAGCAAGAGAATCGTCATATTAGGAGCAGGAGAGAGCGGCACAGGTTGCGCAGTTCTGGCATTGAAGCAGGGTTATTCTGTTTTTGTATCAGATAGTGGCACCATCAAGCCAAAGTATATCAGCGACCTCGATAGAATCAAAGTGCCTTACGAGCAGGGCAAGCATACAGAAGACATGATTCTGAATGCTGATGAGATCATTAAAAGTCCGGGTATTCCAGACAAAGTTGATATCATTCAAAAAGCCAAAGCTGCAGGAATTCCGGTGATTTCTGAAATTGAATTTGGCTCGCGCTATACCAATGCCAGACATGTCGGAATAACAGGTACCAATGGTAAGACAACCACCACCATGTTGTGCTATCATATCTTGCAGAAAGCAGGCTTTAATGTCGGACTTGGCGGCAATGTCGGCAAGAGCTACGCGCTTCAGGTTGCCGAAAATAATTTTGATTATTACGTGCTCGAGTTAAGTTCATTTCAGCTCGACAATACTTATACCTTCAAACCGCATATTGCCATTTTAAGCAATATCACACCTGATCATCTGGACAGATACAATTACGAATTTCAGAATTACATCGACTCAAAATTCAGGATCGCGATGAACCAGGACAAAGACGATTTTTTCATCTATTGCGCCGATGATGAGATTACAGTAAAGAACCTGCAAACACATAAAATAGACGCTCAGAAACTGCCTTTCTCTTACGGAACAGTGCAGGAAAAAGGCGCCTATGTCACAGACAAGGAATTTCACTTATTAGAAAATACATCAACAAACCCCACTAACCAATTAACTATGTTTATTAACGATTTTGCCCTGAAAGGCATTCACAACAGTTACAACAGCATGGCCGCTGCAATTGCTGCCAATGTTCTCAACATCCGAAAAGACATCATCCGCGAAAGCCTGATAGATTTTCAGAATGTAGAGCACCGTTTAGAGTATGTTGCCACTGTAGGTGGTGTCGATTACATCAACGACAGTAAAGCCACTAATGTCAACTCTACCTGGTATGCCCTGGAGAGTATGGATAAGCCTGTGGTATGGATTGTCGGTGGTGTCGATAAAGGCAATGATTACGCAGCGCTTTTGCCTCTTGTAAAAGAGAAAGTAAAAGTGATTGTTTGTCTTGGTACCGATAACCACAAGATTCATGCAGCATTCGGCAAAGATGTCGATCTGATGTTGAATACCAGCAGCGCCGAAGAAGCGGTGCTGGTAGCTAAACGATTTGCCGCTAAAGGTGATGTTGTTTTATTATCTCCAGCCTGTGCGAGTTTCGATTTATTCGCGAATTACGAAGACAGAGGATGGCAGTATAAAGCAGCAGTTAAAAACCTGTAAGCGTCAACAAAAAATAACAGGAAAGCACTAACACCGCAGGTGATAGGGGATGCCCTCGCATCTGTATATAACAAGTAAACAAAACAAAATAAATATGCAACTAGGCAAATTGAAATTTAGGGGTGATCAGTATATCTGGTTTGCTGTTTTTGCTTTGTCTTTACTTGGTATGCTGGCTGTTTACAGTGCAACTGGTTCTTTAGCATTTAAAAAGCAGGATGGCAACACAGAATATTTTCTGTTTAAACACGCCCTGTTCTTATTCGGAGGTTTTTTTCTAATGTATTTCTTCCACCTCCTAGATTATAAATATTTCTCCAGAATCTCGCAGATAGCAGTGATTGTTTCTATTCTACTGCTGATATATACTCTCTTCTTTGGTAATGATATCAATGAAGCTAAACGTACGGTTACCATTCTGGGTATCACTTTTCAGAGTAGCGATTTAGCGAAGTTCTCACTGATCATGTTTATTGCGCGTTATCTTTCCAAAAAGCAGGAAGAACTGAATTCGTGGACAGGCTTTGGAATCATTGTACTCTACATCAGTGTTATTTGTGTACTGATTATGCCTGAGAACTTAAGTACCTCTCTGGTATTGTTTTTTACCTGTAGCATGTTGCTTTTTATTGGCAACGCGCGAATCAGGCATCTATTGGTACTTGCCCTGGCTTTTGGCCTTTTAGGTTTTATAGGCTTGATGACGCTTTTAAAAGCGCCCGATAGCATGCTGCCCGGCAGAGCCTCTACCTGGAAAGCACGTATAGAAAATTATTCTAGCAGTGATACTGCAGAGGTCTTTCAAACAGTTCAGGCTAAGATAGCAATAGCAGGTGGCGGCCTCACCGGTAAAGGTCCGGGTAAGGGCGAACAAAGTGCCTACCTGCCACACTCGTACTCAGATTTTATTTTCGCCGTCATCATCGAAGAATATGGTTTATTGTTCGGTGGTTTATCGGTGATATTTTTATATCTACTAATTCTCTATAGGTCTATCAGGATTGTTATTAAAAGTCCGAAAGCCTTTGGAGCCTTACTGGCGGTTGGATTATCTTTTAGTCTGGTTTTGCAAGCCTTTATACATATGGCGGTGGCTACAAATGTGTTTCCTTTAACGGGACTGACATTGCCACTGATTAGTATGGGAGGTACCAGTATTATTTTTACCAGTGCGGCATTCGGCGTTTTGCTAAGTGTCAGCAGAGCCGTAGAAGAGCAGAGCGAGGGCTTAGCGACACCAGAGAAAGAAGAGGTGGCCAGTGCTTAATAAAGTGATTATATCAGGTGGAGGAACCGGGGGACATATTTTCCCTGCGGTTGCTATTGCCAATGAAATAAAAAGCAGATATCCCAATGCTGATATTCTTTTCATCGGTGCGCTTGGTCGCATGGAAATGGAAAAGGTTCCACAGGCAGGGTATAAGATTGTTGGGTTACCAATTGCAGGTATACAAAGGAAATTAACCCTGTCGAATTTATTAGTGCCATTTAAGCTCATCAACAGCATTCTTAAAGCTAAATCGATTCTTAAAGAATTTAAACCAGATGTCGTTATCGGCGTTGGTGGATATGCCAGTGCTGCCGTGCTATTTGCAGCCTCAGGTGCAGGTATTCCATGTGTGATACAAGAGCAGAATTCGTACGCAGGTTTAACCAATAAATGGTTGTCTACGCGTGTCAGAAAAATCTGTGTGGCCTATAGTGGTATGGAGCGATTCTTTCCGGCCAGTAAACTTGTGATGACTGGTAATCCGGTCCGTTCAGAAATTTATAAAGCTAAAACAAGTGATAAAGCAAGCGCCAAGGAGGCACTCGGATTTGATGCTTCAAAGCCATTGGTTTTGGTTATTGGAGGCAGTTTAGGGGCTCGTACTATAAACAACAGCATACAGGGTGGAATTGAAATATTTGATAAGGCAGGCGTGCAGGTCTTGTGGCAAACTGGCAAGAACTTTACGCCAGACACCAGGGGTAGTCAATTAGTAAAGGCCGAAACCTTTATTTATGATATGTGCACAGCCTATGCAGCAGCCGATGTGGTGGTATCCAGAGCTGGTGCCATCAGTGTCAGTGAACTGTGTTTACTGGCCAAACCATGTATTCTTGTGCCATCTCCGAATGTGTCAGAAGACCATCAAACCAAGAATGCCATGGCCCTGGTAAAAGAGGGAGCTGCTGTGCTGGTAAAAGATATCGATGCCGCTACAACTTTGGTCAACCAGGTTGTCGAATTAGTCAATAATAAAAACGAACAAGAGAAGCTGAGTGAGAGGATAGCGATGCTGGCCAAGCCCGATGCGCTGTCAGAAATTGTCAATGTAATTGAAACCACGCTATGAATTTAAAAGACATTAAAACTGCTTATTTCCTTGGTATCGGCGGTATTGGCATGAGTGCCATAGCCCGCTATTTTAAAGCCATCGGCATTCATGTTTATGGCTACGACAAAACCAGAAACGACTTCACTCGTCAGCTGGAAGACGAAGGATTTGACATCCATTATTTCGAGAATATTGAGAATATTCCGGAGGATGTTAAGAACGGCGTAAAGAGCATTGTTATTTACACGCCAGCCATACCAAAAGACAATACCGAACTACAGTTTTTTGTTCAGAAAAGTATCAGGCTCTATAAGCGGGCAGAAGTACTTGGTATTTTATCTGCCAATGCTTATACCATTGCAGTGGCGGGCACACATGGCAAAACCACAACGAGTTCAATGATTGCCCATATACTAAACGAATGTGGCATCAATTTTACGGCATTTCTGGGAGGTGTAAGCACCAATTTTAACAGCAACTATTTTCACAGGACGGATGGGATTTCGCTCTTTGATAAACCAGTGGTAGTGGTGGAAGCCGACGAGTTCGACCGTTCATTTTTGCATCTCAAACCCAGTATTGCCATTGTTACATCAACAGACGCCGACCATTTGGATATCTACGGAGAAGCCGACGAAGTAAAGCGTTCGTTTCAGGAGTTTGTAGATTGTATCAGAGACAACGGATTGGCGATTATCAACGATACTCTCGATTTGCAAACCAAAAGTGAATTGATAACGTATGGTAAAACGGATGATGCTATGGCTCAGTATTCGGAAGTTAAAGTAATCAATCACCAGTTTTGTTTTAACTACAAACATCAGTCGTATTCGTTTGAAGTGCGCAATGCCTTACCAGGATTTCACAATGTAGAGAACGCCACAGCAGCCATTACGGCGGCCTTACACATGCAGTTGCCTTTGAAACTAATAGTAGGAGCCTGCGCCAGTTTTGCGGGGGTAAAGCGCCGATTTGAATACGTCTTTAACAGTCAGGATAAAGTAGTAATTGACGATTATGCGCATCATCCAGAAGAAATTAAAGCTACTTTAAAAACAGCAAAACAAGTAACTAATCTTAATATTAATTCTAAGGTTATTGCTGTAGTTCAACCGCACCGCTAT
>JAIXYV010000033.1 GCA_027490055.1 Bacteroidota bacterium | reverse complement strand
GCGCGGTCGGGAAATACCTTGCGCACCCAATCGGTAAACACCTGACCAATGCTACCGTTTAATCTTACAATAGAATGATGGAAGTCGCGCGCGCCTGCCTTAGCAGATGCCTCTGCAAGTTCGTAGATCTCGTGACTGTTTAATCCTGGAATAACTGGCGCCATCATCACATTCACGGGTATGCCATGTTCTGATAATAATTGTACGGTTTGTAGTTTTCTTTTGGCAGTGACTGTGCGTGGCTCAAGAACGGCACGCAGGTCCTCGTTCAAAGTAGTAATGCTGATGCTGACATGCACTAAACCTTCTGCATTCAATGCTTTCAATAGATCCAGGTCGCGCTCTATAAGCGAGTTCTTAGTGATAATGCCAACGGGATGTTTGTATTTCAAACACAGCTCCAGCAATTGTCTGGTGATGCCGTATTTGCGCTCAGCTGGTTGGTAGCAATCGGTGTTGCCCGATAACATAATGGTCTTTACTTTCCAGTTGGGTTTCTGAAATGCTGCCTCTAATAATTGAGGGGCGTTTTTCTTCACTAAAATGTTCTGCTCAAAAGCAGCTCCTGAGTCGTAGCCCCAGTAATGGTGCGTGTCTCTGGCATAACAATACAGGCAACCATGCTCGCAACCCTGATACGGATTCATGCTGTACTCTAAGGGCAGATCGATGCTGTTTACTTCGTTGATAATCGACTTGGGATATACCTCCAGATACTTGGTCTTGTCCGATACATGCTCTACGTCTTCATCAATGCCCTCCCAGTGAGCTTTGATATACGTTTGCTGTGAAAATCGGTTACCAGTGAAAATCTGGGCACCGCGACCTTTAATAATGGATGGCGCTTGCATATTACAAAGCTGCTAAAAAATATAACATCAAACTGCTAAAAATTGTAGCATATTTTTTTGTGGTGTTTTCCTTTTGCTTTCAAGGCTTGCAGCGCTTTTGCTTTCTGAATTCACTATTTTTGTTTCATTGACAATTCTTCAGTTTTTAGTCGCGCCCAAAGGCTAATGTATTTTTTTAATAGCAAGTTTGGCAATTATTCTTAATTTTGACCAGATGACTATTTCTGTTAAAACTTTTTGCAAACCTCTGTCTCTCTTGATGCTGTTTTTTAGCTTCTCTATGAGCTTTGCGCAATCCAGTTCTGTTTCTTCTGCCGATATCCTTCAGTCACTTCAAAAACTGAATGTAGTGAGTACGGTGTTGTTTGTTGCGGCACACCCTGATGACGAGAATACGCGTTTACTGGCTTATCTGGCTAAAGAGAAGAAGTTCAGAACCGCCTACCTCTCTCTGACACGCGGCGATGGAGGGCAGAACCTCATTGGTTCAGAGCAAGGCGATATGCTGGGCGTCATCAGAACAGAAGAGTTATTGGCAGCGCGCCGCACAGATGGTGCCGAACAGTATTTTACGCGTGCAGTTGATTTCGGTTATTCAAAAAATCCTACAGAGACTTTTACGCATTGGGATAAAAAGACAATTCTAGGGGATGTTGTGCTAATGATTCGTCGTTTAAAACCAGACGTCATTATATGTCGTTTTCCAACCACCGGCGAAGGTGGGCACGGTCACCATACTGCCTCGGCCATGCTGGCTTTAGAAGCTTTCAGTCTGGCAGCCGACAGCACTGCCTTTACCGATCAACTCAGAGAGGTGAAAGTATGGCAGGCCAAACGCATCTTATGGAATACCTTTAATTTCGGCACTACCAATACCACGGCGCCTGATCAGTTTAAACTGGATGTCGGTGCCTATAATGTTCTCGAAGGCAATAGTTATGGCGAGATCGCCGCTGCTAGTCGCACCAACCACAAGAGTCAGGGTTTCGGCTCTGCCGCTCAGCGTGGTGCATCCATAGAATACTTCAAACTTATGAAGGGCGATACTGTTCGTTCTGATATTTTCGAAGGGGTCAATGCCTCTTGGTCGCGCCTGCCCAAAGGTAATGCCATCACCAGTAAAATCGACAAAATAATTAAAGCTTTTGATCCGCTTCGTCCTGAGCGTTCTGTGCCTGCTTTGCTCGACTTACACAAGTCGCTTAAAGCACTTGCGCTAGTTCATGGCAAATCGTCTTACTACTATCACAAACAACTCGAACTCGAGCAGATTATATTTAACTGTTCAGGCATTTGGGCAGAGTGTACGGCAAAAGAGGTACTGGCCATTCCAGGAGAAACAGTGCAGTTGAATGCGCAGTTTATAGTGCGCAATCCTTTGTCGGTGCTTTTGAAATCGGTGTCGTTTCACAACCTGGCAGATACCACCGTTGATACCTTTATGCGCCACAACATGCTGATGAAGTGCGCTCGTAAAATTACAGTGCCAGATAATATGCCATTTACAGATCCATACTGGCTAAAGGTGCCGCACGAACAAGCTATACATACAGTGAATCTTCCAAGAATGATTGGTCTGCCTCAGACAGATTGCCCTTTAAATGCTACTTTCAAATTCAGTATTGGTAACAGCGAGTTCAGTGTTGTTAAACCAGTAGCGTTTAAACTAACAGACCCTGTACTTGGCGAATATTACAAACCTCTGGAGATACTTCCTCCAGTGACGGTTACGCCTGTGCGACCAGTTATGGTAACAGGAAGCGATCAAGAAAAAAGTATTTTCTTTCTGGTGAAAACCAATGTCGATAATTTCGAAGGCACCCTCAATGTTAAGATGACCAGCAAGCTGGATGTGCGAGTGATTTCTCCGAGCTTTACTTTGCTTAAAAAAGGGGATGAGAAACTGATAGAAGTTAAAATACGTATCAAAGATCCACAGTTCAACGGCAATCTGAAAGCCTATGTGATGCGGAACGATAAGCGCTATGGCTATGCAATTCAACGTGTCGCTTACGACCATATTCCGCATCGCTTTATTCTCAAAGAGGCCGATGTTAAACTGGTAAGAACTGATATGCAAATGGCTGGTAAAAAACTTGCTTATATAGAAGGAGCAGGCGATGATGTGGCCGAGTGTTTAAGTGATATTGGGTATTCGGTGACTTCGCTGAGCAATGATCAGCTGATGAACGACGACCTGTCGGTATATGATGCCATAGTGGTTGGTATCAGAGCCTTCAATACCAACGAGAAGTTGTATCTGACCCACGATCGCCTAATGAACTATGTCAAAAACGGCGGACGATTAATTGTGCAATACAATACCAACTCCAGGGTTGGTCCGCTTAACGCGGGTATTGGTCCCTATAAATTTACCATCTCCAGAAACCGTGTCACCGACGAAAAGGCTGTTGTTAGTTTTGTCAGTGATAGTTTGAAGGTGTTAAATTTTCCGAACAAAATCGGAACATCAGATTTTAACCAATGGGTACAAGAGCGTGGTATTTATTCTGCTACAGAACTTGATTCGGCCTATCAGACTGTGTTTGCCATGAATGATCCCGGAGAAAAGGTGGATAAAGGGTCTTTGATTATGGCTAACTATGGCAAAGGCTATTTTGTGTACACAGGTTTGGCTTTCTTTAGACAATTGCCAGCTGGTGTGCCGGGCGCCTATCGTTTAATGATTAATTTACTGAGCCAGCCGCTTAAGCCATGAAGGAAAAACAGTGGCCGATAGTTTACTGGCTGGTGCTGGTGTTTCTTGTCCTTTGTATTCTGGGCCTCTATACCTTTACCCAATATTTTAAATGAGTAATATAGACTGGCTGGTACTAGGACTGACGTTATCATTGATCATTGTCTATGGTCTCTGGAAAAGTCGCGCCACTAAAAATGTAGAAGGCTATCTTCTGGCTAACCGCGAACTGCCCTGGTACCATATCGGACTCTCGGTAATGGCCACACAGGCCAGTGCTATTACATTTTTATCCGGACCGGGTCAGGGCTTCAGCGATGGGATGCGTTTTATTCAGTTTTACTTTGGTTTGCCACTGGCCATGGTGGTCTTGTGCATCACCTTTGTGCCCATCTTTCATAAGCTGAATGTTTTTACAGCCTACGAGTATCTTGAAAAGCGCTTTGATAATAAGACCAGGACGCTCACAGCGGCCTTGTTTCTTCTTCAGAGGGGATTGTCTACCGGGATTACTATTTATGCGCCTGCCATCATTCTATCGACTATTTTATCGGTTGATATCCGCTTAACGATTCTGATGAATGGGTTGCTGGTGATTACCTATACCGTCTATGGCGGAGCAAAAGCGGTGTCGTATACACAGATGTTGCAGATGGGGATCATCTTTTCTGGCTTGTTTATCGCAGCTTATATGGTGATGGACCATTTGCCTGATAACATTGGGTTATCGGATGCTTTGCACATCGCTGGTAAAATGGATAAGTTGAATGCCATTGACACAGGCTTTGATCTCAATAACCGTTACAATATCTGGTCGGGTATCATTGGTGGCTTCTTTTTGCAGTTGTCGTATTTCGGTACCGATCAGTCGCAGGTAGGCCGCTATCTCACTGGCAGCTCTGTGAATCAAAGTCGCATGGGCTTGATCATGAATGCACTGGTTAAGATACCTATGCAGTTTGTGATATTGCTGATTGGTGTATTGGTGTTTGTGTTTTATCAGTTCCATCCTCAACCCATGTTCTTCAATCAGACAGAAATTAATCGTATTGAGAGCAGCCGTTATGCCGCACAGTACGACAGTTTAGAGAATGCTTTTAACGCTGCCAATATAGAGAAGAAGAAACATGTTGAGCAATTAGCCCAAGCTGTCAGGATGGATGATGATAAGGCAGCAGAGCAGGCGGGAGCGGGGGTGAAAGCGGCAGAGACCATTAGTAAGTCGATCAGAGATTCGGCCAGACATCTGATGACGATGAACAATGAAGCGGCAGATACCAACGATAGCAATTATGTATTTTTGATATTTGTAACCAGGCATTTGCCAGTGGGTATAGTAGGCTTATTAATAGCGGTAATATTTCTGGCCAGCATGGGTTCTACAGCGAGTGGATTAAATTCACTAGCCTCTACAACTGCAGTAGATTTTTACAAGCGCATTTACAACAAAGACGCCAGTGAGGCGCAGTATTTAAGAGCCTCCAGATGGTCGACCTTCTTTTGGGGTTTGTTTTGTGTGGTAGTGGCTTTGTTTGCCTCTAAGCTGGGCAATTTGATTGAAGCCGTTAATATATTAGGTTCATTGTTTTACGGCACTATACTTGGCATTTTCATGGTGGCCTTTTATATGAAGTGGGTAGGGGGCAGAGCCGTGTTTATCGCTGCAGTCATAGCGGAGTTGTTTATAGTAATAGCCTGGCAATACGAGCTAACAGCCTTTTTGTGGCTGAACCTGATAGGCTGTCTGCTGGTAATGCTTTTAGCGGCATTGATTCAGCGTTGGGGCATAAAAAAAGCCTGAACACTTAATGCTCAGGCTTTGTGAAAGTCGGGTTAAATATTAAAAGCTTTTAGCGATGTCTAAGAAGTCGCGCGACTGAAGAGCGGCGCCACCGATAAGAGCACCGTCGATATCAGACATACCAAACAATGATTTTGCATTATCTGGTTTTACGCTACCACCGTAGAGGATAGAGATGCCATTAGCGCAATCAGCGTTAGATAAAGCAGCTAAAACACTTCTGATATGGATATGCATTTCGTTTGCTTGTTCGGCGCTGGCAGTTTTGCCGGTGCCGATGGCCCATACTGGTTCGTAGGCGATAATACATTTTGATAATTCTTCTGAACTCAGTCCTTCTAAAGCCAGTAACTGCGTTTTAACCACCTCAAAATGGGTGTTAGCTTCGCGTTCTGTGAGGGTTTCACCTATGCAATAAACAGGCGTGATACCGTGTTTTAAAGATGTTCTGATTTTTGCACCGCAAGAGGCATTGGTTTCGTTGTAGTATTGTCTGCGTTCGCTATGACCAACGAGGGTGTGTTTTACGCCGATAGATGTCAGCATGCTTGCTGATACTTCGCCGGTAAAAGCGCCTTGTTCGTTCTCGTTCATGTTTTGAGCACCAACAATAATGTTTGAACCTTCCATTTGCTTAGCAATAGATTGGAGGTGGATAAATGGCGGGAAGATCATGAGCGTTGCATTGCTCATTAATTCGCTCTCTGCCATTGTTCTGATTTCTTGTGCCAGTCCCTGACCTTCGGTGAGGGTCTTGTGCATTTTCCAGTTGCCTGCGGCTATTTTTTGTCTTGTCATGATTTTTCCCAGTTTCTGTAATTAGTTTCTTGTTCAAAAATATGTAAGAGGATGTTTTTATCAGCCTCTTCGAGTGTCATATGTCTTCTTTCCATTACCTTCTCGGCGGTTTGGAAAGCCTTTTTAGTCTGATAGGTTTCAAAACCTTGTGCACCGCCCCATGCGAATGAAGGAACGAAGTTGCGCGGAAAGCCTGCACCGAAGATATTGGCTGATACGCCAACCACTGTGCCGGTATTAAACATGGTATTGATGCCACATTTACTGTGGTCGCCCATAAACAAACCACAGAACTGCAAACCTGTGCGCTCGAAACCGCCTGTTTCGTAGTTCCATAATTTAACGTCTTCGTAGTTGTTCTTAAGGTTGCTGTTGTTGGTGTCTGCACCCAGATTGCACCATTCACCTAAAACCGAATTGCCCAGAAAGCCATCGTGACCTTTGTTGGAATAACCAAAGATCACAGAGTTGCTAACTTCGCCACCCACTTTACTGTGCGGTCCGATAGTAGTGCCAGTGTAAATTTTAGCCCCCATCTTTACACCGCCGCTTTCGCAAAGGGCAAATGGTCCGCGAATGAGCGCACCTTCCATTACTTCTGAGTTTTTTCCCAGGTAAATCGGTCCCTCGTTGGTGTTAAACACTGCAGCTTCTGCTTTAACGCCTTCTTCTGCAAAAAGCGGGTGTTTGCCAAATATGGTATTGGTAGAACTGAGTGTAGCAGAGGTTCTGCCTGTGGTTAACAAGGCAAAGTCGGCTTCAATTTCAGCGTGATTAAAGGTAAATATATTGTGAATGCGACTGATGATGCGCAAAGTTTTAATGCTGGTGGCGGTACAGAGCTCTGGATTAAAGGTGGCATATCTGAAAGCCAGTAAAGTATCGCCATCAGTTAATGACTCACCAACCTGAAGCGCTTTAACAGCGGCAGTGAAATTGGTGTCGGGTAGGGCGCGACCGTTGATATAGAGATTATCGTCAGAACTGTGTTCTGGGTATTTACCTTGCAGGTAGTCGGCACAGCGGTAGGTTGTACTCTGACCCAGGTGTTTCTCCCATTTTTCGGCAATGGTAAGAATACCGCATCGGATAGCCGCCGCTGGACGGGTAAGAGTAAAAGGTTTAAGATGCTTAGTAGCATCATCATCAAATAGTATGATTGTCATGTAAGTTCAGGCAAAATTCGTTAAAAAGTATGACATAAAAAAAATCCCGACAGAATCGGGACTTTTCATAAATGTTTTTCGGCGAATTACTTTCTGGTATAACGCTGACGGAATTTGTCAATTCTACCTGCGGTATCAACAAGCGTTTGTTTGCCAGTGAAGAAAGGGTGACTTTTGTCAGAGATATCCAATTTGTATAATGGATACTCGTTGCCATCTTCCCATTTAGCTGTTTCTTTTGTTTCAACACAGCTGCGTGAAAGGAAAGAATGTTCGCTGGTCATGTCTTTGAAAATGACAAAACGGTAATTCGATGGATGTATGCCTTCTTTCATGATTTTTTCTTTTTTGGGAGTGCAAAAGTATGAATAATTATTCGTTTTCCAAAAAAAACTGGAAATAATTTTCGAATTTATTCACTTTTTATGCCTCTTGCTGACTTCGGTATTAGATCGCAACTTTAATTAGTTTATAAGTGCCGCTGATACTATCGTAGCCATAGCACCATACATCTGAACCATTGGTGGAAAGTTGGTAGATACTAAAGCCAGGAAATGACTGGTAGTTGGCTAGCACTTTAAAGTTTGGTGCGATAGACACTTTGCAGATGTTGTTATTTCTAATACAAAGAAACTCGTCATTCTTATAGTACAAGACGTTATAAACCCCATATGATGCAAAGTTGAATAACTCGTTGAAATTGGAATTCTCTGTTCCGGAGTATATTTTAGCATCGTTGGTATAGGCATAAATAACACCTGAATTAGGGTTTACAGAAATAGCATTGGCATATGGCAGGGTATTGTTAGAGATGACAGACATTGCCCCGATTGCAGAAGTGGTAGATTTGTAAATGTTGTAATTGCCATTGTCGAAGGCGGTGTAGATAGTGCCCGCTTTAATGCAGGTGGAAGCTGGTTCACTAACGCCGCCGCTATCTTCATGTAGCTCGGTGCTTGAATTGAATTTGTAAATAAACTCATTGCCATTCTGGTTGCCATACAAATAAAGGTAATTGCCTTCTATGCCAAATGGTCGGGTGTTTGAACCAATACCTCTCGGAACATTGATCTTTTTAACGACTGAAGATGGGTTCATAAAGTTGGCTGGCGTGAAAGATGGATTACTGATTTTTACTAACCTGGTAGAAATGTTAGGACTCTCCATTAAATAAAGAGTATCGTTGCTAACATTGTAATTTAATAAGGTAGAGTAAGCTTGTAACTGTTTGTCCGTCGCTTTGTAAGCGAAGCCTTGACTGTTTCTGAAGTTGTTAGGTGAAACGGTAAGCACGTACATAAAGTTGCTGCCATCGTTAGGGAAGACGTAATAATTGGTGTCAGATGAATTCTGTCCGATCATTTTCCAGGTGCCAAATAATTTGGGTTGAGGGGGATTGTACTCTTGGATAATAGTCTCTTTTTTAGTACAAGAATTAAGTATAAATAAACCTAAAACTGTAACAATAAGTAGTTTGTGTTTCATTTTTTGTTGGATTTTAATGGTTCAAATATACTTTTTATATCAATAAAAAAAACTGATTTGTATGTGTTAATTGTTTATAAAAAATGGCAGGATGTAAATAACGGTACTTTGTCTGTGCCTAATTTCGCTCTTTAATTTATGGCTAATCAGGAATCCAATTACTCAGAAGACAGTATACGGTCGCTCGACTGGAAAGAACACATCCGTCTGAGGCCCGGTATGTACATCGGAAAGCTCGGTGATGGCTCATCTGCTGACGATGGTATCTACGTGCTGGTGAAAGAGATTGTCGATAACTCTATCGACGAACATATGATGGGGCATGGTAAGAAAATTGAAATCACCATCTCTGAAAATAAAGTGGAGGTCCGCGACTATGGTCGTGGTATCCCTTTGGGAAAAGTGATCGATTGCGTAAGCAAAATTAATACCGGTGGGAAGTACGACTCAGGTGCCTTCCAGAAATCTGTTGGTCTGAATGGTGTGGGTACAAAAGCCGTTAACGCTTTGTCTTCCAAATTTTCTGTCCAATCTTTTCGCGATGGCAAAACCAAAAGAGCTGAATTCGAAAAAGGCGAACTGATTATTGATCACAAAGAAACCACTACCGACGAGAAGAATGGTACCCATATCGTTTTTGAACCAGATAATTCTATTTTCAAAAACTACCGATTTATTCCAGAATTCCTGATCGAACAGGTTTGGAACTACGCTTTCCTAAACTCTGGCCTAACCATACAGTTCAACGGTCAAAACTACCTCTCTAAAAATGGTCTGAAAGATTTGCTGGAACGCAAAGTGGATACCGAAACCATTCTCTATCCTATCATGCACTTTAAAGAAGCTGATTTTGAAGTGGCTATCACACACGGTCACCAATACGGCGAAGAATACTATTCTTTCGTTAACGGTCAGTTTACCACTCAGGGTGGTACGCACCTTAGTGCGCTGAAAGAGGCTGTGGTAAAGGTGCTGAGAGAGTTCTACAAAAAGGATTTTGATGCTTCGGATGTCCGTACCTCTATCTCTGCTGCTGTGGCAGTAAGGGTGCAAGAACCGGTGTTCGAATCACAGACTAAAACCAAACTGGGCTCTACCGAGATCGCTCCGGGCGGTCAGGGTATACGCTCATTTATTTCTGAAAACCTGTCTAAGGTTCTTGATAATTATCTGCATAAAAATCCAGCAACGGCAGATGCCCTGCTTAAAAAGATTTTACAGAACGAACGCGAAAGAAAAGATATGGCAGGTGTGCGTAAACTGGCTCAGCAACGCGCTAAGAAAGCCAATCTGCACAATAAAAAGTTACGCGACTGCCGTACACATCTTATCGATAACAAAGACAATAAGTTTGATACCACTATTTTTATTACCGAGGGAGATTCTGCGAGTGGTAGTATTACTAAAAGTCGCAATGTGGAATCACAAGCGGTATTCAGCTTAAGAGGTAAACCGCTTAACTGCTATGGTTTAAAAAAGAAGGTGGTATACGAGAACGAGGAGTTTAACCTTCTTCAACACGCGCTGGATATCGAAGAAGGCTTAGATAATCTGCGTTTCAATAAGGTAGTTATCGCTACCGATGCCGACGTGGATGGTATGCACATTCGTTTATTGCTCATGACTTTCTTCCTGCAGTTCTTCCCGGATCTGGTTAGAAACGGTCACGTTTACATTCTGCAAACGCCATTGTTCAGGGTGCGTAATAAAAAGGAAACCATTTATTGCTACAGTGATGAGGAGCGACAAAGGGCCATTCGTAAACTGGGTAATAAACCTGAGATTACACGATTCAAAGGACTTGGTGAAATCTCTCCTGAAGAGTTTGAAGGTTTTATCGGCGAGGACATGCGTCTTGAGCCAATCATCCTGACCAAAGAAACCAGTATCGAGAAATTGCTGAAATACTACATGGGTAAAAACACCCCTGAGCGTCAGGAGTTCATCATCGATAACTTATATATAGAAAAAGACATTGCTCCGGAAGAACCGGCTGCAGAAACAACTGAAGAAGAAGCTGCTTAATTATGGATAAAGAAGAAGAAGACATTCACAATGATGGGATAGTGCATCACGGTCACCGCGACGGCGGCGTGCTGCCAGTTTCAGGCTTATACGAAAACTGGTTCCTTGAATATGCCAGTTATGTGATCCTAGAGCGTGCCGTGCCAAATCTGTACGATGGTTTAAAACCTGTGCAACGACGTATCATGCACGTGATGAAGGAAATGGATGATGGTCGTTTTAATAAAGTGGCCAATATCATCGGTTCTGCAATGCAGTATCACCCGCATGGTGATGCCGCAATCGGTGAAGCCATCGTTAATATGGGTCAGAAAGACCTGATGATAGAAACTCAGGGTAACTGGGGCGATATCCGCACTGGTGACTCTGCTGCTGCTCCCCGTTATATCGAGGCGCGTCTCTCTAAGTTTGCACTCGAAGTTACCTTTAACGAGGAAACTACCGAATGGCAATTAAGTTACGATGGTCGTAAACGCGAACCTGTTACTCTGCCAGTTAAGTTCCCATTGGTGCTTGCTCAGGGTGTTGAAGGTATTGCGGTAGGACTGGCAACGAAAATTATGCCTCATAACTTTATTGAGTTATGTGAGGCGAGTATCGATATACTTAAAGGTAAAAAGACCAATATTCTGCCGGATTTCCCAACAGGCGGTATGGCAGACTTTACCAATTACAACGAAGGTAAACGCGGAGGTAAAATTCGCTGCCGTGCTAAAATAGAATCTGCAGACGGTAAGAAAGTGCTGATCAAAGAAATTCCGTTTGGCACCACCACCGAAAGTGTGATTGATAGTATTTTGAAAGCCAATGATAATGGCAAAATCAAAATCAAAAAGGTAATCGATAATACAGCTAAAGATGTTGAGATAGAAGTGCAACTGGCGCCGGGTGTGTCTACTGACATGACCATCGATGCGCTGTATGCCTTTACCGATTGCGAAGTGAGTATCTCTCCGAATGCCTGTGTGATTGTTGAGGATAAGCCTCTGTTCCTGGGTGTTAATGATATGTTGCGTACCTCTACAGAGAATACACTGCACTTGTTAAAAACCGAGCTGGAAAATGAAATGCGTCACCTCGAAAACAAATGGCATTTCAGTTCATTGGAGAAAATCTTCATAGAAAATAAAATCTACCTCTCTATCGAGGAATGCGAAACCTGGGAAGAGATTCTGGAAATGATTGATAAAAAAATCAAACCATTTAAGAAACTTCTGCGCCGCGAGGTTACCATGGATGATATTGCCCGCCTGCCTGAGATTCGTATCAAACGTATTTCTAAGTACGATGCCTTTAAAGCAGATGAGTACATCAGAGGTTTGGAAGACCAGATGGCGACGGTTAAAAACCATCTCGATAACCTGACGGATTTTGCTGTCGACTATTTCAAAAACCTTATTAAGAAATATGGTAAGGGTCGCGACAGAAAAACAGAAATCCGTATGTTCGATAAGATCGAAACCAACGTGGTGGCTGTGGCAAACGAGAAACTATACGCCAACTACGCAGAAGGTTTTGTGGGTTATGGTCTGAAAAAAGACACTTATATCTGCGACTGTTCTGATATCGATGATATCATTGCCTTCCGTAAAAACGGCACCTATGTGGTGAGCAAAGTATCTGAAAAACAGTTTATGGGTAAAGACCTGCTCTATGTGGATGTCTATCGCAAAAACGACGAGCGTAAAGTCTATAACGTGGCGTATTACGATGGTAAATCTGGCGTTAGTTACGTGAAACGTTTTAATGTACTCGGCGTAATTCGCGATAAGGATTACGAGATCAGTATGGGTACTCCAGGTAGTAAACTGCTCTATTTTACCGCTAATAACAACAGTGAAGCGGAAAAAATAGGGGTGCACTTAAGCAATATGGCCAGTGCTAAAATCAAATACCTGGAATACGATTTCTCCAAACTCGAAATAAAAGGCAGAAGCTCTAAAGGCAATACCTTAACCAAACATCCAATCCGCAAAATTGAACTGAAGGAAAAAGGTAAATCTACCTTTAAAGGTCGCGATATCTGGTACGATGCCGATATCGGTCGTCTTAATGTCGATGGTCGCGGTCAGTTACTGGGCAATTTCACCAGCGAGGATAAGATCCTTGTCATTCTTAACGATGGCAGTTACGAACTAACCGACAACGAACTAACCAACCGCTACGAGCAGAATGATATCCATCTGATTCAGAAGTTTCACGAGAAGCAACCAATCAATGTGGTACATTATGATGCGTCGTCTAAAAACTACTATGCTAAGCGTTTCCTGATTGAAACTACTACCACTGGTAAGAAGTTCCTCTTCATTAACGAGAAGCCTGGTAGCAAACTCATCCTGGCAAGTACGGCCGAAAATCCAGAAGTGGAAATTAAATCGGTGACCGCAAAAGGAGAAAAGAAAGTTGAGACTATTCTTTTGGCCGACTTTATCGAAGTGAAAGGATGGAAAGCTATTGGTAATAAAATCACCTACGATGCCTTTAAATCAGCCAAATTGCTAAGCGATAAGGTTGGTGCCTGGCAGGAAGAAGTAAAAGAGGATGATGCCTCTAATTTGCCTCCTGATGGCGACGATGGTATCGTAATCGATGAGCTTGACGGTCAGAAAACCTTATTTTAAAACTCCATTAATATCTCCATAAAAAATATATGAAACATTCAATTCAATTACTCTGCGCATTTGTTTTTGCTGCAGTCAGCGGTCTCTCAGCTCAAACCCTGAAAGTGCCTGCTCCAAGTCCACTGCAAACCCTTAAACAAGCGTTTGCTCTTTCTGATGTTACCATCGAGTATTCTCGTCCTTCTGCTAAAGGTCGCGTTGTCTTTGGTGATGTTGTGTCTTATGGTAAAATCTGGCGCACAGGCGCTAATGGTGCTACTAAAATTACTTTTGGTGAAGATGTAAAAGTTCACGGTTCTAAAGTTGCTGCCGGTACCTATGCATTATATACTGTGCCTGGTAAAGATTCTTTTCAGGTTATGCTATACAAAGACCTTAAATTAGGTGGCGATGTAGCCAATTACAACAAAGATAACGAAGTGCTAAGCTTCTATGCTAAAACAGGTAAACTGACTGAGAAAGTTGAAACTTTCACTATCAATGTTGCTGCTATCACTGCATCTTCTGCTAATATCGAAATGAGCTGGGAAAATACCTCAGTAGCTTTCGGTATCGTTGCTGATATCGATGCGACTATCATGACCAACATCGAAAACACCGTTAACAAAGATAACCGTCCATACTATCAGGCTGCTACGTATTACTATGATAATGGTAAAGACCTGAACACGGCGCTTACCTGGGTTACTAAAGCGACAGAACAAAATCCTAAAGCCTACTGGATCATGTTGCTGAAGGCTAAAATCGAAAATAAATTGAACGATACTGCTGCTGCTATAGTTAGCGCTAATAAAGTTATTGCTTTAGCTACTGAAGGCAAAAATGCTGATTATGTTAAAATGGGTGAGGATCTAATTAAATCTATCCGCAAACCTGCTGCTGTTGCTCCGGCAACTGAACCTAAAAAGAAGAAAAAATAATTCTTTAATTGTCATAAAAAAATCCCGCTCAGTTTACTGGCGGGATTTTTTATGTCTTAATATTTTTATCGGAGTAGTGTCACTGTTCCCTCGTAGGTGTATTGTTCGCCATCATAAGCCGTTACTTTGATCACCCAGGTGTAGACATCCTGCTGGACATCTTCGCCCATATAGGTGCCATCCCATGAGGCATTCTTGTCGTCAGTTTTCCATAACAGCTGACCCCAACGGTTGTAGAGTTCTACATGGAAGGTTTTCTCGCCGTTGATGATTGGTTTGAAGACGTTGTTGGTGCGCGGTCCAGAACGCTCCGGACTGAAGGCTGTCGGTACAAAGACTGTCACATCCGGATCGATTTCGCGCACTTTGCCAATGGTGTCGATACAAATCTGATCAACCAGTTTATATGTATAGGTATAGATTGAACTTAAGTGTACTCTGTATTTGTTGGTATCGGCAGGGTATGAGAATACAGCATGTGTCCTGGTGCTGGTATCATCAACATCGCCTGTGCCAAAGTTCCAGAGATGCTCAAGTTTACCCGGACTGCTCCAACGGATTGTACCTTCGTTTTTGAAATTAAATTTAGGGAAGGCAACTGTCGTGTTATAACCAGGATCGCTGCTGAAATCAGCTTTTGGCTGAGGTAATATCTTGATGTAACCGATAGAGTCTTTTTGAATGGCACAAACCTCGCCAGCGCCGGCACCCCACACATTTTCAACTTTCAAACTCACATCATACCAGTCGCGTTTAGCTGTATCGTATGGGATATTCTGCGGTTGGAAATTGGTAGAATTAAGGATACTCTGACCATTGCCAAACCACCAGTTGTATTTAATGTTGCTTGTGATAGCTGGTTTAGTAACCAAAGCGGCAAAGTTTACTATGGCTGGCTCGCACTGAACCTCTGGGTCGGCCATGAAGCTAAATTGCGGATATGGTTCGATAATCAACTGTAGTTCTTTAGTCGCAATCGGACAAACACCTTCTTTTACTGTATTGATAAATAAAGATACTCTGCCATTTGACAACTCAACAGCTGTGTCGTTTAAGCCATGTTTATAGGTGCCTATCAAGGCGTTAACATCGCTGAATGCACCATCACCATTGCCAGTCCATCTTACGCCATTTGCCCATTGCTTGGTAGCATTTAAGCTGAACAATTGGTTCTCACATTGCTGGTAAGGATTAGGAGAGTTGATCGTTACAACTGGCTGGGTCTGTACAAGAAGTTTCTGTGAGTCGGATGCGGTACAACCTGTCAGTGGATTGGTGTATTCGAACTTCATGCTGTACTGTCCTTCGTATTGTTTGGTTTCCGGACTGATAGACGGATCAAACTGACGACCACTTACACCCGGTCCGGTCCATTTTCCAACTGCGCCCGAAGGTAATATGTTTTCTAAATCGAATGCCGCAGCAGACGAGCATACAGTATCTGGTACATTGATTTGAATCAGTGGTAAACCATTTACCAGAATCTCGGTACTATCAGTTACCGGACAACCGCTGGAGGTATCCGTTAATTTCACCATGTACTGACCAGCGCCATATTGAGGATCAAAATGTTTCTGGAATTTTACTGAATTAGTGATTTTTGTGTTAGTGCCCGGATTGCTCATGTCTCTTGAGCCGCTTACTTCAACAGTAGCCCAGTAGCCATCACGGAAACGCTTTCCGGTGTTCTTATCTCTAACAAAACTGTCAAGATGTAACAATGGGAAATTGATACACTGTTTAGGCATGAAATCAAATTTGATTTCTGGCAGGCGCACCACCGTTACGGTAGTTGTATCGCAGGTCTGACAACCTGTTAAAGCATCTTTATAGCAATATTCAATTTTGTAGTCGCCGGTTTTTTCGTTTTCACCTTCCAGTCCCGGATCCATTAAAGTGGTTGTAGGGAAACCTGGTCCGATGGAGATAATGGCATCAGGATCGACACCGCTGCCCATTGGCACTTCAATACATCTGAAACTCTGAATACCACCCGATTTAACAAATGGTTTTACCACCAGTTTGTCAAGGGTAATAGCACCGGCGCGCTGGCAGAAAGTACCCTCTTTTAGTTCTACGCCAGGATTCGGATTCAATCTTACAGTTTTGCACTCTTTGTTATAGCAACCTTTGTAATCGCGGTAGTCATAACATAAAGTATCTCTTAAGCCTGTGCTTGGCAGTTCTTCATTTTTAATAAAGGTCGGGAAGTCCCATTTATAAGTATTCACACCAACTGGTCCGCCAGTAATCCAACTTGGTTTTTTATAAGTTTGATAATAACGAAGGTCGGTTTCAGTCTGCTTCTTATCGCCAGAGAAAGCTTTCGCTACTTTGTTTTGTGTTAAGTTGACCGCACCATCGGCATAACAGCGTGGTGGGATATTGTTAAACTGGAAAGTAGGTAGGGCATTGACAGATAAAGTAAATGTGTCACTGTTTTCGCAGGTTACACCACCTTGAGTGACTCTGAGATACATCTCATAGCGTTTCTCAGTCATTGCCGGTATTCTTAGTCTCCAGGCCGAATCATTGGCCATCGTAGCACCTGTTCCAAGATCTTTCCAGATCACTTGCTTAGGGTAGC
This sequence comes from Bacteroidota bacterium, assembly GCA_027490055.1. Lineage (GTDB taxonomy): Bacteria > Bacteroidota > Bacteroidia > NS11-12g > UBA955 > JABMMZ01. The sequence continues at coordinate 1,295 of JAIXYV010000033.1, read as the reverse complement.
CAACAGGTCGGCGCATACCTTTTACTTTAAGCGTATCAAAGATACAGATTTCGCGATCTGGCCCAGGAAGTGCAATGACTGTATCATTGACAAACAGCTGCATGGTATCACTGGTATTACAGCCAAGATGGTCGATGACCTTAGCGATGTATTTGCCAGCTATAGAAGCTGCAATCGTTCTGGTGCTATCGCCGTTTGGTAGCCAGTAATAGCGCATGGTATCGGCATTCTGTGCATCAAGTATCACAAACTGGTAGGTACATATACGCTGGTCGGGACCAATATTAACAACCGGATTCGGTTGGTATTTAACAAAGATGGTATCTCTGTCAGTACATTTTTTGCTGTCAGTGAGTTTTAAAACCACATAAGTAGAAGCCAATGGTTTTATTAAAGTAAATGATTTAAGTGTGTCTTTAGGGTTTATGGTGCCACGCGGACTTTCCCATTGGTATTTGTAGGCAGGGTAGCCATTTTTAACACTTGGTTCGAGGGTCAGGTTATTGCCTGCACACACAAAAGTATCTTTTCCAAATGCCAGATCGATTGCCAGAACTGGTGGTATAATAACTGTGTCTGAGTAAATTGTTGGGCAGTTAAATGGCGGATTGGTGATTTCGTGTTCGATGATGTATTTACCACCGCGTTTAAATACTAAACTGTCCATGCGCTTTTGTCCGAAGTAAACAGGAGCACCGCTATTTGTACTATCGCGAATGGTAAATTTATAAAGATAGTTTTTCTTGTTATAGTTAACGGTATCGGCAGGATGAGAGGTGAAGCGGAACTTGCCACAATCCAGGATATCGTATTGTCTTTTAGAACGGGCTTTCGGATTAACTTTGATGTTAAAACCTTTGATGGTGTATGCAGGACGGGGACAAGCGTCGTCTTTTGCAGTTACGGCAAAAGAGTAGGCCTGGTTACGGGCATCGCCAATGGCTGGCGTCCAGCAGAATTCAGCTTCTTTTTCACGGGATGCAGTGTCAAGTATTTTAAATGTAGCGCCTTTGATAGCCCCATTCCAGGTCATCTGCACCGTATCAGGCACTGTTTGCTTCGGCAGGAAAGGATCGTCCTTACCTTTGATTCTGAAGCATAATTTATTGCCTTCGCACACACTCCATTTGTTATTGCCTTCGATGTAAGGTGGATTGTTGTCTGAGCAGGTAACAACCGTGACATAAATATCACGTCTGACATATCCAATTCTCACCATTTTTTTGGTGGCTGAGTCGCGGCGGTATTCTGTAACCCTTATAGCTACTGGTCCGGATTCATCGCACTTGGTTGGG
>JAIXYV010000097.1 GCA_027490055.1 Bacteroidota bacterium | reverse complement strand
GGTGACAATGCCGACGTTGACAAAACTAAATGGACCGCTGGTGATTACCAGATCGAGGACAAAGGCCGCATCAGCTGGGTGCGTGTTTTGGCCATCGAAGCCCCACGCGCCAAAACCCTAGACGAAGCCCGTGGCCCAGCCGTTTCTGACTACCAAAACTACCTCGAGAAGGAGTGGGTTGATAGCCTGCGCAAAGCAAGCCCAGTAACCTACAACGAAGAGGAGGTCAAGAAGCTGGTCAAGAAATAACACTTAGCCTAACGGCTATTAGATCAAAACCCCTGCTGGCTGTTGCTGGTGAGGGTTTTGTGGTTTTAGGGTTATTGGTAGGGTAGCTTTTCTGGACGGGAGGCTACGGTTGGGGTGAAGCCGCGAAATGCAAATAAGTCTTTGGTGAAGTGCATGCCTTTTGGGTAATGGTCAGTTAGCCATGTGCCTCCTATTATGGGTAGGGTAGGTCGGGCCAACTAACTGTGCGCCATAAAGCTGCTATCATCTCAGCGGATAGGTATTGCCTTACTTTTGGTAATCACATGTTTACAGAAGCACAATGTTTAGCTATATGAGTGAAGAGATTTGGTAGAACTTGGTACTAAACTTATAGGATGGTTCAGTAAAGAGCAACATCAGCCTAGGGGCGTTTGGTATTGTCGTTAGGGCCCTGCACCTTGCTGCTGGCACATGCCCCACCTTTTATGAAAAACGATAGAAACAAATCTCTTGCAACACTTCAACATAAGTTCAGTGACTTATTGAAGATAGAAGCAGAACAAGCAGACGTAAAATCAGGAACTAATGCAAATGAACAGCTTCTTGAAGCCAAACAAAGGATGAAGTTAGAACACGAGCTAGCTATACGAAAAGTAATTCGTGGATTTGTAGAAGAGATCTTTATTGATCTTTGTGGTTTAGGATACAATGGTGATGACGAAGAATCTACTTTAAGACCTTACATGAGAAAGCTCATGAATGATGTCAAATACAAGCTACCAGATGAGGGATATGATTCGGCGAAAGTTAAAAATCTACGCACACAAGTATATGTCGGCCTCTTTGGAAGTGTGAAGGTATATATTCAAAAGATGTCAGGTAAGTCTAGTATACTTGACTGTATGTGCTCTCGGTTATTACTATATGCTTTAATCTCACGACTAGTGCTTAACTTATCAATAGACCATAGGCATGAGAATGATAATTCAGGTGAATACAAACATGCTGGTAGCTTGGTTAGAAAATACGCTATAAGTTGTGGAGCAAAAGACCCTAGAGATTTAGACTTGTCTAAAAGTCAAGTAAGTAGGGATATTAAGAAGCCAAACGACCAATTGTCTTTACCTTTCGATCAGTAAGATGCAAACCCTCCAATCCCGCCAAGTATTGCAAAGTCAAACTTGGGCTAGAGTAACACTACCACCAAAAGCGGTTTCAATAAGGTTATGTGTATTAGCCTCTACAAAACTGATTATTGACAAAGTGTATTAAGTTGACTAAGAACGTTAGCTAACTCTCTGCTCCGATAGAGTTTTTCCCCTTTCAGCTTAATCCCATTCCTGACCTGCTGAAGCGCACGCCACTGGTATTGGTTGGCGGCAACGCAGTGACGTATCTAAAATGGGGTAATGGCCTACAAGCTTAACCCCATTATATTGCTTAAAGATATATCCATAGTGTTGGTAAGCACATTCGGTATTGAAGACGTTTACCTATTTTATAACAATAAACTTTGATCCAGTTGGATCTGGGGTAAAACTAACAATATAACTTTGGGTCTTTAAGCCCTCAAGCAGATTCTTGTTAAATGCATCTATCGGGATAGTTGGTTTGCTGGCATTGATTAATTTCTCATATTTCTTACCAATTTGCATAATTAGGGTATTTATTGACTCAGTATCAAAACCCACCTTATTGATATTTAAGAAAACAATTCTTTCATCTATTTTAATTCGCTCGTTTATAATAATTAAATTTGCTATTTTGGTAGTTGTTAGCAATGTGGGGTCGTTATTCACAACTTTAGTGATTTCCTCTAGAGTCGACAAACTAAATTCGTCTACCTTAGGCGCCATAAAGTCCAAAATAGACTGCTTTACTTCATTATTAATAGCTGGGTGAGCAAGAATGCCATTGCAATCATCTATTTCAAAATCATAATCTTCAACAATATCTTCAAATTCAATAGATTGATGGGACCAAATTAGTTCAATCTGAAGGCCTGAAAAATTATATTTAATTTTCTCATAATTGATTGAAGTAGGCGCAAGCATTTTTGCAGCTATGAGTACTTCAACTTTCTCTCTAGCGAGATTGTGCCATTCAATATTTAGTTTAAGGTTTTCAAATTTAGTAAGTAGCTGCCTGTATTCATTATAGGTTAATTCGTTACTGCTAAGTAAAATAGAAATAAAAATCAATATTTGTTCTGCAGAAAAATCAGGACTGAGATCGGCCAGTGCCAAATCTAGCTTTACCAATTCGTCAAAATTTGTAGATGTTTGCATAAATGCAACAATCTCGTTAGAAACATTTGAACCATTTTTGTGCATATAATTAAATATGGAACCCCATGTAGGTTTAGCCTTATTTGCATGCAGCAACATTTTTGCGACATCAACATGGTCTACTTCTTTAAGCGCTTCAATTTTACTTTGGAATTTGGAAACGACCAGAAGTTTATTCTCAAGTAACAAATTCTCATTATTCAATAGCTTAACAATGTCGCTAGGCTTGTCAAGTCCTTTTTTACCTTCATGATTATAAATTTGCTTTACATATTCATTTGGTTCCCGAGATATCCGATCGATGATCGAGGGGATGTTGAGTTTTAATATGTAGCTATAGTTTGCTCTGAAATATTCTTGCTCATTAAAATTTTTGGAGAAGGTCTTTAATAATTTCTGCAAAAATTGATCATTAATTTGGTAATGATTGTGTACATAAATAAAATTTATAACATCAAGATTTGTATAATCATCATTAATAAATCTAAGTTTGAGATTTAGACCTTTAAGTATTTTTTTTGATCTTTCTGGATCTTGAATCAAAGAAAGGAGATCCTTGGTGTTCTCTGATACTTGACGTAGATTGCTAGCGTCAGCAATTGCAATTAGGCTTTCTAAGTCTGCATAATTAATGATGTTAAAGAAATAGCTTTGATGTTTTTCTTCAGAATAAGGCATTGACTTCCCTAGATAATCCCAAATACCTACCCAGTTACTACAAAGAGCCTCAAAAAAATCAGGTAAATTTTGCCCACGCTCAAAGTAAGCATCAGTGAATTTTATAGATTCTACAGTTTCGTTCCCCAGTTGCTTAAATAATAAGTTACTTTTCTCGTTAAAAACATGACCATTGTAAAGGAAATGGTCAACGATATCGAAATTGTAGATGGAGTAATGGCTAAAGGATTGTACTGTGATTTTTGCAACAATATTTTCGATATTTATGAGGCTAGTAGAGTAAGGTGAGGTTCTTTGTCCTTTAACATTTAACAGAAAATCATAGTCCAACTTTGTCAATTCTCCTTCATGAAAAAGCGAAATATAATCTTCGAAATTTTCATCGATATACCCATTCGATATTAGTACATATAGTAATTGATTGTGCTTATGATCTGTAACTAACACTGGACGAACTTTGCTGAACAAATATGCCAATGGCATATTATTGTTGTTAGTCATTTCAATCTGGAGCTCTTCGGTTTTGGCTTTAAGCCTAGTAATGTCAATTTTATTTTTGTTTTCAATTGTTATTTTTCGTTCATCATATTTTACTTCCATTTCTCTATCAATTTCTTCAAATTTAACAGGATTGCTGTTTATAAAGTAGTTGGATGGTAATGAATTGCTTGTAATTTTACTAAATATAAAGTCAATATCAAACCTAGACATCCCTATGAGTCGATTAAACTCAGTAAAGTTAATGTTTGATTTGGAGATATACAGTATTTTTAATATTTGAATGTCGGTAATTGACTCTTTCTCTAATTCTGTAATCGTTTTATTATTTTGATTTACGGTTGCTGCTGTTTCTTTATTTATTTGTATTGCGTATGTTTCTTTCTCGGATAGAGCTTTAAATAATATTCCTTCCCTTTTTATCAAAAGTGAGTAGTCAGTTGGATAAGCGTTTTTATATGTTATAATAGCTAGTAAATTGTTAAGGTTTAGTTCCTTTCCTAATATTGCCTTATACATGTAAAATTCATTAATTATATTTTTCAACACCCTCATGTCTTGTATAAAGAGTGAGATATCGGTTATTAGTGTCTTCTCAATTTGTGAGGAAATATTTTCTAGGTTTTTTGTTAACATTTGATTTACATTTGTATAGTCAATAATTGGTACCACAGGTACGATTATGTCAAAAAATTTAGTTCTATCTGTATCTTGGAACAAATCGTCTCTTAAGGCATATACAAAAACTACTCTATCAGTAATTAAGTTCGAGTTGTTCAATATCAGATTGGTTTCACGTAGCTTTACGAAAATATCACGCATTTCGAACCTATCTAGGTCCTCTATAATCAAGACATTATATTTTGTTCTTTGAAAGAAGTAAATTAATTCATCGATGTGGTGGTTGATTATTGATGTGTTTTCCTTTTTACGATGGCCAAGTTCGATGTTTTGGACATTTATCCTTGTTATACGTAATTTTTTAATAAAGTGTATGACTTGATAAATCAGTATTATTGTTTGGAGGCAAAAAAATATTTTAGATACTTTGTTGATCCATATAAAGTTAATAAATTCATGTTCATTGAATGTTAAATACTTTTTGATCCCTTCACTAAAGAATACAATCAGTATTGCAAATATATAGGAAGATGCGAAAATCGTTAGAAGAATACTGTTCCATTGTTTATGTTCATTTATTCTATCGATTCTAGATTCAGGCAGTTCAACAGGATTGCTGTGATATAAGATTTGTTGCAGTATACTTATTTCTATTTGCTGTAGGATTGATTTCTTTTCTTGGTCACTCGTGGTAGCTCCATCGCGTATAGATTCAATTTGATTAAATGAAGCAAGTGAAATATTGATAAACTTCAATTCTCTGCCAGTATATTTAGTTAGGATCGATTTAATAATACTGCTTTTGCCAGATCCATAAGGTCCAGTAATTGCCATATTTTTAATGTCTAAAATCTTTCTCCGTTCAAGTGCCTTTACGATAGCTTTGTAATAATGTTCATCTTTATCTGCCTCACTTGTCGGTGAAAGTGAAGTTAGTCTATAAGAACTATGTGGGTGCGTAGCTTTATCATTTGTGTCTAGTGCTTTGGCTATCTTGTCGAGTTTGCTTATCAGCCAATGTACTAGTGTATTCAAATTTGTTCGTATCAAGCTCATATAATAAGGTTTGTATTTTTTGTGTTTATAGTGCTGCAATGTTACCTGTTTGGGCCTACTTCGCAAAAGTAAAAAAAAATGTTGTTTTCTGGCTATTTTCTGGCTGTTCCTTTCAAACACTTTGCAATAAAGCTGACCACGATAGATTCTGGTCGGGTTTTAGAGAATCAATCAGTGGTTAGCCTCAATCGTCAAAACTTTGGTCTGCAAACTCTCATCGCCTTAAGTGATGATGGCTAGATGAACGTACTTAGTATGTTGCGATCTCTGATGCCTTTGCCAATTGTGGTACCAACAACTTTGGTTGAGGCAAATTCCTGGCCATTTTTGCGCCCGAACTTCATTGTTCCTATGCATTGTTTGGTTAGCAATGTGACCAATATGATACTCGTATGCGGTGTTGGTTTAGAGGCCAAACTAGTTGTCGGCTAGCCCAATCTACCAACCCCAGTGGCCAAAATCCCCCACTATCGGTCATTTCGCTTGCCCAATTGGTGTATCAGTGATTGATCTGGGTCCGTAATTGGCACAAGCAAATCCAGCCCAAATCCGGCTCAGGTTTGCCACAATTTTGGCTAGTTTTAGTACCAGTATTTGGGCCGCGGCAGCTGCCTAAATGAGGCTAGACACTAGCC
>JAIXYV010000100.1 GCA_027490055.1 Bacteroidota bacterium | reverse complement strand
TTTAGTCCATTTGCTTACATCTGGTGTAATTACCAATTGAATACTTGCCAGTTCAGAGATTGGGTTATCTGTTACTGATGAACCTTTCCATGCTGGATTATATAATACGGCGCCGTTAGCGGCAGCAGGACCTTCAGTTCTTGCACATAAAGCATAAGGTGCAATTCTTCTGTCCCAGATTTTTTTTTTTTTTTCGTATGGATCGTAAGCGTCGTTACCTGTGTGCGAAGGATCGAAATCAGAATAGAAATCGTGAATATAAGGATCAAAAGCTGATGCAGACAAGCCGCTTGTTCCTGAACGAATCCAGTTGAATGGAGAATATTCAGCATCCACGTCTGTCAAAGCTGTTAACCAGCGTTTGTTATCATCAGCAAATGTCACATCATAATCAACAAATCCGTTGGTTGGCTCACCGTAAGGGTTTCTGCCCGGAGCAGGTGTTTGCTGAATTTCTACTGCAAGACCCCAGTCTCTTAAGTTATTGATTGTTTTTGTAGCGCCGCCGAATTTTACTTTACCCTGAACTGTTTCAATTTTACTTTCGATAGTTCCATCTGCGAATACAGACTCACCTGATGTCAGGTTAGTTAATACCCAGTAACTTTTCGCGTTGATTGAATCCTGGAATTTCAGAGATGTTCCTCTTGCAGCAACTGGTTTAGGCTCGATGAACTTAAATTCGAAGTTAGCATTTGGCACCAGTAATGGGTCAACTACTTTAATTTTAACCGGACCTTTACCGCCCATATACACAGGCTCGTTATCTACATTGTTAGCTAAGATTCTATCGATGGTTTCTTTAGTAAATTCTAATACCATACCACCATTACCTCTGCCTGACATTTGTTTCAGCATCGGACCGTCACCGTATCCAGCCTGTAGTTTACTACCACCGAATTCAGGTTCAGATTTGTGTGGGTATCCAGCTAATTTAACCGTATTTCTACCGGCAAGGAACTGAACTGCTTCCAATTTCTGAGGGTCATTAGAAGGATATCCGTAGGCAATTACAAGGTAGTTATAAGTTTTGAAGTTAACCAAGGTCTTGTTTGATCCAGAAGCAAACGCATCTTCTTTAATAGAGAATGTGTGCTGAATACCTTCGTTAGCGCCGTTAACTTTTAATTTCGGAATATTAGCTGATACATCAGCATCGTACTCCTGATTGATCATTGTAGTGATATTGTCTTTAACGTCACACTGTAAAATCAATCTGGCTTTCTCGATATCGTTTAATTCTGAGTTTGATACGGTACCATCTTTTAACTGGTAAACCATATAACCCTGGAATTTGTATTCGATTGTTTGGTTAGATTCGTTTTTGATATTTTCAGTGTAACCTTCAGTTACATCTGTGTTTAAGAATTTCAGAATCAATTCGTTTTCTAATTCCTGAACTTCCACTGTTGGAGCTTCAGGACCGTCTGGTAAGTCGAACTGGTTATTGAACAATTTCTGAGCTTTATCAGAAGCCAGTTTCAATAAACCTAATGAACCAGTAGCACCACCTGAAGTAGTTTTAGCCCAAACCACACCTACAGTTACTGTGTTAACAGCACCTGGCTCAAGTGTAAACGGACCAGCAGATTGAAGGAAACGTCTGTCACCAGGTTGGTTACCAGCAGATTTTTCAGTCCATTTAGGGAAAGAAGCAGTAGCTGGATTCGTACCGTCATCAAACATATATTTGGTACAGATACTACCATTAACACCATTACCTCCGAACTTCATACAAACACCATTCATCCAGTTACCTTTTAACAGGTTATAGAAGTCGATGGCATTATCAGGGTTACCGTTTACCGGGTCACTGGTATTGTTATAGTATACAAATGCGCCCATACCTAATTCAACACCGCTGGTGTCAGTAGGACCCTGGAAGAAATCGACACCAACACTTGGAGGATTTAAGCCATAACCTAAAACACCTTCGTCGTTATCGTCACCATTATAGCAGTATCCTAAGCTTCTGCCAACATCACAACCAACGTAGTCATCAGAGTAGTTACCTAAGTCGGCGTCTACCCACTCACCAAAGTAAGTTTGATCTAAGTTTTCAAAACCTCTGTTAACGATAGTGGTTTTGTAGAAGGTCATATTATTAACCTCGTCATTGGTTTGGAAAGCGAATGCAGTTGTTTGCAATTCAAGACCGATTGGAATACCACCGGTTTCAGAGTGCACATTACCACGGTCGTTATAAACGAACCAAATCATTTGATCTGGTTGATCTTTTGGAAGGTTTTTGTCAGCGGCTCTTAGTGGATCCAGAATTGGATAGTCGCCAGCATAAGGGTTGTAACCCGGAACACCATCCGCATTGAAATACGGCGCAAGGTCATTTGTCTGGTTGCTTGCAAACGGGGTACTAGGACTACCACCTGCAGGCCATTCTAAAATATTTTTCGCGATATCTACGTTACCTGAAGTTTGTTGTCTAAGCAACTCTTCTCTGGTTACTTTAAACATTTTGTCCCAGCTTTCGCAACGTGAAGCATCTGTACTTACATCGTTCATGTCCAGGGTACCTGGCCAGAAGTCGTTACCACGCTGACGGTAAGTCATAGCCGCCATACGAAGGTTACCATCACCTCTACCCAGACCACCGATCCAAAGCGCACCAGAGAACAAGGCATGTTTTCTAACACTGTTAGCGTCCGTTACTTTAGGTATTTCATATTTAGGGTTGTTAAGATCCCACCACATGTCACCACCATTTAAAATTCTGGTACGCACATTATTGATATCTAAGTCGGCACTCTGAGAAGCCGATTTACATGTATTGGCAAATTCTGCCATACCGTTTCCATTATTGCCGGTAGTGTTGCCTGTTCTTTTTGTCAGGTTTTTGATTTCTGCAGCGTTAACTGACAGAGTCATCAAGACCAGAGCAGACATCCATCCGAATCTAAGATAAACACTTTTCATATTCTTTCTCGTTATTTTTTAAATAGTTGGTTATTGGAAATAAAACTTAGCACCCAGGTACATCATTCTTGGGGTCTGGTAGTTGAACGGACTGTTTACAGCTGTTCTGTAGTAGAAACTGTAAGCATCTGCGCTCAAGGTATTTTGTAAAGCCTGCTGACCTTTAGGTGAATTCAGGAAACCATCGTCATCAACCGCACCTGTGTAAGGGTATACAGAGTAAACAATTCTGGTGTTGAATAGGTTAGTGCAATAGAAGTAAACCTGCATGTAAGCACCTTTAGATTTACCGTCTTTGTTTTTCCATTTCAACTCAACATCTTTCTGAATGTTCAGGTTGGTGTTTAACTGCCAAGGCAATCTTGAACCCCATGGTGTACCTTTAATAGGTGCTCTGTCTACAGAACCTAATTGTACAGGCTGAGATGTTGCAGTGTAAGGAAGACCTGAAGTAGCAGTGAAGATTAAGTTAAAGTTGGTGTTTGAGAAAATCTTAGTTTTTCCAATCACCGGACCGTAGTATTTTCTTTTCTCGATTTGTTTTTTACCTACACCTTTACCGTCGAAGAACTCCCAGTTAAAGATGGCTTTCAACTGATGACGGATATCTAAATCACCCAATGGGAATAAAGATCTTAAGTTTGGTTGGTTAGAGGCAATCAAAGCTCTTTGAGAGTTGATGTTTGAACCTGTACCGTCAGCAAACTGAAGTGTGTAGTTACCAGTTAATGAAATGTTTTTATCACTGTTGTAGTTCATTTCTACGATTAAACCTTTCACTGTAGAGAAGTCTAAGTTGTTGTAAGAAATATAAGTGATAGGGTAAGCATTGTTATACTGGAAGGCACTGATATCGTTTCTGGTTTCTCTGTAGTAAGAAATGAAGTTTAATAAAGTGCTGTTTGATAACTGTTGTTTGAAACCAATCTGATAGTCAGTAGTCAACCTTGTTGTCAAGGCAGGGTTACTGATCGCATCTGTAGCTTTCTGTGTCATGAACACATAATCATCTATGGTTGCAAAGTTAGCAGATGGTCTTTGAGACAATACATCATAAGACGCATAGAACAATGATTTCTGATTCAATGGGAATTTGAAGAAAATCCTTGGAAGAATGTTCACTCTAGGCTTGTAGTCTTTGAAAGACTCAGCTGTAACATTCTGGTTGTTTGGATCTACTAAGTATGGAGCGATTTTACCATTGCTGGTTCTGTTCGCAATATAATCAGGCGTTGATAACTGAGTACCATTCTCATCATACCATACATTGTCTTTTCTGTAACCTAAAATCTTTCTAGGGTTTTTAACATCATCCACATATACAGCATAGTCATCGCCGATGTTAGAAGGATGAGAAATTGCATTACCGTCAATCTCACTTACTTCACCAGCTTGTTTTACCGGATATAATGAGTATGGATCTTTTAATACAGACTGGTTAGCATCGTATCTTTCTAAACGCAGACCTAATCTGAACTCAAGATCTTTGAAGTTGAACTGATCCTGGAACCATGCTGCAGTATAGATAGGCATGAATGCACCGATTTTTCTGCTTGGGTCTTGTAAGAAATCGTTAACGCTTGGCTTACCTCTTAATTTATTACCTAAGTGATCGTAACCATAGTATTGTACACTGGCACTACCATTATTTAATAACTCATCAGCACTGAACATGTTTAATGAGAAGTCAGATGGCTTGTAAGAGTTAATGTCGATGAAAGTTTGCTCGTTAACTTTTTTACCATAAACATCGGTAGCACCTTCTGAAATTAATTTATTTCTGAAGTTTCTGTCGAAGTTTGATTGTTTAGAAGAGTTAACCAAACGGTTGTAGCGGATAGTATCCTGGAACACACCGTTATCATCATACGATAAGATTGGGTTAGATTTATCAAGCTCAGCAATGTGGCTGTTAGCATACTGGTACATTAAGCGCCATAAGTTGTTAGCACCTAAACCGTATCCTCTTGCTACTGATTGCTCATATTGAATACCGAATTGTAATTTGTGACCAGAAGCGGCTTTCTTAGCAGAACTAAGTGCACCTTTTACTTCTGTTTCACCCATTGCGAATAACGTGTAACGCTCGCTTTGAGACTTAGAGTAACCTGCTAATTGCGTACCAGGTGTATTCCATAAAGAGTAGATGTTGTTCGGACTGTAACCGTTTAACAAACCTAAACCTTGTAAGATTTGAACGTCATTGGTAACGTTAGCACCAAACTCTCTGTACTTATCGAATAAAGATTGAGTATAGTTACCTCTTACTGTATTGATGTCGGCTTGAGAGAATCTGACAGCAGTATCTCTGAAACCTGTTTGCTCCCAGAAGTTTCTTAAGAAAACAGTGTCACCGTTTTGATCGATGAATCTGCGAGACTGACCAGTTGGGTTGTTCAAATTACCATAATAAGAGAAGAATTCAGTTGGGTAGTGTTTGAATGAACCGATGTAACCATAGTCAAATATATTGTCTCTGTGATCGTTGTCCATAGACTTAGCCCAGGTAGACTGGTAGTCGAAACGAAGGGTAAAGGTTGTATTATTTAAAGTGGTTCTGGTAGCTTTTGCTAAAGAATCCGGACCTTTAAATGACTGGGTGTATTTTACATATCCTAAAGTATAGGTGTTACTTGAAAACGGATTGTTTTTGTAAGCCATGATGTTGTTTCCACCATTTACACCTTGTGAGTAAGCAAAGTTACCGAACATGGTTAAAGTAGCCATGTCAGATAATTTGATATCAAATTTAGCATTGGCGTTAGAGCTTAATGCATAAACATTTGGTCTAACTCTTACATTGTTATAATCAGCTTCTGTTAAATAGTTGGCAGTATGCACGAATGCACCATCACTATTAATTAACAAAGGATTCTTTTCAATATTAGCCAATACATCGTCTTTAATAACGTAGTAACCGATGTAAGACGGACTTGGTTCGCGGGCATAAGAGAAGTTTGCACCAAAGTTCATGGCTGCAATTGGAATTCTCTTGATGCTACTTTTACCTGATTTGTAGTCAGGGTTAATCTTCCACAAAACCGGAGCGGCATAGAAACCCTCGATTAAATTGTTGTGGTATGGATTGAACATGCTACTGCTTCTTACCTCGATTGATCCGGCTTTTCTGGCTGAGATCGCACCACCTTTAGTGGTGATCGAGATACCCAAACCAGTGAAGTCACCGAACTGAGCTGGGATACCAGCCGTCATTACGTCAACCTGACCGTTCATACCCTGAGTTAATGAAGAGTTGGTTACTCTCACACCGTCCATGTATACTGCAGTACCGTCTGTTCTTGAACCTCTACCAACTACACCGTTACGGGTAGCAGTTGTACCAGCTGCGTATGACGCCATACTGGTACCGTTTCTTAAACCGGTCTTTTTAATTTCTTTGTCTGTTGTTGTAGTTGTAGTACCTGTCTTTTTGATTTCAGGATCTTTTTTAACACCAGTTCTTTTTTCACCACCACCTAAGTCGGTGATTTTGTACTGGATTAGAACAACGTCCATTTTTTTACCCTCAACGGATAAATCAAATAAATCGCCTTCCATGCCGAGGTAACCTTTCATTTCATCAGCTACCTGATTAACTCTGAGTTGATACTGGCCAGGGGTAATGTTGTTGAACGAGTACTCACCGTTGATAGCAGATTTCTCCATAGCTATCGAATCGCCGAATTCATTCAACAGGATAATAGGAACATTGGCTTTCACCTTTCCTTCTCTGTAAACAACACCACGGATTGATCCGGTGTTCGACTGAGCCTCTGCGCCGAGGAAGCAGCCCAAACCCATGAGAACAATGAGTAGTGACTTGAGTGTAAATTTAATATTCATATTTATTTTTTTTACAATAACAATTTTTATTCTAATTTTTCTTTAAAAAGTGAGGCAATTTCACTGTTTTTTTTTGATTAATCAACTTTCATCTAAATAATTTTTGCTTTTATCGTAAAGCCTGCAATTTTTTCTGAAAGTACTGCGCCAATTTTATAATAACTTTCTGTCGACCAACCTGCCACGTGTGGTGTTATAATCACCTGATTACCAGCGGTCATCTCTTTTATCAAATCTTTTTCCTCTGCACTTAGCTGATTGAAATTTTCGTTCTCCAGGACATCGCAGGCATAGCTGCTTATTTTTCCACCTTTTATACCCTCCCATATCGCACGGTTGTTGGCGACCATCCCTCTGGAGGTGTTTAAAAGCACCACTCCACTTTTCATTTTGGCAATTAAGTCCTCGTTTATCATGCCTCTGGTTTCAGCCGTCAGGGGCACGTGAAAACTGATCACATCCGATTGATTTAGAAGTTCTTCTATACTAACTTGACTGGCATAGGTTTCATCAATTGTGTTCAAGTATTTGTCATAAGTAATAACCTGACAATCAAAGCCTGATAATTTTTTAGCCAATGTTGATCCGGTATTTCCAAAACCTACGATACCAATTGTTTTACCTTTGATTTCCCAGCCTCTGTTACCTTCTCTGTTCCAGACAAAATTGGCTACCTCCTGGTGAGATTTTACAATCCTTTTGCTTAGTCCCAACAGCAAACCGATACAATGCTCTGCCACAGCATCGCGATTGCCCTCCGGCGCGTTTAAGAGTGTAATATTTTTACTTAAAGCATAATTTTCATCAATATTATCCATTCCGGCACCACCGCGGGCGATGCATCTCAGGTTGGGCAATTGATTGATTAAGTTGGCGTTAAACTCGAGCTTACTGCGCACTGCCACTATGGGGTATTGCTGCAAAGCCAATGGAGCATCCTCCTTTTTAAAATCTGGTTGATAATGGTAAGTGATACCCGCAGCCGAAAGCTGATCTAAGAAAACAGGGTGAAAATCGTCTATGATGATGACTTGAGCTGTATGAGTTTGAATCATTGCAGGGCGGGCGGATAGTATAGAGCAAATAAACAACACTTTGATGAATAATAAAAAACAGAATGCCCGCCCTTCAATGAACTTTGTTAACACACTCGTAATTGGAACAAACAACATTAACATGATTACAGCTTTCAATACATTCGACATTCTCTATCGAACAAATGCTGCAACTAGTCGACATTTATTTTCAGGACTATTGATTTTCAGGCATTTAATTTTCTTTAAGAAGCCTTCTTCCTGACAAATAATAGTGGAATCATCCAGATATTTAATCCTGTTTCAAAAAAAACAAAAAAGATCAGAAAATTAACATTAAAGTATTGATTACTTGATTGCTAATAGTGATTTTTGCCCTCGAAACAAGGAAAAAAAGCCCCGATTATATTTAATTTAAGGTCATTTATTAACAGAAAAAACTAAAAGTGTATCAATCAGCGCCCTATCACCTTAAAAGGTGAAAAAAATTTTACAATTAAAAGAAAATCAAGCAATAAGAAACTTCATCGTAAATAATAAAGCAAAGCCAATCAATAAATACTATCGGTTATCAACATGAAATAGTGAGACAGGTCATTTATCCTGTTGATTCATGTTTTTATATTTGCGTCAAATAACTGCCCGAAAGCAACTATTTTTTACCCAAGAAGTCTAAAAACAAAACATAACACAGAATGATCAGTCAACAGAATCCTCAGCAATTAAAAGCGCATCCATATCTGATGGATCCGAAAACGCGTATCGACAATATCCAATCGCTATTCGGTCCCGGCACCATGGACACAGAATCTCATAAGCAACTTTCGCTTATTCTGGAAGTGTCTTTATATGCCTTGTTCTTCAGCTTTATCTTTGTGATGATCTTATTGCCTAATTCTGCTGTGAGCATCCAGAATTTATTTCCAAATACCCCTTTGGCAGATCCAATAGGAACCATGTTATGGATTAAAATGGCCTTGTTTATTGCTTCCCTGGTTCCCTTGTTCTGGGGTTTACACCAAAGCAGCAAACGATTAAAAGGCAGATTATTTCTTAAAAGGTTTAAAGCCTAGGCTAATTGATGAGCCCCTTGATTAAGGCGTTCAAGCACACCATCCCATAAAGCAATTCTTTGCTTTAAAGACGACTTTACAGCTTCTGTTGCTTCAGCCCATTTTTCAGAATCGTTACCTAACAACTCTTCGGTCATTGCCATGGCCAGATGAGAATGATGATCGCCATCAACCTCTATATGTCTTTCCAGATAATATTTAAACACGGATAAAGACTCTTGCCACTCGGCACCAAGATCATTAATAATAGACAGGAACATATTCGGAATCAGGTCTTCTCTTCCAAAAGTAAACACGGCAGCCAGTACATGCGGCTTGTTCATATCTATAATCTCGAAGGTGTGTCTGACAAATCCTGCTGCTGCCGGAGGTGCAGAGGAGGCATCAAAAGCTTCTTGTAAAGTACTTTCTTCTTTTAATGTTTTTACAAATTCATTAATAGCAGCAATTGGGGCTCCGGCCTGAACCATGGCTTTCAAGTATAGTTCAAAATGACTGATTCGCTGACCGTTCATATCGACATCCGACTCCTCTCCTACGACTATTTCATTAATCAAAAATCTGGTTTCAGCAGATCCTGTTGGGAACCAAGGCACTGTTGTGCAAGTTAAATGGTTTTGTAAGCTCTTTAACAATGACATGAAATCCCAAACAGCGTACACGTGGTATTGCATGAATACCTTGATATCGTCGGCTGTTTTGATTTTACGGTAAACACTGTGATGAATAATCTCCTGACGCAAGGTCTCTATTTCACTTCTTAACTGAACAAATCTATCTTTCATATTCATCTGCAAAATTACATGTATTTTTTATTTCCTAAGACTCCCCATACCACCATCGATTGACAAAATCTGGCCGGTAATAAATTTGGACGCATCCGATAAAAGCCACGCCATATAAGAGGCTATGTCTTCTGGCTGACCGATTTGTTTCATTGGATGCCTTTCTTTACCTGCTTGTTTTTTCTCTTCAGTGTTTAATAATTTTTCTGCAAGAGGCGTATCTGACAATGATGGCGCAATGGCATTAACTCTGACATTTGGCGACAATTCTGCTGCTAAAGCCCTTGTTAAACCTTCGATGGCGCCTTTACTTGAGGCGACCAGACTGTGGTAAGGCATACCAGTACCCACCGCCACAGTGCTCATAAGCAAAATAGAACTTACCTGAGTTTTACTTAACAAGGCTTGATATTTTTTTATCGTTTCAACTGCACCAATAACATTCAACTGATAATCATTTAGAAAATCTGCACGACCGATACTTCTGAAAGGTTTTAGCAAAATACTTCCAGGCATGTATATAATACCGTTGAGTTCGGCTGTTATTTCTGGCAATACTAAAGCAGGATCAGAAAAATCCACTACATGGTGCTCGGCTGAATCAGGAAGATTGTGACGCTCGCGCGACAAAACGATAACATGATGCCCTGCATCTGATAATTGCTGATAGAGAGCGAATCCGATACCGGTCGAACCACCTGCGATGAGATATGTTTTTTGCATACACCACTTAACATATCACCCAATAATTTGTTTTAACAAAAGATTGATGACACAATAAATTTGGTCTATATTTGTTTTTAAACTTTATTATATTTGACATATGAAAAATTTCTATAGTTTAATGGCGTTCCTTTTGATTAGCTATAATGCACATTCGCAGTATTTTCTACAGAATAACATTACTTACAGATCGCCCTTGGCCGATTCTCTGGTTAAAAGGTCGGGCATAGCAGAAATCACAGAAGTGTATACCTATATCCCCAAAAAAGGCAAGACGTATACATCGAAAACTATTTATCAATACGACCGTGAAGGAAGAGCCACCTTAAGTTGCACGATAGAAGACACTTTGAAAATGACGCATAACAGAGTTTATACTATGGTGAATCACAGTACCCGTGGTAATAACGGCACATCAAAGTCTTGGCGATTTGGCAAATCAGAAGGCAACAGTTTGATTATATATGATGCACAGGAAAACGTTAAAGAGTATTATGTCTATAACAAAAGAGGTCGACTTAGTCGCAGTCAGGAAGTCTTTTACAAAGATAGTTTGCGCAGTAGAATCAACACCTACAACAAAAGACATCAGTTAACATCCTATTACCTTTATGAGTACAGTGGCAAGAAACTTAAGTCGACCGGACTATACAACAGCAAAGGAAAGATCATCCGATTCTGGAACTACAACTGCGACGATGCCGGCACAATGCTTAAGCAGAAAGATACCACAACTATTTGCACGTCAAAGACCTATCTGAATGATGGTACTACTATATCAACCACCAATTACTTTAATGACAGAGGAGAGCCTGTGAAATCTGTTTATTATACCGACAGCAATGGCAACTCCGTTAAGTATCTGTATTATGTTGGTAAAGACCAGGCACTGGTTTACATGAACATCAACACTTTTATCAATAAACAGGAAGCCAGCAGATTCACAAAATCGTTTACCAGAAATGGCAAAGAATTTAGCAGCGATTACAAACTATTCGATGCTAAACATCAGATAGTGTCACATTACGACACGTTTTGGAACTCCCGCAAACCAAGTTCCCGAAAAAACACCTATAAGTACGACGACAAAGGTATACTACTTGAAAGCTGGGGCTATAATGGCGACAGACTTAACGCCATCAGAAACTACAGATATAGATTCTACCTTAAAAAAGATTAATTAAGTTTATGCCAGGCGTGCCTGAATAGTATTCTGATTCCTTTTATGGGACCAGGACATCTAAATCCATTTCTAATATTTAGTAAACTTAGTTGACGAATTATTCTCCAGTGTCTAAAGATAATTCTGTAGGCTTGAAAGAGTGAATACTTCTGGTCGTAGAGATGCACTGGCTCGCCTTTCACACCATTAATTTCCAGAATTTTTATATCGGCTTTTACGATATCAAGATAGTTTTTACATTTAAAATCAATTCTCGCATAATTAAAAATAGCTATCTCTGACATTATTCTGGTGAACTGTTTCTGAACTTCAGGGGTGTTGAGCAGAGGGCGTTCTTTGCAGCTTGCACCGAAGTCCCAGTTACCAATACCCCCCGCATCCACCACTTCGCCCTCTTTAAGAACCTCATGCAATCTTGCCCCATATTGTTGTCTTATTTTTCTTTGATTATAAAACCCTGCATTGGATGCTTTAATTAATTCGAGAACCGTTTTATGCCCATCTCCTATAACATAAAATGGGATGCGCTCAACGATACTGCTAACAACAAATTCATTATCCTTCCGGTAACAAAGCAATGTGAATTCGTGCTCGAAATCGCAATACGATTGAATCAGATAGTCCATTTCATTTCTCAGATGATAGTCGATCATATCGTAGACATTTTCCAGTTTCCTGACTTTGAATCCGCCTTCTCCAATATCAGGCTTTGCAATCAATGGAAAACTAAGATGACGAACAAGCTTTTCTGCCGCTTCAAATGATAGATCTTTGCTGATAAATACTGTCGCCGGCTTTAGCGTTTCTGGCACATGCTGCAGTATTTTAAATTTAGAATCACCGGCAAAACCACCTAATGAAATATCAGGGTTTGCTGCTGCAAAGTAAAACAGCTTGCCGGTGCGCAATGATTCAACAAGCAGAATATAGACAGTTAATGGAAAATACAATACTTGTTTTGGCCAAAAGCGCCACAGGTACAATATCTTTAACCATCGCAACATACTAGGTGCCTTGAATGCCCATTTTTTTCAATAAACGAATATGCGAAAGCACCCCACCAGGGAAAGATGTAATACTGGGCTCTATGCCATGCTCTCTTAAGCGGCGGAACAGAATGGCATTGACTTTCGGATAGTGATAATGACTGATATGCGGGAATAAATGGTGAGCGATATGACTGTTTACTCCGCCAAAAATGGCATTAGCTAAATGTGAAAAAGGATAAAAATTATTTGAACTTTTAATTTGATTCATCACCCATGAGGTATTGATTTTTCCATCTGCATCTGCCCTTGGATACAAAGCCCCATCGACATGGTGAGTGATAAAAAAAGTAAATAATGTGTAGAGTGACTGAACCAGGTGCATCGCAATAAAACCTATCAAAACCATGTATGCTGGCTGAGCGGAATACATCAGAGGCAAAACAATCAGGTACAAGACATAGGCCGACTTCAGGGCAAAAAACTTAAAGACATATAAAAATTTACTACCTGAATAAACATGTTGCTTTTTGAATAACACCACAAAATCTTTGATCAGCACCCAGTATAAAGAATAGGTGGTATAGGCAATCGGACCATAGATAAATTGATAACGGTGGTACCATTTCCATTCGCTACCCGGAATTAATCGGATAAGATTGGTAATCGCCAGATCTGTATCATAATGCTCAACATTGGGTGCGTAGTGGTGGGCGTCGAGGTGACGGGCTTTCCACGCTGCCGGGTGTGCACCTACCATGGTATAAATTAATTCAAAAAATGCATTGTCCCAGAATGGTTTTTTAAAGATCGCGTGATGAGAAAAATCGTGAGCGAAATTGAAGCAGAGCATCACTGCCAGCATACCGTAAAGGATGTAATCCAGAACAAACAACAGTGGATGTTTAATCATATACAAAGCAGCATACACACTGATGGTAAGAATGGTATATAATATTCCCTTCAGCAGGAAGTACTTATCTGCCTGCGACTTCTTCAAAGGCAAGGTTTGCTCTATCTCTTTTAGTATGCCATTAAAGAGCGCGGTATCTTCTGGCAAGTTAAGGTGTTTAGCTTTCATAAACTGCAATATCTAAATGTTGTTGACGACCCATTTTATACAAAAAACGCATGTAAGATTTGTAGGCTTCGGAGTAAGGCATGTCCATGTAAACGACACCATGCTTAGCGGCAATTTCTTTAAACATTGGCAGGATCTTCAGATAGTGAACATGACTGATATTAGGAAGTAAATGGTGAAGTGCGTGAGCATTAAATCCGCCAAGAGTCCAGTTAAAAAACACACTGGATGCATTATAGTCGACAGAGGTTTTCATTTGCAAACTTGGCCAGCTCATATCCAGTTTACCATCCTGATCAGGCAATGGATGGATAACATAATCTGAAAGGTGAGAAACACCAAGCACACTTGTGAAAATAATTGAAACCATAAAGTGATTCAGAATAAATGCCATGATGACGGTAGCAGTGCCAAATGGCAGAAGTAGTATTGGCAGCACTATCATATATGTCAGATAAGCCAGTTTGTAAACGATTAGTTTCACGACTTCCAAAGGCGGAATTTTTACTTGTATGGTGCGACTGGTATATTTGAAAAGCATCAGTGTTTCGCGCATAAAAAACCAGTTCAGACTGTACAACAAACTCAGGAACGGCGCGTAAAGAAACTGATAGCGATGGTACCACTTGAGCGGCTGAGTTTCTGTCATACGCAAAAGCGGATTATTCAACACATCGATGTCGCTGCCTTCAATATTGGTGTATAGATGATGAGATTCGTTGTGATTCTTACCCCATACATAGGCGTTATTGCCTTGCAGGTTAAAGCTTATTGAAAACAAAATCTTATTCCAGTACTTGCTCTTCACTGCCACACCGTGAGCGGCATCATGAGAGATGTTAAAGGCTGTCAGCAAAACAGATAAACCCATCAAAAGATAATACAGATAGAATTCAAAAGCTGTATCACTTTTCATCATCAGGATATAAAAAAGTATATCCAGACTAAAGTACAGCACAATTTTAAAATACATTGTAGCATTGCCAGTTCTTGGCTGTGCCGTCTCTGTAAAATACTTGTCGAGTGACTCGTTAAGCTCTTTGTAGAAAGCAGTGCCCTCGTCTTTAGTGAATTTAAGTTTTTTCATCTTGAATTGAATGGTTTTTAAAATGGACCGGCATCAATGGCATTAAAATGCAAATGACAAGCAAATCTATTTTCTTTATTAAAATATCAACTTGTATTTTCCGCAAATTGGTCAAAAATGATTATTGATTAGCGCAATTTAAGGCCCTTTTTTCAATAAAATCAACACTTAACAGACCCCGTTCAAGTTTGTATAAAATGATAAATTTTTATTGATTCATTTTTAAATACTTAAAAAATATTTTAAAAAAATATACCATCACGACCACTATAAAAAAGTATTTAAGTTTTTAATTTCTTGCACATTAGGAAAAACTTTACTTATTTGCATGGAATAAAAAAACACAATGCCAGAAAAATTGCATTTTCAGGAAAAGCTAATTGCAATGCTCAAACTGAGCATCGCAGACAATGTTAGCTTAGCGGCAGAATTGTCTGATTTGCTTAACATTTC
The DNA here is from genome assembly GCA_027490055.1 of Bacteroidota bacterium. Lineage (GTDB taxonomy): Bacteria > Bacteroidota > Bacteroidia > NS11-12g > UBA955 > JABMMZ01. The sequence goes on along the minus strand of JAIXYV010000100.1, from coordinate 3,667 downwards.
TATGGACAGTGTCTATCGCAGACTTCGCTGTCAAAGTGCATTTTCATTTGATGAAGTTGGTTTTATTGCAGAGCGTTTTGGCATAAGTCTGGACGGCTTGTATAAGAAGGAAGACAACCAGGTTAATTTCAATTTTAATCCGATGTACGGTCAGCCTTTTAACTTCTCAAAATACCTGGAGTGGTATGCGAGCTACTTAACCGACCTGGCAAAAATACCTGACACTAAAGTAATTTATGCAGCGGAAGACATTCCGGTAATAAGACATTTCAGATACCCGCATTTATCAGCATTTAAGGCCTATTACTGGAGTAAAGCCGTTTTAAACATTGAAGTATTTCATGGCAAGCAATTTGACTTTTCGGAAGTGTCTCAGAAACTCATAGATAACAATTTAAAAACAGCTGAAGCTTATAGCAAACTAAACGTCACAGAAATCTGGTCTGAAGAAACCATTACCAGCACTTTAAAACAGATTAGTTTTTATTTCGACTGTCATTTTTTCGAGACGCATGAAACAGCGCTGACAGTTTTATCCGACCTCAGGAAAATGCTTGAGCAGATGGAACAGGAGTGTCAGGAGAATGATAATGAAAACAGAGAACGGGCTGGTGATTTCAAACTATACACATCTGATTTGATGATTGGCAATAATTGTGTGCTTATAGAACCTGGCAAACAGCATGCTCCGGAGCGCGTGTTCATTGGTCACAATACCTTTAACACCATCTCTACCAGCGATCCGAAATTCCTTACAGAAACCAGACATTGGATCAACAATCTGATTAGAAAATCTGTCCTGCTAACAGGCAGTGCAGAAAAGCAACGTGTAATGTTTTTCAAGAAGATGTACGATAAAATAACGGCACTTGAAAATTACATCAAACAAAATTCTGAAATAGAGGTAGCCGAGTAAAGAACTTGTCTCTTTATCTGCATTGACTTGCATAATTTACAAAAATTAAAAATCCTTTTACGGAGTTTGATTTTACTTTAACTTAAATAAAGTGGATGTTTGCACAAAGATGTATGTTGTTTAAAAGAGCGATATTGCCAATTCTACTACTAATTGTTCTTCCATTAAATGGGCAGTCGTGGATATCCTTAAAATACACCGGTGGGTTTCCGATGTATAAATTATTTGGTCGGACACCAGAATACAGCAACGGATTCTCATTCGAGCGATATACGCCGAATTTATTAGGAGAAGATACCGAAAAACACGATTGGAGATTAGGTTTGCAAGGTGAGGTTTTAATTGGCAATGGCATAAGCCAGAAACATTTATTCCCTTCCTTAAGTCCTAGTTTATATAACATTAAATTAAGTAGAAGCAGCATTGGCGCGACTGCATTTTTGAGGTATACAAATACAGAAAAAAGCATACATCCTTATGTTGAATTTGGCGCAGGCATTCGCGATTTTATAACTGAGTTAGAAATTCAAGCAGACGACCCTACATCTATTTCCAGTTTTACCAGAACCTATAGCACAGATCAGTACTACTTAAATTTAGTAATAGGTTCGGGAATTATGGTACCACTCACCGAAGATATAAAATTCGAATTCGGAATAAATTACAATATTGGCAAGAACGCTAAACTCTATGACTTTAATTCAGTTTATGCCAGTAACAATGCTCTGTATGTAAGTCAGGTTAATACAGGCACCTCATCTCTACAGCTTGATGTCGGATTTGTTTTTAATTTCAGACGAAGAAATCATGATTGGTCGATGTTCAGAAATTTAGGAAGCGGGAACAGCTTGTTAGAGTTGTTGTTTTTTTAGAGGTGTTTTACAACCTTCCAGGTTCCCATCCTGGAAGGTTGGTCTTTTTCGCAAACGGCTTTCACCTCACTATCATTACATGTTGATCAAAATCTGACAAACGGATAATGGAAAAATTTATCTTGGTTCAGGGAATATTAACTGGTGGCATCAAGAAAATTTAAGTCAAGTTTGTAATTTTGTCCCTTATGAAGCTATTTCACTTTATACTCATTCTATTGCTTGCCGCTTGCCAGCCAAGTGCAAAAAAGACTGAATTTGAATCCCTTAAATGGGTCGATCTGACACATCCATTTGACAGTACCACGCTATACTGGCCCAATAATATTAAATCATTCGAACACTATACTGATGCTAATGGGGTTAATGAAAAAGGATTCTTCTATTCTTCTTACTCTATCTGCACACCTGAACATGGTGGCACACATCTGGACGCTCCCATTCATTTTGCTGAAGGCAAACAAACTGTCGACCAGATTCCATTAAGTCACTTAACCGGCAGAGCGGTTGTGATTGATGTATCAGAGAAAGCTTTAAAGGACCGCGATTACAGAATCAGCGTAGAAGACATAGAGGCATGGGAAAAAATAAATGGTGCCATTCCAGATAGCAGCATCGTTATTTTCAGGACAGGTTACGGAAAATTTTACCCTGACAGAAAACAATATTTTGGAACCGAGCTTCGCGGACTCGAAGCATTGCCCTTATTGCATTTCCCGGGCATCCATCAGGCCACTGCTGCATGGTTAATTAAAAACCGTCATATTAAATCGGTAGGACTTGACACCCCGAGTCTGGATTACGGACAGTCAACAGATTTTATGACCCATCGAATTCTGATGGGCGCCAATGTGCCTGGTTTTGAAAATCTCCACAACTTAGACTTATTGCCCGTTAAAGATATTTACATCGTTGCCTTGCCGATGAAAATAGGAAAAGGCAGCGGCGGACCATTGAGAATTATTGCTGGAATTCAGTAGTGTTTTACAACCTTCCAGGTTGGAAACCTGGAAGGTTGGTGTTTTTCGCAAACGGCTTCTACCCCACTATCACTCAGTTCCCTGAAATTTTATTAAAACGCTTAGAGAAAAAAGTAGGTATTTTCTCGCCGACTGACGCAGATTCATCTGAAACTTTTTTAGATTTTTTTTCTCCCTAATCCTTTACATTTGAACTATGAAAAGGAGAGAATTATTGCGTCTTATCGGACTCGGAAGTCTGGCTTTAAGTGTAGAAAAGCTACAAGCTTCCAAACACAAAAAGAACAAAGGTCCGGTAGTTTTAAGTACCTGGTACAACCAGTCGCTTACCGCCAATGTGGCGGCTTGGCAAGTCCTTAGCAATAAAGGCAATGCTCTGGATGCTGTTGAAAAAGGCGTTCAGGTTAGCGAAAACGACATCAACAACTGCTGCGTAGGTTTAGGCGCAAACCCAGATCGCGAAGGCAGAGTAACGCTGGATGCCTCTATCATGAATCACAAATATGAAATCGGCGCTGTAGCGGCCTTAGAACGTATTAAAAGTCCGATTCACACCGCGAGACTCGTGATGGAAAAAACACCACATGTTATGTTGGTTGGTCAGGGTGCACAAGCCTTCGCCCTCTCTCAAGGAGCAGTACTGGAAAGCGGTGAACTCAGCGAACACGCCTCTAAAACTTATGCTGAATGGTTAAAGAAAAGTGAATACAAACCTATAATAAATATTGAAAAGAACGACGGACCAATGGTGCCGGATTTTTTGGAGAGTGGCGAATTCAATCATGATACCATAGGCATGATCGCCATTGATGCAGATGGTAATTTAAGTGGGGCCTGCACTACCAGTGGCATGGCCTTTAAAATGCAAGGAAGAGTTGGCGACTCGCCAATTATCGGAG
>JAIXYV010000050.1 GCA_027490055.1 Bacteroidota bacterium | reverse complement strand
CCCTCGCTAATGGAGAAGCATACAAGAAGTGTCATACAATAGTGTTTTAATTTATCAATCAACATAAAAGTTAAAATCTGTGGTCAAACCAATGGCAATTTACATCAAATAATTGCGATTCAAAAACACATAACGCACTTTTGGATGAAAAGGTTGGTCTTGTTCGTAAAAAACTGTTTCTTTGGTATAAGTCGTGCTATCTTAATTAAAGTTACAAATCGATAAAATCTTCTATTAAGTTTCAGATTGTCAGAGCATTTGCCTGAATTCTGATAGGCGTAAAATCGGTGTATGACCATAACTTGTGGAAAAGCACAAAGCTTGTTAGGGTATCTTTGAATTTAACATTTGAAAATAAGTCATCGTATTTTCATATCGCTCATCTTTTTTTTGGTCTTGGAAACCAGTGCTGCCTCGCACTCTGATACTCTGGTCAAAAAAGCTGATACCACCAATGTTCTTGCGGGTCTCGACCTCAAGCGCGTGCCTGGTGTGGATACACTATACAAGGTAGCGAAGAAGTATATGGGGCGATGGGCACACCTCTTTTTAGCCATTAAAATAGAAGAAAGTGGCAACTCTGGTCACTACAGCTGGTTATCTGTTAATCATTATAATTTATGCGGCATGCGTTTTCCAAAGACGAGAAAGACTTATGCCATTGGATCAACCAATACCAATTATGCTATTTACAGGAACTGGTTTGAGTGTATGCTGGATTTTAAAATCTACATGGAAAATCATGAAAACAAGTTTAAGGAGAAGTTCAAACGCGCTCCTAAAGACGATGTGGAAATGATTAACTACATGTTCAATACATTCAACCATTTTGCTAAATGGAAAAAAGACATGCTGATTCTAATAAAGTATGTCAGAAAAAAGTATAAGTGAGATTTTAAAAGGCATTTAACTAATTTCGCAACATGTTTGTTTCCGGTTTTACCATTGCAAGAAATGTCGTTCGCGCAGACTATCCCTTGAAGGAAGCTGTTTATTCTATACTTCCGGTTTGCGACGAGATGATCATTGCAGTAGGTAAGAGTGACGATGCGACCCTTGATTTAGTGAAAAGCTTTGATTCTCCCAAAATCAAAATTATTGAAACAGAATGGGATGATAGTCTGCGAGAAGGTGGTAAAGTGCTGGCAGTAGAAACCAATAAGGCCTTTGATGCCATATCAGAAAAAGCAGACTGGTGCTTTTATATTCAAGCTGACGAATGTTTGCACGAGCAGTATCTCGACCATGTCAGAGAAGCGATGATAGACTTCTGCGATGATAAAGAAGTAGAAGGACTGTTGCTGGATTATAAACACTTTTATGGTAGCTACGATTACCTCGCTGATAGTCGCAATTGGTACAGAAAAGAAATTCGTATCATTAAAAACAATAAGAAAATAAGATCTTATAAAGATGCTCAGGGTTTCAGAATTGACAATGGCAAATTAAGGGTGAAACAAATTGATGCCTGTATGTTTCATTACGGATGGGTTAAGCATCCAAAGCAACAATTGGAGAAGCTTAAGCAAGCGCGTAAACTGTGGCACAGCGACGAGTTTATCGATCAAACCTATGCCGATGCTGAGATGTACGATTTTAGTATTGTTGATTCTTTAAGTCTTTACAATGGCACGCATCCTGAAGTGATGAAGGAACGTATTGCAGCTAAGAATTGGAAATTCGAACACGATATTTCGCGTAAGCAAATGGGATTTAAAAAGAAGTTTTTGTATTGGATTGAGAAATATACAGGATGGCGAGTAGGAGAAAATAAAAACTACCGTATCATTTAATCTTTGAGATGGATATCCAGGGCATCGCGCAATGCTATGCCTACAAAGTTAAAAGCCATAACTAAAGCCATAATCACAAACCCTGGGACGATTGCCAGATAAGCACTGTCAAACATAATGTAAGGATAGTTTTCTTTTATCATCATGCCCCAGCTGGGTGCAGGGGGCGCTAATCCCAGTCCTAAGAAACTTAAGCCCGATTCCAGCAAGATGGCAGATCCGAAAATAGATACTGCAAGAACGATGAGTGAGCTTCTAAGATTTGGAAGGATATGTTTGAACATAATGCGCGCCGGACTGAAACCAAGTACACGTGCAGCCTGCACAAATTCTTTTTCCCGTAAGGCAAAAACCTGACCTCTGACAATGCGGGTGACCTCCACCCAAGAACTCAATCCGATGGCGATAAAGATTTGCCAGAAGCCTTTGCCGATAGCAAAACTAATAGCAACAACTAATAACATGGTTGGCAAGCTCCAGATGACATTGGTGAGCCATGAAATAACTTTGTCGGTGCCTGCTCTGAAATACCCTGCAAGCAGGCCTAAAACCGTTCCGATTATCAATGAAATAATAACGGCAACAAAACCGACTATCAGAGAAACCCGACTGCCCAGAATAATCCGACTAAACATGTCGCGACCAAAGCCGTCGGTACCCAGTAGAAACGTTTTTTCGGTAATTATAAAATTTTTGGTTGAAGCGTTAAATGGAATGACATCTTTTTTGATGAAGCCATCCGAGTGGTAGATGTCGAGATAGATTGAATCTTTGAGAATTTTGTAGGAAGAAATCGGGTAGGAGAGACTGGCTTCTTTCTGACCGTTCAGCCAGGTTGATAGTATACCTGCCTGATGATCTGGAATCACCTCAAAAAAGGTCACTTTGCTCATAGGTTTAAGAAGCGCTATTGGAAGATTGATTTGATTGGCGTCTTTAGTTTTATCAAGTGTAATGAGATTGCCAGCCAAAGCCATCACTAAAAACAGACTTATAATGATAATGCCTGTAAGTCCGAGCGGATGCCTGATAACTTTCTTTATGGTGCTCTTGCTTCTCAAATTTTCGAGACAAAAATAGGGATTTTTAAACGAGGCAAAGCTTAGTCAAGAAAAAATCTTCAATCAATAAAAACGGGACAGATGAAGGCAATTTAAATGAATTTTCGCAGCAAATTGATTTGCAGCATTTTGATGAAATTCAAATTCGATGTTTTTTGTTTGAATTGAGGAGAATAGTTTTTAAAGGGGTTTTTTCGTTCTGCACCTTCCAGGTCTAAGACCTGGAAGGTGTCTGCTACAAACAACTTCAACCACCTAACAACCACCTAATTACCCCTCATTCCACCACCCCTCAAGCCGTTTTTCACTTTTATTTTTTTAAATACCTCTTCCCCCCGCAGACTAACAGTCTAGCCGTTTTTTTTCCTTTAAAAACACCTTTTTGATCGGCGTTTTCAAAAGTCCTTAAAATCAATAGTTTAAATTTAAGATTGAAAAGTCTTAAATCGATTAAATCTGGTTCTTAAACCAGGTAATTTGTCGCTTGGCGTAGTTTCGCGAATGCTGTTTGATTAGTTCAATGGCTTTTTCGCGACTGTATTCGCCTTCGAAATAGGGCCACCATTCAGAATACCCTACCGTCTGCAGAGCATTCAATTCGCGTCTGTCGTATAAACCTCTGGCTTCTTCCTCTAATCCGGCCTCTACCATTTGGTCGACCCTCAAATTGATGCGCTGGTATAATCTGTCTCTATCCATTTCCATCACCACTGTCTCCAGTTCGAATGGGTATTTAAATGGTAGTATATCAGTATTTCGAATGGTAGTACCCTCGGCAATTTCTATCGCTCTGATCAGTCGCTGCGGATTCAGAACCTCTGTCTTCGCATACATCTCTGCCGATTTTTCCTGAAGTCGCTTTTGCAAACTCTCAATACCTTCTAATTTTAGTATATTCTCTAACTCTACTCTTAATTCTTCATTTCTCTCTGGTAACTGATCTAATCCATTTAGCAGAGCTTTGATATACAATCCTGTTCCACCTACAATAACCAGCGTTTGATGCTCTTCAAACAATTCATTGATCAAATGCCTCGCATCTGCAGCATACCTTCCGGCAGTATAGTGTTCCTTTATGCTGATATTGCTGATGAAATAGTGTTTAACCGCGGTCAATTGATTCTCATCTGGTTTCGCTACTCCAATATTTAACTCTTTATAAAGCTGCCTTGAATCACAAGAAATTATTGGACATTGATGTTCCAGGGCTATAGCTATAGCTTTGTCTGTTTTGCCAACCGCTGTTGGACCTAATACCGCAATTATTTTTCTGGAACTCAATTTACTTTTCTTTGATCAGTTCAATTCTCGCTTTCGCAATAAGCGCTTTATCGGCTTCATTGTTGGCGGGGAAACTTAAATTCAAACTTTGAAGATGCTCCAGTAAAATCTGTCCCATGGCTGCTCTGCTCACCCATTGATTGTCGGCAGGCAAAATATACCAAGGTGCATGCTTAGTTGAAGTGTGCATGATCATATCATTGTAAGCTTGCTGATAGGCTTTCCAGTATTGTCTTTCTTTGACATCTGTCAGATTGAATTTCCATTGTTTCTCTGGTACATCAATTCTTTCAATGAAACGTTTTTTCTGCTCGTCTTTGCCCAGATTTAAAAAGATTTTAATAATGATGGTACCATTTTTTACTAAATGTCTTTCCATCTCATTGATGGCTCTGTAACGGTTTTTCCAGAATTTTTCATTGATGTATTTTGTCTCTTCAACGCCTGGAATATTCTGCGAAAGAATGTATTCAGGATGTACTTTGCAAATCAATACTTCTTCGTAATAAGAACGGTTGAATACACCAATTTTTCCCCGCTCCGGCAGTTGCTTATAGGTTCTCCAGAGAAAATCGTGACTGAGTTCTTCTTTATTCGGAGCTTTAAAACTGCTGACACTGCAACCTTGCGGATTAACACCCGACATGACATGTTTAATGCACGAATCTTTTCCGGCAGCATCAATAGCTTGAAGGATGATCAATACAGAATGTTTGCCACTCGCATAAAGCTTCTCCTGAAGATCGGAGATGGTTTCTCTGTAGTCGCTTAAAGCTTTCTTAATTGAAGCTTCATCTTTGTAATGCAGAGGCTCATTGCTTGGATAATGAGAAAGTTTAAAGTTTTTCCCGTCCTCTACTAATATTTTTTTGCTGTTTTTTAGTGGTTTCATAGTTTAGAAAGAAAAGCCAAAACGAACTACATATGGCACACCGTAGGCATTGGCATTGCCTGATGGCGCTCTCAGCAGATAGAAGGCGGATACAAAAAATCCGTCCTGAGAAACATAACCGCCGCCAAGTAAGCCATATTCGCCGAGTTGACCGTTGTATTGAAGTAACTGGTATTCTGCCTGAGCAAACAGGTTTTGCGATAATCGATATCTTGAAAAGGCACTTCCACCATAGATTAAAAATGGATCTATACTCAGAAACTCATTTTTAAAATATTGAAAATTGCCTCCAAGTCCCGCCGTTAAATTATTGGTAATTCTATACCCAATCTGAGGTTGAATATTAATGTTGGTATAGGTACCAAACATGAGGCCGCCCCCAATATTATAAGTTAAACGATCTTTAAAAGGCAGACTGGATACTTTTTCCTCCTCCTCATCAGTACCCTGACTGTTTTCCTGCGCCATTAGAACGGGCATTGTGCAGAATACAGTACATAAAATCAAAATGTTTTTCAATTTCATTGTATATTGTTTCAATATTACTTTAATTTCGCGACATAAAAAACTATTTTTAATATGTCTAAAGTTCACAATTTCTCAGCAGGTCCATCGATCCTAGCCCCTGAAGTCATCGAGGCCAGCATGGAAGGTATTCGCAATTTTGCCGGTACCGGTTTATCAGTTCTTGAAGTTTCTCACAGAGGTAAAGAGTTTGTGTCTGTAGTCGAAGAGACTCAGGCTACAATCAAAGAATTAATGAATATTCCAGATGGTTATGAAATTTTGTTCTTAGGTGGTGGCGCCAGTCTGCAGTTTTTAATGGTGGCTTACAACCTTCTTGAAACTAAAGGTGCTTACCTCAAAACTGGTGTTTGGGCAGCCAATGCAGTTAAAGAAGCTAAATACCTGGGCAATGTTGAAGTAGTTGCCAGCTCTGAAGATAAAAACTACTCTTACATTCCTAAAACATATACCATCCCAACAGATGCAGATTACTTCCACTGCACCAGTAACAATACCATCTACGGCACTCAGATGAAATCTTTCCCTGACAGTCCGGTTACCATGGTTTGCGATATGAGTTCTGATATTTTGAGCAGACAGGTAGATGTGTCTAAATTTGGATTGATCTACGCTGGTGCTCAGAAGAACATGGGACCTGCAGGTGTAACAGTTGTTATCGTCAGAAAAGACATTCTTGGTAAAGTGTCACGTGCTATCCCTAGCATGATGAACTACCAGGTGCATATCGATAAAGAAACCATGTTTAATACACCTCCTGTATTCCCAATTTTTGCTATGCTGCAAAACTTAAAGTGGGTGAAGAAATGTGGTGGTGTTGACGAGATGCAAAAACGTGCTGCAGCCAGAGCCGATATGCTTTATGCCGAAATCGACAGCAACCCGCTCTTCAAAGGCAATGTTGAAGTAGAAGACAGATCTCAGATGAACGTTTGCTTTGTGCTAACCGACGAATCTCTTGAAGAGAAATTCAACGCAGCATGGAAAGCCGCTGGTATTTCTGGTATCAAAGGTCACCGTTCTGCTGGTGGCTACCGCGCCAGTATGTACAACGCTCTTCCTTTAGAAAGTGTTGAGGCTTTAGTGAATGTCATGAGAACTTTTAACAATTAATTTTAATGAGAATATTAGCAAACGACGGTATCGATCAATCTGCAAAGATTGCTTTGGAAGCTCAGGGTTTTACTATCGAAACCAACAACATCCCTCAGGCTGAACTGGCTGGCAGAATCAGCGAATACGATGTGTTACTTGTTAGAAGTGCCACCAAAGTAACCAAAGAAATTCTAGATGCTGGTGCATCTCTGAAACTGGTTGGTAGAGCAGGTGTTGGTCTGGATAATATTGATACCACTTATGCCAAAGAAAAAGGCATTGCTGTAGTTAATACGCCAGCTGCCAGCAGTACCAGTGTAGCTGAACTTGTTTTTGCTCACCTCTTCTCAGTTTGCAGAATGTTGCAATACACCAACAGACAAATGCCTGAAAATGGTGTGGCAAATTTCAATCAATTAAAGAAAACAGCCTCTGCCGGTATAGAACTAAAAGGTAAAACACTTGGTCTTATAGGCTTCGGTCGTATCGGTCGCGAAGCCGCCCGAATGGCCTATGGTTTAGGAATGAATGTCATTGCTTTCGATCCAATGATTTCTGAAGCCGAAGTTGAAATTACCTTCCACCCTGAAGCTGGTATTCCTACCTTCAAAAAGAAAGTTACTACCATCTCTAAAGAGGATGTTTTAAAGCAGGCTGATTTCGTTAGTTTGCACATTCCTGGCGGTCAGGGCTACGTTATTGCTGCTGCCGAACTCAATATGATGAAGAAAGGCGCTGGCTTAATCAATTGTGCTCGTGGTGGTGTTGTAAATGAAGTAGATTTAGTTGAAGCACTCAATAATAAAACGATTGCCTATGCAGGTCTGGATGTGTTCGAAAAAGAACCTCCGGTATACGATGCCGTTTTAAAACTGGATAATGTATCACTGACGCCGCATATCGGTGCCAGTACTGCCGAAGCTCAGAAGCGTATCGGCGACGAGATGGCTGAGCAGATTATCAACTTCTTTAAGTAATAGCATCTTGGCACATATTTTCCCATTCAAAGCAATCATGCCGGCTAAGGGGCTTGAACCGGTAGTGTCGGCCAATATTCATGTGGACGATGCCAAAAGACAAATGGAAATCGTTAATGGTAATCCGTTAAGCTACCTGAATGTGGTTAAGCCACACCTTAAAACAGGGGAGGAGAAAAATCCGGATGTGCATTTTCCACTCTCTAAAATTGCTTTGGATGAGTTAATGAACTCTGGCTCTATCAGCCAGTTGAACGAAGCGGCTTTCTTTATCTATAAACAAACTCAGCTGAGTACCGGTACTACTTTTCTCGGATTGGTATGCACCGTCTCTGTTGAGGATTACTACACTGGCCATATAAAGATACACGAGAAAACCATCACGTCTAAAGAAGATCAACTCATTAAACATATCGAAATTTCTGGTGTCATCGGCGAACCTGTGTTATTAACGCACATGAGCCATCAACCAGTAATTGATCTGCTCGAAAATTCGCAGTCAGCCTGCGAACTGATTTCTGAGTTTACCGATGAAGCAAATACCAGTCACTGGGTATTCAAAGTCTCTGACGAAGCGCTTATCGCTACTATCAAAGACTTGTACCTGAATGCCGGTGATTTATACATTGCCGATGGTCACCACCGCTCTGCGGCGTCTGCTGGCTTTTTCCGCAAAAATCAACTTGCAAATGGTCGCTATCTGGCATACCTGGTGCCACCTGAATATCTTAAAATTGATAGCTTTCACAGAGCCTTCAAAGCGGATGCAGATTTTGATGCAAGTGCTTTCCTGAAAAGTCTGGAAGCCGATTTCGATATCCGTCAGGTCGAGAAAGCGTTTCAACCTGAAAGAGAGCACGAATTTGGTTTGTGTATCAATAATACCTGGTACTGTCTCGACTATAAGCACGATTGCTCGTCTTTAAATGCCGTCGATAAACTGGATGTCTCGCTTCTGGAAGAAAGAGTGTTCAAGAATATCCTGCATATTAAAGATTCTAAAACGGATAAACGTCTCGAATTCCTGAAAGGCAATGTGCCGCTGTCTAAAGTTGAACACGATGTAGACAGTAAACACTTTGATTTCGTTTTCACAGTTTATCCTTGCACCGTCGAAGAGGTTTTTGAAATCGCTGATAACAACATGATCATGCCCCCAAAATCTACCTTCATGGAGCCGAAACTCCGCACCGGATTGTTCGTGCAATCCGTTAGAGACTCTAACTGGTAACAAGTCATTTTTTTCTGCTTTTAAAGCTTGTGTAACCTTATTTTCAAGGGGTTAATTTACTGATAATCAAGAAATAATATCGCTTATTTTGTTTTTGAGCTTTTTTTTAACGATATTCGCCATTCCAAGGAATTACACAGATGCAATCAATCGTCAAAAAATCAAGCCTTTATTTTCTGTTTTGTCTGTTTCTTTTTTCAGGAACATTACAGGCTCAATCAAGCATACTGGAAGGTAAAGAGGCTAATGATAAAATAGCTGGTGCTGCAATTGTTAGAATTAACGACCAAACTTCTCAAATCCAATATGTCCTTTTAAGAGATGATCTTACAATCCCGGAAGCGGATGCTCTTAGTTATATTAGAAAAATCTATAAGATTTCAAGTAGTTATAACTTCAAATTGATTCGCAAAGAAAAGGATGAACTTGGTTTCACACATTATCGTTATCAGGAGACATTTAATGGTGTTAATGTTTTAGGTGGTGTTATTATCGCCCACTGCTCTGCTAATCGTTTGCATTCGTTTAACGGCGAGTTCTTTTTAATACCCAATACCAATCAAACTTCAGAACTACCTGAAGCAAGTTGCTTAAAAATTGCACTGGATTCTACCAATGCAACTTCCTATTTATGGGAAATCGAAGAAGAAGAAGCTGAGATAAAAATTATTAAAGAAGATCCTAAAGCCACCTGGTTTCCTAAAGGCGAGCTCATCTATGTGCCCCAAAATCTCAATTTTAATGAAACAAATTTTTACCTGACCTATAAATTTAATGTTCACGCTCATGCACCGCGAACTGCTGAGAATATTTATATATCTGCTCAAACAGGTAAGCTGATTGCTCGCGAAAATATGTTGCATACCACCGATGTGCCAGGTAAAGCTTACACTAAATACAGTGGATTAAAAAATATAACAACCGATAGCACGGCGCCTTTTAACTACCGTCTCCGCGAAGCTTCAAGAGGTAATGGTATTTATACATTAAACATGAAAAAAGGCACTAATTATGGTGCTGCTGTCGATTTTCTGGATTCAAATAATATCTGGAACAATGTCAATGCCAATAAAGATGAAGTAGCCACAGACTGTCACTGGGGTGCGGCAACGACTTACGACTATTTTAAAAACATTCATAACCGCAACAGTTATAACAATGCCAATGCGCGCATCAACAGTTATGTGCACTATGCCAATAATTACGACAATGCTTTTTGGGATGGTGTTAGAATGACTTATGGCGATGGAAATACGTTTAAACCCCTAACCAGTATCGATGTTTGCGGTCACGAAATTACCCATGCTGTTACCTCTAATTCGGCGAATCTCATATACAGTTACGAATCTGGTCAGTTAAACGAATCTTTCTCTGATATCTTTGGTAACGCGATTGAACGCTATGGTAAACCAACTTCTTACAGTTGGAAAATAGGCGAGGAGATTACCTATGATGGCTCCGGTCTCAGAAACATGCTAAACCCCAAATTAAAAGGTCACCCTCGCTGCTACAAAAGTACTAACTGGTACTTCGGTTCTGGCGATAATGGGGGTGTGCATCTTAACAGTGGTGTTCAAAACTGGTGGTTCTATCTGGTAACCGAGGGTGGATCAGGAACTAACGATGTATCGAATGTCTACAAAGTAGATAGTCTTGGAATTCTGAAAGCTGAAAAAATTGCCTATAGAAACCTTACTGTTTACCTTACCCCAACCTCTCAATATGCTGATGCGAGATTCTACTCTATTCGCTCGGCGGTCGACCTTTACGGCAATTGCAGTAAAGAGGTTATTGCAGTTACCAATGCCTGGTACGCTTGTAATGTGGGTACTAAATACGATAGTGGGTATGTGAAAGCGAATTTCTCTGCCGATACTGTAATCTGTAATACGTCTAAAACAGTTAAATTCTATAACCTAAGCACCAACGCCCTTTCTTGTAAATGGTTCTTCGGTGATGGTAATACCTCTACTGCTTTTAATCCGACTAAAACCTATAGCAATTTTGGTAATTACACCGTAAAACTTGTCGCTACCAGCTGTTTTAAAAACAATAAAGACAGTATTACCCGCACCAATTACATTAAAGTTGATTCTAACTTTACTATTTGTAATGCGGTTATCATGCCAACTGCCAATGATAGTACTCGCAAATGCGAATCGTATATCTATGATGATGGTGGAGAGGATATTTACACTCAAAGCAGGATATCTTATCTGCGTATCAGTGTGCCGGGAGCAGATTCTATCAGACTTAAGTTCTTCGACTTCGACTACGAACTGAACTACGATAGTTTATATATCTACAAAGGAAAATATCCTGGAACAGGCACTAAAGTTGGAGGTTATACAGGCTCTACTTTACCTAATGCCGGAAAGAACATCGTGGTGGCCGGAAGTGTCGTAACACTTAGGCATGTCTCAGATCCTTTCCTCGTTGGAAGAGGCTTTAAACTCTACTACAAAGCATTCAGAAAACCTCTGGATGTGAAGGCGTTTTCTGATACTTCAATTTGTAAAGGGACATCTGTCTTACTGCATGCTAAAGGTACTGGTGGCTTTGCTGGCGACTATTTCTTTAACTGGAAAAGTATTGCCTACAATGATTCAATTACCGTTCAACCAGATACTTTTAAAAAGTACATGGTTTACTTAACCGATGTCTGCACCAAAATTAAAGATTCTGCAGAAGTGTCGGTGACTGTTAAAGCACCTCTTAAACTTGCAGTAACTAAAGATACTACCATCTGTTCTGGCAACAGTCTTTCGCTTACCGCTTCTGCAGGCGGTGGTAGAAGCACTTCATACACTTATACCTGGGATAATGGTTTGGGTACCGGAGCAAATAAATCTGTTACTCCTACCACTACAACCACCTATCGCGTTATACTGAGTGATAACTGCACCATTCTTAACGATACGGAATTCATAACCGTTAAAGTCCTAAATCCGCTTAAAGTCAAGATTACTACCAATGATACTGATATCTGCTACAATAAAAATGTTAACCTGACAGCTTCAGGTAAAGGTGGTGATAGCTTGAATTATCAGTATATGTGGAGCAATGGTCTCGGTCCGGGAAACATCAAAATGGCCACGCTTAGCAACAGTACATGGCTGAAAGTAAGCCTTTCTGATATGTGCTCTGCTAAATCTGCTTCTGATTCTATATGGATTACGGTCAGAGCGCCTCTGAGTATCCAATTAAATAACGATACCACACTTTGCAATGGTCGCAGTTCAACGCTTAAGGCCACTGCGATTGGAGGTAAACCTTTAAACTATACATTCACATGGAACAATGGTATCCCGGATACTGCTACCTACACTGTAAAACCGAACTCGAATAAAGTATATAAAGTAACTCTGTCAGATAATTGCTCTAACAGCGCAAGTGATTCTGTTGTGGTTAATTTATACGGACCGATTGTCGTTTCTGGCTTGAAGGATACTACCATTTGCGTGGGTCAGCAAGTGCCTCTTAATCCCATCGTAACTGGTGGAATTAGCGCATCCTATACCTTTAGCTGGAACCTTGGTTTGGGTTCAAATCAAAATCAAACTGTCGCACCAACAGGTACTAATACCTACCGTGTTATTGTCAACGATGGCTGCACAGTACTTGGTGATACAGGCATTGTAACTGTCAATGTGAAATCGCCACTCAATGTAAAACTTGTTGGTACAGACACGCTTTTGTGCTACAACAGATCGGGTGCCTACGGATTAACCTCTAATGGTGGTGTGCCTGTTCAGTATACCTATAGCTGGAATAATGGCGAAGGAACTGCTTCTACTTTTTCTAAAACATTTACTGCCAGTCAGTGGCTTAAACTCGAATTAAAAGATGCCTGTACGGTAAAACCCGGACTCGATTCGCTTTGGATTGAGGTAAAGCCTGAACTTATAGTTAATCTCAACAACGACTCTACCATTTGTAAAGGCTCAAATATTATTTTGAATGCCCAGGCCAGTGGAGGGGATAATACAGCTTATGCCTATACGTGGACTAATAGTCTGCCAGCCAATGCATTTAATTCTGTCTCTCCTGCACTTACAACTAAATACAAAGTAACACTGAGCGATAATTGTTCTGATGATGCTGTCGATTCAATTGTTGTGGATGTGTTACCGGGACTGAAATTAAATGGGCTTAAAGATACCACTATTTGCTACGGCGGTACAGCTACATTGAAGCCTGTGTTAACGGGTGGTAAACCTCTGCAATACGATTTTACCTGGAACAATGGTTTAGGTAAAACAGCCAATCAGTCTGTTTCGCCTTTAACAACTACTACTTATAAACTCGTGGCCCGCGATTTCTGCACTCAGCCTTATGACTCTGCCTCTGTTAAAGTTACTGTCCTGAGTCCGCTTACCTTAAATGCCTCTCTCTCTAAAGATACCATTTGTGTTGGCGATTCAAGTATACTGAACATGAGTTTTAGTGGAGGTAAAACAAGTGCCTACGAATGGTTTGTCAATGGTGCTCAGCAATTATCTCAATCCATTAAATACAAACCTGGTAGTACTAATGTGTATATAGTAGAGCTTAAAGACTACTGCTCCAGCGATGCGGTAAAAGCGCTCTCTCTGATAGTTAATCAATTGCCGGTAGTTGATTTTACCATGCCGGTGAAAGAGGCTTGTATACCAGCGAAAGCCAATTTTGTGAACCTGAGTACTGGTGGCGCAAGCTACGAGTGGGAATTCGGTAATGGCGATATCAGTAATGTCTTCGAGCCTTTATACATCTATAAGTTATCCGGATCTTATGATATTTCTCTGAAAGTTACTTCTGCTCAGGGCTGTATCAATAGTCTCAAAAAACCTGCTTTCTTCAAAGTCATCGAGCATCCTAAAGCGGCTTATACCGTTAATCCGGATATGCCAGATTATCTCAACCCTGACGCGACTTTCAGTAACCAATCTAAAGATTTTGATGCCTTCGAATGGGATTTTGGCGATAACGCTAAAGACATCATTAATGGCAGTCCTACTCACAAATACGCCGACACTGGTTACTACCGAACACGTCTCATCGTAAGTAATTACCTGGGCTGTAAAGATACCGCCAGCAAAGTGGTAAGAGTAAAAGATGTCTACCGTTTGTTCTTTCCAAATGCGATTTCTGATAATAACGATTATATCAACGATAGTTTTGTCGTTAAAGGCAGAGGCATTCTGTATTACGAATTAAAAATTTACAACCGTTGGGGCGAGAAAGTGTATGATGGCAATAGCGAAAGTAAACCATTTAACGGTCACGATCCCAAAGGGGATGCACTCATCAAAGGCACTTACATCATCGACTTAAAAGTACGCGATTTCGAAGGCATGATGCACTATGAAAGAAAGGTGCTCGAAATTTTATAATATGAAATATCTATATCTTTTCTTTGGGTTGATAGCGTTGAATGGCTGTGATTGGTATGTTGAACCTACAATTGCCTATGAGTTTGATCTGCGGGATACCGATTCTATGCAATTGTTTGGTGCAGAAGTGGAAAGCTATGATCCAATCACCAAAAACATGGATTTTGTTTTGCTCTTTGACGCTAATCAGGCCTATACAGGCTTTATCGTTAAACAGGCTACCCGCAGCGATTCTTTTAAAATCTATCACGATTTTGATGTGGTGGATGATGAAGTGATATTCAAAAATTTCAGGTTCGAATCTGCTACCATCAAAAGAGCAGATATACAACAAACGGGTTTCTATACACAGGAAAGACCATTCATTAAATTGTATTTACCCAAATGAGGAAAGTTCTGTTGCTTATGCTCTGCGCATGCTCAGGGTCTTTAATGGCCGTCATGCAGCCACCGGCTAAAAAACATACTTTGGGAGTCGACCTCACGTATCCCATCTGGGCTAATTTAAGGTATGAGCAAGGTGCTTTTGAACTATTCTATCGCTACCATCTCAGCGATCGTTTTTTTATTCACGAAAGTGTTGGAGTGGCCAATCGCAACAGCGAGTTTCAAGGCAATCCTCTTCCGCAGATCACCAAATATAACGGATTTTTCAATCGCGCCGGCGTGCATTTCCAACTCTATAAACCCTATTGGTTCAATAGAAAGCAATTTGAAAAAACATCTGAGAAGGAGAGTAGTAGTATAGGTTTAAATCTGCTCACGGGTATACAAAGTTACCAGTTGCGATTCAATACCTATGGTCAGTTGCTGCAACCTTATCAGGTTAACGAAAAAGGTAAACTGGCTTATGTTGGAATAGAAGCGCAATGGAGTTTCAATATTTTAAGAATTGAAAATTTCCAGCTTAACTATATGCTGCGCTATGGTCGCCTTTTTACCACAAAAAAGTCGGGCAACTTTGAAAAGTTCTCAGCTTTGGCAGGTACAGGCATCAATAAAGATCCGTTAGAATATGTTGAGCCTCTGGGCCTCTACGCCCTTTACCGTTTCTAAACGACAAAGGCCTACATTTACATGCAGACCTCTGTACCCCTTCTTTCCCGCTGATATCGTTTATCCCTGATTTGAGGATTTTATTTGTCTTGTATCAAATTTCAAAAATGAATTTTATTCAATTAGTAGGCAATGACCAGGGTCATGAGCACATTTGATATAACTCACTAAAACGGGGCAGAAAAATTTTAAGTGCATAAGTTTATAATAAAACAATATACCCCAGGAAGACTAGTAAAGACGGGTGTTTATGGCTTGTAAATCTTTTATTATCTTGACATTACTTCCTGAAAAACTGATTAAGATTTGCTTTTTTGAATTTATGTGATACATTTGCTTAACTATAACTATTAACTGAAAAATGTTTGATCAAGCACCATTGACTTTGGAAAGTGAAGCCGGGTTCAAGGCCTTGTTCGAATATGCCACTATCGGCATACTCGTTATCAGTCATGATGGCAAAATTCAACTGGCTAATCCCTGCGTAGAAAAATTGTTCGGTTATGAAAATGATGAATTAACCGGACAAACTCTGGAGATTTTAATTCCAGATTCCTATAGAAAACGACATCAATCACATCGAGAGGGTTTCTTCGATCGACCAAAAGCACGTGAGATGGGCTCGGGACTGAATTTATTCGCCGTGAAAAAATCAGGTGAAGAATTCCCTGTAGAAATTAGTTTAGGTCACTATATGCTGGACAACGAACGTCTGGCTGTGGCTTTTGTGACAGATATAACTGAAAGACAAAAGTACAACGAACAACTCGAACTCAAAGTTCGTGAAAGAACGCTTGAACTTACCCAGATGCTGGAACGCGAAAAAGAACTCAATGAAATCAAATCGCGATTTGTCTCTATGGCTTCCCACGAATTTAGAACGCCCCTGAGTGCCATTCTATCCAGTGTCTCTCTGGTGGAAACTTATACCAAAATGGACGATGAAGAAAAACGCATCAAACACGTTGAACGTATCAAATCGTCTGTTAAAAATCTGACCGATATCCTCAATAATTTCCTCTCGCTCGATAAACTCGAACAAGGTAGGGTGGAAATGACCAAAGAGCAGTTTGATATTAAAGAGTTTGCCCTTGATATTATTGAAGATGTTAAAGGCTTACTAAAACCTGGTCAGGAAATACTATGCGAACACGCAGGTGAAATGACGACTGTGCAGGATAAAAAAATCCTGAGAAATGTCTTGCTGAATCTCTTGACTAACGCTATCAAATATTCTGAAGAAAATCAGCCCATTTCTGTTACCTGTCGCGTTAATCCTTTCGCAGTTGAAATCAGTGTGAAAGACCATGGTATTGGTATTCCTGCAGAAGAACAAAAGAACCTGTTTGGCAAATTTTACCGCGCCCGAAATGCGGTCAATCATCAGGGCACAGGACTGGGACTGAACATCGTTAAGCGATACATCGATCTGATGGATGGTGATATCCGATTTGTTAGTGCCCCTGAATCTGGAACCGAATTTACAATCTCTTACCCTCATAAAATTAAACTATGACACGTGTATTAATTATAGAGGACAATCTCGAGATTCTCGAAAATACAGTAGAAATTCTGGAACTCGAAGGCTATGCCACCATTACCGCCTCTAATGGTTTAGAAGGTATTCAACAAGCCCAGCAACATCTGCCCGATATCATCCTCTGCGATATTATGATGCCCGAAGCTGATGGTTACGAAGTGCTCAGAACCCTTAAGTCGGATCCTGAAACTGCTAATATCCCTTTTATCTATCTTACGGCGAGTGTCGAACGCAAAGAAGTGCAAGCTGGTTTTGATATGGGCGCTAAAGGTTACATCCGTAAACCTTTCGATTCTGAAGAATTATTTAAAACAATCGAGGACTGCGTTAAGCACTAAAATTTTAACCAGTGTCCTTTGAATTTGTTCTGCGAGAATTCGAGCGCCGGACTGGGTAATTTGATGCAGTTCAATAAAAACAAAAGGGTTTTTACATTGGGATTCTTAGTCGGTATTTTAGTGAGGTCGTAGTCCAGTGCAAGATAATATTGTCGGTATCTCGTAATATCACTTCTGTCATACACCTTGCCTGCCGCATCTGTCCATATATTGTCTTCACCACCTACCATGCCATTGGCGCCGTATCCGAATGCCAGTCCTAAGCCCTTTAATTTTCCTGTATGCTTTGGGGTATATGTCAGCCAATAGGTTTGTGCATTATAGTCTTTTAATAAGCGCTCCGGTAAATTACTCCCCAGCGTATTTGGTCGCACCACGGCAAACTCAGAAGGCGAGTACGAGAACTTCATTTT
>JAIXYV010000027.1 GCA_027490055.1 Bacteroidota bacterium | reverse complement strand
ATACGAAAGTAAGACGTTAGACTATCGTTATGACCAGGTTAATTACACCTGTATCATTGAGCTAAAACGTTTGGCCGAGCAAACAGACACAATAAAAATACATGAAAAACCTGATCCGGTTGTTATACCGGAAGAACCAGGCAAGCCAATAAAAAAACAAGTTGAAACCAAGGATAGCATTATCCCTGAACCAGAGTATGTCTACATTCCATCTTCTGTTTTAGATTCTGGTTTTAACTCTTACCGATACAAACCCAATCATTTAATTTTCATCATTGATGTAAGTGGCAGTATGAAAGACAGCACCAAGCTGAACTATCTGAAAAAGGCCATGACTCAGCTGATTAGCACTGTAAGGCCCCAGGACCATATTACACTGATTACCTACAATTCGAAAGTTAAAGTTATTTTTAGCAATTACGGTGGACTAGACCGACAAGCCATGATGAAAGCCATTGACACCCTGAGCGCCAAAGGAGGCAGCAACGGAGCACATAGTTTAGAGATGGCTTACGACCTGGCGAAACAGTATTTTATCAAAGGTGGCAATAATCAAATTTTCCTGGCCACAGATGGTTTGTTTAACAGCTCTAAAATCAGCAACGAAGATTTGTATAAACAATCTGCTAAACACCAGATTTTTCAAGGCATAAAGCTATCGACAATTGGTTTCGGAAACGATGAAAAAGCCTTAGAGTTTTTAAAGAAATTGTCGCAGTTCGGAAGGGGTAATTTCTTAAAGATAGATCATATCCCTGGCGATATAGATGTTTTACTGAATGAAGTAAAGCTACAATCACTGTCTAAATAATTCATCAACACGCCTGGGCTTGTTAACAATTATAACAGCTTCAAACACCTTAAAGCCTTCATTTTAGGCTTACTTTGTACTTTTAGATGCAAACGATAATGAAAAACCTAATTTTACTTTGCTTTTTAGCGACCAGTTTAACTACTTTCGCTATGCCACAAGACTCTATCGGAGTGAAAGTGGTTGACGGCAAAACTTACATCATGCACAAAGTGAGTAAGGGCGAAGGTGTTTATGGCATTGGTAAAAAATACGGCGTACCCGCTGCAGATATTTTTGCCGCCAATGATGGCTCTAAAACTTCAATCAAAATTGACCAGATTTTGTTAATTCCGAAAACGGGACTTACAGCGACAGGTTCTGGATCTGGTTCTGGAAAAGGTTCAGGAAGCACAGCAAGTACCACAGTTGCAAAATCTGAAAAGACTTACCATACCGTTGCCGCTGGTCAGACACTCTCTGCCATTGCACGCAAATACAACACCACGGTTGCAGACATCAAAAACCTTAACAACCTGAAATCTGATAACATTACTTTAGGTCAAAAACTAATCGTTGCAGAAGCGAATTCTGTAATTGCCCAGACCCCGGCTACAAAGCCAGCAGACACCCCTAAACCTGAGCCAAAACCTGAACCTGTAGTAAGCACACCAGAACCAGTAGTTGCGCCACCAACAGTTAGCAATAACAATGTTGTGGTGAGCAGCAAAACAGAATCTTCTGAAAGCTCTGAAAAATCCAGTCAGGTGATTAATACCTACTCGACCGATGATGGCGATGAAGTATCAGAAAGCGGTTCAGCCATCATTTCTTCTGAAGGTGAACTCAACCAGGAAAGAAGTTTCATCATGCACCCAAGTGCTAAAGTTGGAACGATTGTTATGATTACCAATACCAGCAACAACAACACAGTTTTTGCAAGAGTGGTAGCCAATTGCAAATGTGATACAGGAACCATTCTTAAAATGAGCAAAACAGTTGCTTCAAAACTTGGTGTCAACGACACTACTCAAGTTAAATTAAGTTACGCTAAATAAGCCTAAGCACTTATGAAATACCAAGCAAAGCAGATACTATTTCTACTGCTTTGGCTGAGTTTCTGTATGGGCATGACATTGTCGCCAGCCCTTATTAGTATTGGCCTCGGACTGATTGCACTGACCGGCATACCAGGCTTTAGAGCGCTCGGTTTAAACAAAAAAGAAAAGACCATTTCACTCTTATCGGTTTGCTTTTATCTATCTGGCGCGCTCTCCTATTTTTATTCTGATAACAACGAAGAAGCACTGCGAAAAATCATCCTTAAATTGCCCCTGCTTTTACTCCCTTTCATTATTCAGGCATTTAAAAAACAAGGTGAACTAAAAGCACAACTCTTAGCTATTTTTTGTTACTCGGTTTACCTGCCAGGCATTGTAAGCGTTTATAATTATTTCTCTAATAAAACCCTTTTCGATCAACTCATTCTCGAATCTAAACCATTGCCGGTAGAATTTGGCTATGGCATCTATCATATACAGTTTTCTATTCTATTGGCAATTGCCATTGTTGCTGGCACTTTTTATTGTATTGAACAATATAAAAACAGAAACAACCTTCAATACCAAAGCATTGCAGTTTTAACCCTTCTAAACATCTTTATCATCCATATTTTAAGCGCCAGAACGGGCTTGCTTGGCTGTTATGCAGGATTGTTAATTATCGCCATATCTACGCTTAGAAAAGCTGGCAGAAAAACATTCTGGATTACTTTAGGCTTTGCTATCATCGCGCCATTGATCCTCTTTAGTTTGAGTACATCGTTACAAAACAGATTGACCAATTCTATGGAAGATTTAAGGGTTGTAATGACAGATGCAAATCCTAATGATTATTCATTTGCGATGCGGGTAGAGGCCTGGAAAAATGCAGCTGATGTTATTAAACAATCACCTTTGAGTGGTGTAGGCATTGGTGACGCAGAAAAAACTTTACATGATAATTTCGAGCAATTCAATCCAGCCATTGAAAAAGACAATCGAAAGAACCCTCACTTCCAACTATTAGAATCTGCTGTGCAAAGCGGTATACCAGCCTTAATACTTTTGCTCTTGATGTATATTTATGGCATAGGGGCGAACTTCAGAAAAGCCCCATTGGCATCCGCCATATTCATGCTGTTATTTTTATCTTCCTGCTTTGAAAGTATTTTAGAAAGACAAGCCAGTGTGGCGGCATTTGCCATCTTCATTGGCTGGTCGATGACCTATTCAAGAACTACTGCTTATGAGCAGGAATAGGCTTAGACTATTTTAAATCGAGTTTCTTCCTAATCTTCCCGCTTTTTTCTACCAGGAACCACAAGCCATTGGTTTTACCTTTGCCGATAAAACAACCCTCGCATTCTTCCGGTAAAAGGTTCTTAAATTTACCAATAAACTTCTCGGCAAGATCAAGATCGTCAAATTCTAACAATCGAACCCTTTCACCTTTGGTATTGATGGCCTGAGTGGTGTACAAGCCTTTAGTGCGCCTATCGCCAACATACAAGGTCGCAATTCCATTTTTAAAAGTAGAGGCCTTATTCAATATAGTATCACAGGCTTTTAGTCCCGTATTGATGACCGTGTTTCCCATAGTATCGATATAGACGATATAGTTATTTTTTGACACCGCACACAAGCCTTCTCTGAATTCTGGTTCGAAACCACAAGGCAGGTTAAACCCTCCCGCTATTTTTACATTTAAGAACGTATCAGTAAACACAAACTTACCACAATACATGGTATCCTCTTCAGCCATATTGTCTATCTGATACTGACCGCATTCGAAATAGATCAGCATACGGTTATCGTGATGGGGCATCGACTTCAGATACATCTGCAAGTCGCCCTCTGTCATCGGATATTTTCCTCTTGGAATAGAACGCGGTATTTCAAAAAAGTCTGCTTCAGACAATTCGAGTTCTGGCTCAAGTTGATCATTATTAACCGCCACTCTAATAGTGGTGTCTCTTTTATTGACCGAGGCGATAACACGCACAGGTTTTTTTCTGACATGCACCAGCAAAGGCTCTCTTATTCGTTTGCCTTCTTTATCGATATAATAAACCTCGTAATAATTTTTAAGTGTGCCGCTGCCTCGGTATACTTTAGCCCTTCCATTCTTAAATGGCAAAATCCTGTTTTTATGATTGGAACAAGCCAGTAAATCTGTTGTAATTTTAACCTGACCCATTGTATCAATAAAGCACAGCTGATTTTTTAAACTAACGGCGCACAAGCCTTCGCTAAAGCGTGGCTCGAAACCACAAGGAATTTCGAAACCCGGTTTTACTTTCACCACAAAATTGCGGTCGACGAACACAAATTTACCACATAAGCCAAGCGTATCTCCTTTTTTGTAAGCTGGCTGACAAAAAGGATCACAATAAAAAGGCATACACATCAACCCATCGCTGAAACCATACTTTTTTGTGTAGGCAAGCTTTAGTGTACTATCTAAACACAATTTCACCTGAGCTTGCGACCATTGAAAGCAAGCAGAAACCAAAATCAACAAAAGTACTCTCATTCCAGAAACTTCAATTTTAAACTGGCATCAGGCACCATGCAGCTGGCTCTTTTACCAAACCATTTATAGCGATTTTTAGCGACAGTGTTATAGACATAATCGCGAATAAATCTCGGAACCAAATAAAAAACCAGAGCCATTTTATAGGGATATCCCATTTGTTTTAAAATTTGAAAAACAGCGGAACTCCTGGTATAAAAGGTATTATTTACATAAAACACAATAGAGTCTGTCGTAAGAATTTCAGGATCTGTAATGTGCTGAGTGGCGTAGGCACTTTGTAGTGAGGCATAATGTAGCTTATTTTTTTTGTCGCGTTTAATCAACCACTGCACCCATGAGTTACAGAGATTACATACGCCATCAAAAAACACCACCTTATCCGTCATCGTATTTAGAATACCGGGTTACCTTCTTTGATTTTAACGCCGATACTTTCTATCCCATTAACAACACTGTCTCTCAGGTTTTGTTCGAGCGCCACAGAATACTGTCCGGCACCTTCCATTTTGCGGTTGCTAAACATTGGCAGTTCATAATCGATAGAATTTCCGGTTGATTTTCCAAGTGGACGCCCAAGATCGTCGGTCAGCGTAAAATTCACACGCTTAGTCTGAATCTTGCCATCTGGCGTTCTGATATGTGTCAGCAGGTATAAATTTTCGTAGGGATACGACTTCTGAATGCGCAGCTTTAAAAAGAAATTATAGGTCATGCTCGGCTTGTCTATCACAAACGGGAACTCAGGTATCTGGTCGTAATTCCATTTGCTACCAGGTATTTCCCTTACCTGATCAGCTACCTTACCTTCTTCACTGCAGCCAGCAAGAAGCAATATAACACATGCAAAAATCCATCTTGACATACTGCAAATTTAAGCAACACTTAACGAATAATGAAACTATATATCGACAAGCTGTTCATCGTTTAAAAAACCAGCATCAATAATTCAAAATAATTTGTTAGATTTGTTGAATCATCAAGTAAAAAACCGAATGCCGGAAATTCTCCTTCAGAACATCGACCTGCTGATCAATATTGTTTTGGCATTCATTACGGCCAGTCTGGGACTCAACCTAACCCGTAACGATTTCAGTAATATCTTTGCTTTCCCTAAACCCCTCACTGTGGGACTAATTGCACAGATGATTGTTTTGCCTCTGACAACATTTATTTTGATGATGATGTCCGATTTTTCGCCCGAAGTAAAAGTGGGCTTCATGGTCATTTCTTTCTGTCCGGGTGGCGTTACTTCTAATCTGGTTAATTACATTTTAAAGGCCAATGTAGCACTGAGTATATCTCTGACGGTACTGAATGGCATCTTGTGCATGTTTACGATTCCGTTTTTAACCAATGCCTCACTGGATTACTTTGTCAATGCCTCTACTTTAATCGAACTTCCGATACTTTCTACCATTGCTCATATTGCTTTAATCACTGCCATTCCGGCTGCAATAGGGGTATTTATCAGAAGTAAATTTCCAAAAATTGCCGACACACTTCGCCCAATTTTAAAATACCTTTTACCAGCGCTGCTCTTAATTATATTTACCGTAAAGATATTCGCTCCAGCTGAAAATGGTGGCGTTGCTTTAAGTCGCGAAGAACTTATGGAGCAATCCGTTTGGGTACTTGTATTAAACTTCTCAGGCATGTTTCTGGGGTATATTCTCAGCTGGTTATTGAAGGTTAAACTTGAAAACAGGATGACCATCATGGTAGAAGCAGGCTTACATAACACTGCCATGGCGCTATACATCGGTGGCAACATTCTAAACAATGCTGATATGCAGAAACCTGCCATTGTGCATGCGATGCTGACCTTCTTTAGTACTTTCATTTTTGCCTGGTTAATCAGAACCATCACTTTGAAATACTTTGCGAAATCTGAATAGAATCATCGTTATATTTTGCCTCTCGGCTATTAGTCTGTCTCACTTATGCTCTCAGACCGTTCCTGGCATTGGCCGTTCTAACGAACTCGAAATCGGCAACTGGAACATCGAATGGTTTGGTAAAACAACGCCTGGTTTTGGTCCGGCAAACGACAGCATGCAACAGCGTTTAGTAAAAAACATTCTCAATGCCTCAGATGTCGATGTTTGGATTTTATGTGAAGTAGCAGATACCGGCGCATTTGGTAGATTAATGAGACAAATGCCTCAATACTCAGCCTCACTGGCCAGTTACTTTGCCGAACAGAAAACTGCCATTCTCTATAAAAAATCAGACTTCAAAGGCATACAAGCACAATTGCTTGGCACAAAAAACAAAGACAGTTTCAGCACTGGCAGATACCCACTTAAACTAACTCTGGTAAGTCTGAAACCCTCGCCTTTTGATTCATTAGATATTATAGCGCTTCACTTAAAAGCCAATACTGGAAACGACTCACTAAAAAACCTGGCCTATCAGAGTCGGAAGCGCTCCGCTGAATGGCTAAAAGCCTACACTTATACGCAAACTGACCCAAGAAAATACATCATTGCCGGCGACTGGAATGACGATATTGATGTGTCGATTTACAACCAATTGCCGACATCTTTAAATCCAATAAAACTTGAAAGCAATGGCGGCTATTTTATTACTCAACGATTAAGTGTTTATCGCATCCCAACCACTGCTTCGTATCCCGATGCCATCGACCATCAGTTTGTATCCAACAGATTGTATAATTACTACGCCAAAGACTCGGTGTTTGTGTGGCGAATCGACCAATATATCAGTAATTACGCCAGCACGTGTAGCGACCACTTTCCGGTTATTTCAAGATACAATCAGCGCTACAGCAATCTCTCAAAAGTAAAGTCATTCAAAGGCAAAATTTATCCAAATCCATCAGATAAATATATAACCATTGAAACTTCTGAGGATATAAAAACCGTCAACTTAATTGACTTGTCTGGAAAAATAATTGAATTACATCTAACAGACAATTACTGCGATATTAGTCACCTTAAAAAAGGCCTGTATTATATTGAAATAGTAAGTATAGACGGGGTTTACAGAGAAAAATTAAGTATATTGTGAGCATGGACGAACAGGTAAGAAGAACAGAAAAGATTACGAAGCAGCAGGCCATTCCAAAGATAGAATATTACTGTTCATATCAGGAGCGCTGCCACAAAGAAGTCATAAGTAAATTATACGATTACGGACTTAATACCGACGAAGTAGGAGAAGTTCTGGCCCGTCTGGTGAAGGCCGATTTTCTTAATGAGGAACGTTTTGCCAGGGCTTATGCTGGTGGAAAATTCAGGCAAAAAGGCTGGGGAAGAACCCGCATAATCAGGGAACTAAAAATGCGAGACATCAGCGATTATTGTATCAAAAAGGCCATGAGTGAAATAGAAGATGATGACTACGAAGCGCGTTTGATCACTCAGGCTGAAAAATATCTGGCCACTCATAAAGGCGGCATAAAATGGCAACTCAAACAAAAAGCCCTTAAACATTTGGTAGCCAAGGGTTATGAATATGAGCAATGTCATAAAATTTTAGAACGCCTGATCAAATAGTATTCAAGTAATACAGTATATTTGTGACGCCGAAAATTGTATGATTAACACAGCAGAAGTTTGGGGAATTTTAGAAACGGTAAGTGATCCGGAAATTCCGGTTTTATCCATCGTTGACCTTGGTGTAGTGCGCGAAGTAATTGCCACGGAAGACAAGGTAATGGTGCATATTACCCCGACCTACAGTGGTTGCCCGGCGATGAACATGATAGAAATGGAAATCAGAGGCGCTTTGCTTGAAAAAGGCATTAATAATGATGTTAAATTAGTCCTCTCCCCGGCATGGACCACCGACTGGATGAGTGAAAAAGGCAAGCAAAAACTTAAGGCATACGGCATTGCTCCGCCTCAGGACGATGATATCAGTATTGACACGCTATTCGGCAAACCCGACCAGATCGAATGTCCTCATTGCAACAGCAAGAAAACCGAACTAATCAGTCAGTTTGGCAGTACCGCCTGCAAGGCACTTTACCGCTGTAAAGACTGCCTTGAACCATTTGATTATTTCAAGTGTCTGAGGTAAAAAAGCCCCTCAAAACGCATACTTTCTTTATTTATTTGCAAAAATTGCATTAAAACCTTACCTTTGCACGTTTGGCAAACAGTTGTCAAATACAGCACTATAAAAGATTAAATGGCAGAAATAAGATTAGGAAAAGCAGCATCGGAATTTAATGTAAGTACGCAAACGATTATTGAGAGTTTGCAGAAGAAAGGTTTTGCCATAGAAAATAAGCCGACTGCAAAGCTAAACGATGAAATGTACAATTACATTTCAGGACTTTTTTCTTCTGAGAAAGAAGTAAAAGAACAATCCAAATCTGCGGGTTTGAGCAGCAAACTCAAAAAACGCGATGAGACAACCGTTAAAGCTGATGAATCTACTCTGAAGAAAAAACAGGATGAAAAACCTGTTGAAGCAGAGCCTGAAACTGAAGTTTTTATTAAAAATGTGGTGGTTGAAGACAAGCCTAAAGCGCCAGTAAAAGAAGAAAAAATCGCTCCTGAGCCTGAGCCGGTAGTGATTGAAAAAATAGTTGAAACCCCTAAACCTGAAACAACAGGGGGCTTGAAAGTCAAAGGCAAAATCGACCTTGACGGTCCGAGCAAAAAGAAAAAAGAAGTTCAGGCTGAAAAACCGAAAGTTGAAGTTAAAAAAGCACCGGAGCCAGAACCTATCGCACCAGTTGTTGTAGCGGCTCCAGAACCAGTTGCTCCTGAAATCGAAGAAATCGACGAAAGAGAATTGGTAAAAGCCAATCTGGTAGAACTGGACGGATTAACGATCAAAGGAAAAATTGAATTGAAACCTGAACCGGTTATCAAATCAAAATTCCAGGCCCCTGACAAAGCTAACCGCGAAAAACGCAAACGCAAATCAGGCGCTCAGAAAGTTAACATCCAACAGGAAATCAAAGTTAACCGCAGCACCCACCAAAGAAAAGACGAGCCTAAAAAGGAAATCTCTCAAAAGGAAATCCAGGATAAATTAAAGAAGACCCTCAACAAAATTGACTCTTCAGGTAGAGGTAAAACATCTAAATCTAAGTTTAAACGCCAGAAACGTGATGTCCACTACCAGTCTCGTAAAGAGGAAAACGAACGTATGGAACAGGAAGGTATGATTCTGAAAGTAACAGAATTCCTTACTGCTAACGACCTCGCTAAAATGATGGATGTGCCGGTAACTTCGGTTATCTCAACCTGTTTCTCTCTGGGCATCATGGTGTCTATCAACCAACGTTTGGATGCTGAAACCATTACCCTGGTTGCTGACGAATTTGGCTTTGAAGTCGAGTTTGTGGATGCTCAGGAAACGATTCAGTTCACCGATGAGATTGACGATCCTGAAAAATCTATCTCTCGTCCGCCTATCGTTACCGTAATGGGTCACGTCGACCACGGTAAAACATCCTTACTTGACTATGTTCGTAAGGCCAACGTAATCGCAGGTGAGGCGGGTGGTATCACTCAGCACATCGGTGCTTATGAGGTTAAACTTCCTAAAGGACAAAAAATCACATTCCTTGACACTCCCGGTCACGAAGCCTTTACCGCTATGCGTGCCCGTGGTGCTAAAGTAACAGATATCGCCGTTATCGTAATTGCAGCAGACGACAGCATCATGCCTCAAACACGCGAGGCTATCAGTCACGCTCAGGCTGCGAATGTTCCGATGATCTTTGCCATTAACAAAGTGGACAAAGACGGTGCAAACCCAGAAAAAATCAGAGAAGAACTTTCTGCCATGAACATCCTGGTGGAAGAATGGGGCGGTAAATTCCAGTCACAAGAAATCTCTGCTAAAAAGGGTCTTAACATTGACAAACTTTTAGAAAAAATATTACTTGAAGCTGAATTATTGGAACTGAAAGCAGATCCAACAAGAAAAGCTAAAGGCACAATCGTTGAAGCGCGCCTTGATAAAGGTCGCGGTGTGGTTGCCAGTGTATTGGTACAAACAGGTACATTAAGAGTGGGCGACCACCTGGTAGCTGGTGCTAATTACGCTAAGGTAAAAGCCTTGTTCAACGAAAGAAATCAAAGAGTTGAAGAAGCCGGACCGTCAACACCGGTGAGTATGCTTGGTTTCTCTGAAACCCCTTCAGCAGGTGATCCGTTATTTGTTCTGAACAATGAAGACGAAGCAAAAGAACTGGCCAACAAACGCGAACAGCTGATGCGTGAACAAGGTATCCGTACCACTAAGCACATCACCCTCGAAGAAATTGGAAGACGTTTGGCTATCGGTAACTTCAAAGAACTTAACTTAATCATCAAAGGTGACGTGAATGGTTCAGTGGAAGCATTGAGCGACTCATTACTAAACCTTTCTAACAAAGAGGTAATGGTGAAAGTGATTCACAAAGGTGTTGGTCAGATTACAGAAAGTGACGTATTGCTTGCTTCTGCATCAGACGCTATCATCATTGGTTTCCAGGTGCGTCCTTCTAACAGTGCTAAGAAAATTGCGGAAACAGAACAAATCGATATCCGTCACTACTCTATCATTTACCAGGCGATTGACGAAATCAAATCTGCTATCGAAGGCATGTTGAGTCCGGAAATCAAAGAAACTATCATTGGTAATGTGGATGTAAGAGATGTCTTCAAAATCACTAAAGTTGGTACCGTTGCCGGATGTTATGTTACTGATGGTCGCGTAACCAGAAACTCTAAAGTACGT
Organism: Bacteroidota bacterium; assembly: GCA_027490055.1. GTDB lineage: Bacteria > Bacteroidota > Bacteroidia > NS11-12g > UBA955 > JABMMZ01. Next base: position 11,598 of record JAIXYV010000027.1, on the reverse strand, counting down.
GTTATCAGAGATGGTGTTGTTGTACATCAGGGCGCTATCGATGCACTGAAACGTTTCAAAGACGATGTGAAAGATGTTGTCAGAGGCTTTGAATGCGGTATCTCTATCAAAAACTACCAGGACATTCAGGTAGGTGATAATCTTGAAATATTCGAAGAAACTTCAGTTGCAAGAAAACTGGATTCTCTTTAATCACTACTATATTAAACAATAAAAAAGCCCGTAAATTTTACGGGCTTTTTTATTGAACCTATTTAATGGTGCTTATACAAATAGATTCGATTTGAATATCTTAACGGCAATGGCGATTAGTATTACACCAAAGAACTTTCTTACAACCAGTAAACCACCTTTACCTAATATCTTTTCAATCTTACCAGTTAGTTTTAATACGGTATAGATGAATACCAGATTAATCAATATACCAATATAGATATTGATGCCAGCGAACTCCGACTTAAGAGACATAATCGTGGTAAGCGTTCCGCTACCAGCAATAATAGGAAAAGCAATAGGCACAATGCTGCCGGATTTGGCGTCTGGATCGGTCTTAAACAAATCTCTCCCGAGTATCATCTCCAGTCCGATAATAAAAATCACGATAGAACCAGCCAAAGCAAATGAATGAATATCGAGTCCGAGTAAATTCAAGAACTCCTCTCCCACCAGAAAAAACAAAGTCATTAATAAACCGGCAACCAGGGTAGCCTTCTCCGACTGTATGTGACCAATCTTTTCGCGCAGTGTAATAATTACCGGGATAGACCCAATAATATCAATAACAGCAAAAAGGGTAAAGGTTACTGTCAGAATTTCTTTCAGATCAAACATGGCACAAAATTACAACAATTACGATTGATATTAAGGTTCAAGAAAATCGTTGTATTCGCGGGCCGCTTTGAAAACTTTGAGGATATACTCATCCAGTCCGGGTTCCAGTATTTTCTCCGCATCAACTGTATGCTGTAAATAGAACTGTTTATTATAGATCCATTCGCAACTGGCTGCGGCAGCTTTTAATGGGGCAGGCAATAGTTTAGACCGCTCGCCTTTTGGAGCACCAAAGTACTTTTTGAAATCGGGCTTTGTAATAATCTTTTCAAATGTATCGGGATGTTTAGCGATGGCTTTGCGAATAGTTTCCAGCTGATCTTTCTCTGGCATATACACACCTGTATATATTTGCAGGTATTCTGGTCCAAGCTCTATATACAAGCCAGCTTCATGCATTGCTTTCTTCCCGCCTTTCTTAATCAGCGCAGAAGTTTGCAGTTTATAGGGTGTTTTATCTTTACTGAATCTAACATCTTTATTGATCCTGAAAATACAGTCAGACGCTTTCAGATCACCCAGGGGGTAATCCTTATTCATCTTCTCAATTAAATGCGTTACAAAAGCCTCAAAAGGGGCTTTAATGTTCTTCAGATAACGTTGTCTGTTGAGATCAAACCAGTCCTTGTTATTATTCGGCGCAAGGTCCATGAAAAACACCAGGAAATCCTCTTCAAAAAATACTTGTTTCATTGTTTGTATTAAAAAAAAAGCGCCTTAAAAATAAGGCGCTTTTACTAAATGATTTATTGATTACAGTACGCTCAGAATTTTTCTGGCAATACCTTTGTCGGTTGTTAAATTAACATTGTACATCCCTTTGCTTAATCCTTCGATATTAAGGACTGTCTCAAGAGCATCAACACCTTCAAGCTTCATGATCACACGACCGTTAAGATCGCTCACTTCTACTGTTTGAATGATGGCATCTGAAGATTTCAGATTCACAATACCATTGGCAGGATTAGGATATAATTTAATCAGAGAAGATAAGCCAATATCATCAATGCTGTTGGTTTCGTCGTCGATGATTGTAATAGTGTGAATACTATCAGCACCAACTAGAGTACCCCATGGATTATCTCTGATCACCCAGATAATGGTTTCATTAAGTTCTGGTGTAATATCATCATTGATTTTTGATTTCACAATAACACTAGGAACTGCAGGCGACAGGATAAACAATCTAGAACCATTTGACTGGTAGTCGGTGTTTCTGGCGGCTGTACCACCTTTAATCACCAGATTGATTTGCTGAGGAGAAGTAAGGTTAGCGCACTGTAAAGTAAAGGCTTCTGTACTATCTCTGTTCTCTTTACTGATTGATGTGGTAGTGGTAAAACTAAACACAGGAACCGTAAGATTAGCCACATCCGTCATTCTTCTTGGGAACATCACATAACCAGTGGTGTAAGGTGTAGTGGCGTCGATTTGTGCGCCTAAACCAGTTAAGTTAAAGAATCCTGCTGGTGCTGGTTTACCATCAATATCTGTTTCACTGTCGATGATCGCAGTAAAGGTACCAGAAGCAGTTTGCATAGTAACACTGGCAGTCGTATTTGGAGCAAGCGCTGTGCTTGGCCATTCTGAAGGGTTAGCTAGTTTCACTAAATTGAATCTTACTAAATCAGACTCGGTAGCTTCAGTTAACAAAGTAACTACTTTCGGATTTTTAAGCGTTCTGCCAGATCCAAGTTTGATGATAGTATCTAGTTGAGAGATGGCGCTCATACCATTGATCTGAGCAATTCGGCCATAGACCTGAACACTATCACCTTCTGTAACAGTGTAGCCTTTAGTGCTGCCATTCACTACCTGAATACCACCAGTGTTATCCATCAATGTAAATGATGTACCATTAGGCGTGGTACCCATGTTAACACCGTAAACAACCCCTCTCAATGCGCAATGTACATTTAAACTATCTAGAATAAAGTTAGGCGATTTAGACGTATTGATTTTTACGATTTTATATTCTGGCAAGTCATTATCGATGATGCTAATTCTGAAAGTATCAGGTTTAGCAATACGAGCGTTGAATGAATTTCTGATTACAAATACAGCATCCTCTCTTAACTCACTTAAGTTATCATTAATGATAGGCACGGTGATAACTAAACTATCAGGATCAGTAGCGTCAAAAGACAACAACTGAGGACTGAAATTAAAGTCGCTGCCAGCCTGAGCATTTTTAGGATCATTGTCGTAAGACAAGATAATATCACTCTGGAAGGCATTCCCAAGGTTTCTGTTAATTCTAATTTTTACAGAACCTACACCTTCATTAACGGTCAATTTACTGTTAGCAAATCTGAATTGAGAAGGCGCATCATCGTCTTCGATAATCAAAGTCATTAGTGAATCGGCACCAGCAATAGCAGGTGAAGTTGGATTGCGAAGTACTAATACAACTGTATCATTTCGGTCTTCACTTCTGCCATCGTTTTGCAGATAGAGATTAAATTCTAAACTGTCGACCACTTTACCACCCGGGAAACGAACGGTAGTATCAACATTGTTGCTACCCATTTTGAAGTCCATAGGAATAAAGGTACTATCCGACTTAGTTTTAACAGCTACTCTAACATTTGTAGCGGTGTTAGAACCACTATTGATTCTTAGTTTTACTTTTAAGATACCGCCATTTTCTTTCACAGTAACAGATCTTCTTGCGAAAGTCACAACTGGCAAATCATTGTCGGTAATATTGATTGAGTGGGTAGTTTGGAAACCCACTTTAGCATTCACTGGATTGTTCAAACGAATCGCAACGTTTTCAGTCGGCTCACTGGCAAAATCATCGAAAATTCTTACTCTTAAAGTATCTGTGGCTTCACCATAAGGTTTGAATGAGAAAGGGAATGTAGACAAAATGGTGTAATCTGAACCATTAGTTGCAGTACCTGCATTAACAAATGCACTGATTTTACTGGAGTCAGCATTACCGTATCTTCTTCTAACAACTGCTTTCACAATGGTATTAGTTTCTACAAGATTGGTTGTGTTAAGAACAAATTCAAATTCAGGTTTTACCAAAGGTGCAAAATCACTCTTAATAACAACCGCTTTTCTGGCACCGCCTCTTCTATCCATTGTTGAGTCATTACCCCAGATAGCATCACTTTCTTTATTGGCGAATATAATAGTATCAAAACCTGCATCTCTACTTTCGATTCTTTGAATACCTGCAGAAAGATCATTTGGAATGATTGCGCCCCATGCACCAGATGAACCATTTACTCTATTGTTGTACCAGGTAGGCATATTAGAAAATGAAAGTGATTCACTTTCAGCATAAGTAACAGCAATAGGACGGGTTGTCATACCATTAACATCATCATATAAGGCAACAATACTTTTACCTGGCGCAAATGAACTACCGTATATGGCAGTACCACTATTGCTATTGTTGGCCTGAGAAAAACCTAATACTTTAATTGAATCATTGATATAGATTTTCACTGGATTTGGCGAACCTGTTCCTATTTCTTCCATAACAATCATAGGATAGATGTAACTACCCGGAGTAAATCTGGCATCATTGTTATACACAGCGCCAAACCAACCTAAATAGTCACCCATACCTATTGACATGGTAATAGTATCATGAGCACCTGCAGTAGATAAATCTGGACTGCTGATGGTTCTCCATGTACCGTTTTGCTTAATAATAATTGGAGTTCCAACGCCGGTTGTAGTTGAGCTGGCTGTATCTGCCAGACTAATAAAACGGGCAAAGTATTTGTACCTGGAACCTGGATTTAATCCAGTTATTCGAGCTTGAAACATTACAGGCAATCTGGTTGAATCAGCACCCGAACTACCGGTTGATCCACAGAACTGAGGCACACGTTCACCTATCATTTGACCAATACTAGGCTTTTGAGCCTGGGCAGTCAATGCACAGAACATTGCCAACAACAAAATAGTAAAATTATTGACTTTCATTTGTATCTTTTTTTGCAAATATAACGAATTTACTTGATTGATATACATAGCGCAAAGACACTGATTTGTAAAATTCCTCCACTTTTTAAAACTGACACACAAGCCTCCAAAGTTGCTCCGGTGGTTATGACATCATCCACAATACCAATATGTTTGAATTCACTGCAATTCCCCGCCTCAAATCCAGTCTGCATGTTCTCCCAGCGCTCATATCTTTTCTTGCGAGTTTGAGTACTGGTTAAGGTTGAACGCTTCAGCAAGTCTTCACGGAAAGGAATCCCTAATATTTCTGACATTCCTTTTGCAATTGCAGCACTCTGATTGAACCCCCTCTGTTTCTGCTTTTCAGCATGCAAAGGCACACAGGTTAAGGCTTCTGGCAGAGCGCTGTATGATTGACGTTTAATAGAATTCCCAAAGTACCTTCCCAACTCGACCCCGAGTTCTTCATCCCCTTTATACTTGAGCTGGTGCATCAGATGCTGAGCCAATCCAGCTTTTTTAAATACCATAAAAGCAGAAGCTGATTCAAGCAAAACCCGTCCATGAAACAAGCGTTCAACCGGATTAGCGGCACCTTTTTTAAAATCACTTAAAGGCAGTTTAACAAAACAAGACAGGCACAACCTGTACTCGTTGCGCTGCAAAGGTTCTGAACAACCCGCACACAAACGCGGGAATAAAACATCCAGCAAAACACCACGCCAATATTGCCAAAACATGAGGCAAGCTTAGCACATTGTTTCAATGACTAAAAATACTTTGAATTAAATTTTTTTAAGGCCCGAAATGGGCGAATGAAATACTACTTTCTTACAAGGAAAGTTTTACAATAAAATGACATTACGGCATTTTACTCTTCAACTTCATCAGGAAACCTATTTCAGACTGATTCAGGTGGCGCCATTTACCTCTTGGCAAATCTTTTTTGGTAAATATACCCATGCTTACGCGGTCTAGTTTTTCAACATCGTAACCCAATGCTTCAAACATTCTTCTGACAACACGATTTCTACCACTGTGAATCTCTACACCAACATGTCTGCGGTCTTCAGATTCAACAAAAGAAACAGCGTCTGCGTGAACACGACCGTCTTCTAAATCTAAGCCTTCTACTAATTTATCCAGGTCAGTTCCAGATACTTTTTTATCTAACACAACGTGGTAGACTTTTTTAATCTGAAAACTTGGATGTGTAAGGGCCTGAGACACCTCGCCATCATTGGTAAGCAACAACACACCGGTTGTATTGCGATCAAGTCTGCCGATTGGATAGACTCTTTGAGGCACTTTATCCGCCAGAAGATCCATCACCGTTTTACGACCTTTATCATCTTCGGTTGTGGTGATAAAATCCTTAGGTTTATTCATCAGAATGTAGACATATGGTTCTGGAAGAATTTTTCTGCCATCGTACTTTACCACATCCTCTTTCTTAACTTTATAACCCATCTCTGTAACCACTGTATTGTTGATGGTTACCAAACCTTGCTTGATAAGCTCGTCGGCTTCTCTTCTGCTGCAAATACCAGCATTAGCAATGTATTTATTAAGACGCAAATCACCGCTATCCAAATCCGGACCCATCAGTTCTTCTTTGCGTTCTTTGAAAGATTTTTTTACTTTTATTTCTGGATCGTACTTCGGACGGTATGGCTTTTTATCTCTGTCAAACCCACTGTCTTTCTTATCGAATCCTTCGCGTTTCGGACCTCTGCTATCTGGTCTGTCGCTTCCATATGAGCGAGGTTTGCTATCGCGACGATCGCCTGATTCCGGACGATCTCTGAAACCACCTTCACTGCGTTTTTTGAAATTATCTTCGCGTTTACCGTATGAACCCGGACCTTTTCTGAAACCTTCTTCACGCTTTTCGCCGGCAGGACCTCTGCGGAAGCCTTCATCGCGGCGTTCGCTGGATGGACCTCTGCGGAAACCACCGTCTCTATCTTCGCTTGAAGGACCTTTGCGGTAGCCGCCATCTCTGTTTTCACTTGAAGGACCTCTGCGATAGCCGCCATCTCTGTTTTCACTTGAAGGACCTCTGCGATAGCCGCCATCTCTGTTTTCGCTTGAAGGCCCCTTGCGGTAGCCGCCGTCACGACCTTTATTGTCGCGGGCTGGACCATCTTTTTTGAAGCCATCTTTACCATAAGTACGCGGTCCGGCACTCCCTGAGCGCTTAGGTGGCAAGAACCTTGGAGCAGACAACTCGTCTTTGTCGAAAGTGTTAAATTCTGAATTCCTGGATTTAAAACCTTCATTTCGAGGCGCACTGCCTGATCTGTCATTGCTTTTCCTCTTGTAACCGTCGCTGCTTTTAGGTGATCTGCCTCCGGCTTTGTAACCGCCGCTTTTCCTTTGATCGTCCCCTGATTTCTTATTGTATGGCATTAATGCCGCAAAGATACGAAAAAAGCCGCTATTTTAATCACTGAAAATCAATCAAAATCAATGTTTTAATGCTCAAAACCAAGAGTTTGCAAGAGTTTGATAATCTATGACTTATATCAGTATTTAGGTTTTCGATAAGTCGCCCCCACAAATATTAAAGTATTTGACTTACCTTTGCATAATAATATTGAAATTTATTCATGATAATCCCTAAATTCTTAAACCCAACTAACTCATTTCACGCTGAACTAAGAAAACGCATCAATGACTATTTTGTTGAGATTAAGGCAAAACCAACCGGAAACTTTAAATTGTACTCTAAAGCCATTATTTTGGTTACCAGTTTCATCGCTGTTTATGTGCACTTAATTTTTTTCACCTCTGATATTATTTATATCAGTTTATTCGAGTGCCTCCTTTTAGGAACACTTACCTCTGCTATTGGCTTTAACATCATGCACGATGGTGCACACGGCAGCTTCAGTCAGCAAAAATGGCTGAATGAACTTGCTGGCTTATCTTTAAATGTATTAGGTGCTAATGTGTTTATGTGGAAGACTAAGCACAATGTTGTTCACCACACTTTCACTAACATCGAAGGCATGGATGACGACATTAACGCAAAACCTTTCCTTAGACTTTGCGACACACAAAAGCATTACAAGATCCACAAATTCCAGCAATACTATTTCCTGCTAGCTTATTCTCTGCTATACATTTACTGGATTTTCTTCACCGACTATAAAAAGTACTTCACCAAAAAGGTAGGTGAAATGCCAATCAAGAAAATGAGCATGCAAGAACACTTTACATTCTGGGGTTTCAAAGCCTTACACTTAGTATTATTTGTAGTTGTTCCTATTTATATGGTTGGCTTTACTGCATGGTTAATCGGTTTCTTAACTTACGGACTGTTCGCAGGTATCGTTCTTAGTTTAGTATTCCAGTTAGCTCACACAGTTTCTGATACACACTTCCCAACACCAGATGCAACAACAGGTAAAGTTGAAGACGAATGGGCGGTTCACCAGTTAAAAACCACTGCTAATTTTGCTACTAAAAACAAAATTGTTTCTTGGTTTACAGGAGGATTAAATTTCCAGGTTGAACACCACCTGTTCCCGCACATCTCTCACATCCACTACCCGGCAATTTCAGAAATTGTGAAACAGGTTTGCAAAGAGTACAACATCCCTTATATCGAATACCCGAAAGTTAGATTGGCTGTAGCCTCTCACGTTCGTCACCTTAAGGAAATGGGCAAAGCCTAATACTGATATTTAAATCAAAAGCGACTTGTCTTACAAGTCGCTTTTTTTATGCCCTAAATTAATTAAATCTATAATCCATCATTTCGGTATAGACTAAATATATACTAAAATTATAAAGTTCTATTTAAAAAATACCAAAAATAAGTTCAAATTTGCACCCATTATGTCAGTATTAGTAGGAAAAAAAGCTCCACACTTCAGTGCTTCTGCCGTTATCAACGGAGAAGAGATTGTAGAAAACTTCAGTTTAGATCAGTACCTGGGTAAAAACCACGTAGTTCTGTTCTTCTATCCTAAAGATTTCACCTTTGTTTGCCCAACAGAATTACATGCCTTCCAGGCTCAGTTAGGTGAGTTTGAAAAAAGAGGCGTAAAAGTTGTTGCTTGCAGCACCGACACAGAAGAAAGCCATTTCAGCTGGTTGCAAATACCAAAAGATAAAGGCGGTATCCAGGGTGTTACATACCCAATCGTTGCAGACACCACCAAAACCATCGCTACTAACTACGATGTTCTGTTTGGCAACTACGACTATAACGACAACGGCGAATTAACCGCTAATGGCCCAATGATCGCCTTCCGTGGTTTATTCTTAATCGACAAAACTGGTATCGTGATGCACCAAACTGTTAACCATTTACCAATCGGTAGAAGCGTTGACGAAACCCTTAGAATTGTTGACGCTCTTCAACACGTTGAAACACACGGTGAAGTTTGTCCGGCTAACTGGGAAAAAGGTGATGATGCCATGAATGCTACCTTCAACGGTGTAGCTGACTACCTGAGCAAACACTAATCCCAAAGATTAATCAATATTACTCATCCAAAAATCCTGGCCACGTGCCGGGATTTTTTTTTGCCCGTTTAGATGACGCCACCAAAAATTTCGGGCAACAAAAAAGGCCAACCTGTAAGTTGACCTTCTTTTTACCTATGAAAACTATTAACCTCTCTTTAAAATTAACGTTTTTCCGCAATTCTCGCAGCTTTACCGCTTAATCCTCTTAGATAGAAGATTCTTGCTCTACGAACCTTACCAATTTTGTTTACTTCGATTTTGTCGATGTTTGGTGAGTGTAATGGGAAAATTCTTTCAACACCTACACCGTTAGAAATTTTTCTAACTGTGAACATGGCGTTTAAACCAGCATTTCTACGTTGGATGACATCACCCTGGAAAAGCTGAATTCTTTCTTTGTTACCTTCTTTAATTTTGTAGTGAACAGTAACTCTGTCACCAGCTTTAAAATTAGGCAGGTCAGCCTTTAAATATTCTTTTTCTACGAACTTAATTAAATCCATGGTGTGTATAAATTTTGGGAGTGCAAAAATATGGATTAAAGTTTAAAATGCAAACCTTTTTTTAAAATATGATTCCGTTTTACCGCATTTCAAATTTACCATAGCCTACTTTGAGAATAATTAACTCTCAAATAGCTGTAAATCTATTAATTACAAATCACACTCAAATACAGGCTTACAAACTATTATTTATTTACTTACCCCTTGTTTCAAAAAAAATCCCGCTTTTTCAGCGGGATTTTCAAGTCTTTTTTGGTGTTCAGCTTATTGGACGCTTCTTCTGATGATATTCAAAGCACCTCCAGCTTTGAACCACTCAATTTGCTGTTCGTTATAAGTGTGGTTACAAACGATGGTGTCTGAACTTCCGTCTTTGTGCGTAAATACCAGTTTTAAAGGCACGTTAGGCGCAAAGGTAGTCAATCCAATTACATCTATGCTGTCATCTTCCTGAATCTTGTCATAATCTGCTTTATCGGCAAATGTTAATGCCAGCATACCTTGCTTTTTCAAATTGGTTTCGTGAATACGAGCGAATGATTTTGTCAGTACCACACGAACACCTAAATGTCTAGGCTCCATTGCTGCGTGCTCTCTGCTCGATCCTTCACCATAGTTCTCGTCACCTACTACAATACTGCCTAATCCAGCAGCTTTGTATGCTCTTTGAACTTTTGGCACTTCGTCGTATACTTCATTCATCTGGTTTTTTACCAGATTGGTTTTTTCGTTGTAGAAGTTCACCGCGCCAATCAGCATATTGTTACTGATATTGTCAAGGTGTCCTCTGAACTTCAACCATGGTCCCGCCATACTAATATGGTCAGTTGTACACTTACCTTTCGCTTTAATCAGAAGCTTCAAGCCCATAAGGTCGGTACCTTCCCAGGCTGAGAATGGTTCTAATAACTGTAAACGTTTGCTTTCAGGAGACACATTGACCTGAACGCCTGAACCATCAGCCGCTGGTGCCTGATAGCCTGCATCTTCTACATCAAATCCTTTTTGTGGCAATTCCATACCTGTTGGCTCATCCAGCATCACAGACTCTCCATTTTCGTTGACTAATGAATCAGTCAATGGATTGAAATCTAGACGACCGGCAATAGCTAATGCGGTTGTAATTTCCGGACTGGCAACGAAAGCATGTGTATTAGGATTACCGTCTTGTCTGGCTGCAAAGTTTCTGTTGAAAGAGTGAATAATTGAGTTCTTCTCTTTCTTCTCAGCACCCATTCTGGTCCACATACCGATGCACGGTCCGCAAGCATTTGCGAATACGGTAGCACCAATTTTATGGAATGTATCGATAAAGCCATCTCTTTCGATGGTATATCTTACAAGCTCGCTACCAGGTGTGATAGTGAACTCAGCTTTAGTCTTCAAATTTTTCTCAGCAACTTGCTCCGCCAAACTTGCAGCTCTTGAAATATCTTCATAACTACTGTTGGTGCAAGAACCAATCAAACCAACTTCTACATTCATTGGCCAGCCGTTTGCAGCAGCAACTTCTTTCATTTTAGAAATAGGGGTCGCTAAATCTGGCGTAAACGGACCGTTAATATGTGGTTCAAGTTCTGACAGGTTGATTTCAATAACCTGATCAAAGTAAGCTTCAGGATTAGCATAACACTCAGGGTCAGCAGTCAGGTGTGCTTTTACAGCATTTGCCATATCGGCTACTTCTGCTCTGCCGGTTGCTCTCAGGTAACGCTCCATACTCTCGTCGTAACCAAAAGTAGAAGTTGTGGCACCAATCTCGGCACCCATGTTACAGATAGTACCTTTACCTGTGCACGATAAGCTTTCAGCACCTTCGCCAAAGTATTCCAAGATAAAGCCAGTACCACCT
>JAIXYV010000061.1 GCA_027490055.1 Bacteroidota bacterium | reverse complement strand
GATGCTCTTAAAAACCTTCGATTTAAGCGATACCGAATTTAATAAGAACTACATCTTCTGGATAGCCTTTGCCCGCCTAATTTATTTTATGGCCATTTTGCCATTTAATATTTATTTGTTTATTGGTGATGAATTAAAGGGAAACGTACTGGAAATATATAAATATACAGATGTTACCATCAACCACCTCGCCAATATTACCCTCAACACCTTATTAATGTATAGTTTCAGATGTCGCAATTAGCAGAATTTGTCATCGTATTAGTGGGTTCTTTCAGTATCATTCTCATACTGATGGCCATTTTCTTTTTTGTGCTAATTAATAAGTACAGAGTGAATCTTTTAAAGAAACAGGCTGAGGCATTGACTAACTTTATTCATGGTCAGGATGAAGAGAGGCAGCGATTGGCGCGCGATTTACACGATGAAATGGGCCCGCATTTGTCGAATATTATTTTCACAGTCGATCGGATCAAAGACAATGTACAAGAGATACCAGCGATAGTGGCCGAAACAAAAACGCAAATCAAAAAAGCCATTCAGGATATTCGAACCATTTCCCATGATCTGATGTCGCAATCACTGATAAAATTTGGATTGGTAGAAGCCATTAAAGAGATGATAGATCGCCAGTCAGAGAACGCTATTAAAATCAGTTTTACCAGTAACTCGAGCGGACTCGAATATGATGATATGATTAAATCTCATCTGTTTAAAATAACTCAGGAAATGGTTTATAACTCTAACAAACACAGTAAAGCCAGTTTGATTTCTGTTGAGATTACCATAGATCCAGCTAAACGCTATTTAATTTACACTTATAAAGATAATGGAACGGGTAACAAAAATTTCAATAGTCAGGACGCAGGAATTGGTCTGAAAAATATTAGTACCCGTGTCGAACTAATGAAAGGGCATATTGAGATCAATATGAAAGATGGATTTTATTCAAGAATAACATTAACCTATTAACATGGAAACCGAAAATATTACCAAAGACCTTAGTGTGCTGGTTGTCGACGACCATCCGCTGTACCGCAATGGCATCAAGCGCATACTTAATAATATCGACTTTGTTACGAAATGCGATGAAGCAGAAAACGGGAGAGATTGTATTGAAAAGCTCAAGCAAACGCATTACGATATCATTTTACTGGATTTGCAAATGCCAGAAATGGATGGCGTAGAAGCGGCTGCGCTTATTAAGAAAGATTTTCCGCGAAGTAAAATCATTATTCTAACCATGTCGGATTCTAAACGACAGATGATAGAATTACTGGATATGGGCGTACTGGGATATGTGCTAAAGAGTACCGACGAACTTGAATTGACAGAAGCCATTTTAAGAGTCTCAGAAGGTGTTCAGTATCTTTCAAAAGAAGTAGACGATGTGTGGACCCGCTTTTTGGGCAATAAATCGAAGTTTGAACGCAATTACAACAAAAACGAGAAAGTCGATTTAAGTGAGAGGGAAAAAGAGATCATCAGAATGATTTGTAAACAGATGAGTTCCCAGGAAATCGCCGATAAATTGTCGCTTTCGAACAATACGGTGAAGACCCATCGCAACCATATTATGAAAAAACTGGAAACGGACAATGTGGTAGGCATTGCCATTTATGCAGTAAGGGCGGGTATTTTTGTGCCTTGAGAAAGCTTTTTCTGAGCAAAACAGGCTCAATTGAGCTGCTCAATAAATGGGTATAAATTGTGTTTTTTAATTGTTCGATATACTTTACTTTTGCACTTTAATGAGTTCAACACAAGCAGTTCTGCTATTAAAAGACGGAACCTACTTCAAAGGCAAGGCAGTAGGCAAGATTGGAACTACCACAGGTGAGATTTGTTTTAATACCGGGATGACCGGTTATCAGGAAGTTTTCACCGATCCATCCTATTTTGGCCAAATTTTAGTCGAGACAAACGTTCACATCGGAAATTATGGCGTCAGCAATGACGATGTAGAATCTGAAAACATTAAAATTTCAGGTTTGGTGTGTAGCACCTTTGCCCATCATCATTCCCGCAAAATGGCGGTCAACAGCATCGACGATTATTTTATCAATAACCAGGTGGTTGGTATTCAGAATATCGACACTCGTCAGGTTGTTAGACATGTCAGAGATAAAGGGGCTATGAACGCTATCATCAGTAGCGAAATTACCGATATCGACACATTGAAGCAAATGCTGAGAGATGTGCCTGATATGGCTGGTTTGGAATTGTCATCTCATGTTAGTACCCCAGATTTTTACACAACAGGTTCAGATCAGGCGGCTCACAGAGTAGCGGTTCTGGATTTTGGTGTAAAGAAAAATATTTTGCGTTGCCTTAACGAACGCGATGCATACTGCGGCGTCTTCAATGCACATGCTTCAGTAAAAGATATCATGGCCTGGAATCCAAACGGTATATTGATCTCTAACGGTCCTGGCGATCCATCAGCCATGGATTATGCCGTTGAAACCGTAAAAGCTCTATTAGATGCTGGTGTGCCAATGTTTGGTATTTGCCTGGGTAACCAATTACTTGGTCGCGCCATGGGATTAGAGACCTTCAAAATGCATAACGGTCACCGCGGTCTTAACCACCCCGTTAAAAACATCATTACCGGACAGTGCGAAATCACTTCTCAGAACCACGGTTTTGCTCTGAAAGAAAATACTAATCCGGATATTGAAGTAACCCACATAAACTTAAACGATAATACCATCGAAGGTATAAGAATCAAAGGAAAGAAAGCCTTCAGTGTGCAGTATCACCCAGAGTCTTCTCCGGGTCCCCACGATTCAAGATACTTGTTTGATGATTTTATCAGCAGTATCAAATAATAGGATAATGGAGAGTTCGCTAACCTCTATATCCTATACTTATTTACTAAATCCTAATTCCTAAAATACAAATATGTCATTAATTGCAGACGTAAAAGCCAGACAAATCCTCGATTCAAGAGGTAACCCAACTGTAGAAGTCGATGTAATCACCGAAAATGGTTGCATGGGAAGAGCCGCTGTTCCAAGTGGTGCCAGCACAGGTATTCATGAAGCAGTAGAACTGAGAGACGGAGACAAATCAAAATACCTGGGTAAAGGTGTTTTGAAAGCTGTTAGCAGCGTCAACGATATCATCAGCAATGAACTTTTGGGTGCTTATATTTTCGAGCAAAACCTGATAGATAAAACCATGATTGAACTGGATGGTACGCCTAATAAATCTAATTTAGGTGCTAATGCCATGCTTGCTGTTTCACTGGCTGTAGCTAAAGCTGCTGCTCAGGAAAGCAATCAGAGTTTATACAGATATTTAGGTGGCGTTAATGCTAATACTTTGCCATTGCCAATGATGAATATCCTTAATGGAGGTGCGCACGCAGATAATGCTATCGACTTTCAGGAGTTTATGGTAATGCCAGTTAAAGCGGATACTTTCAGTGATTCATTGAGAATGGGTGTTGAAATTTTCCACCATTTAAAAAATGTACTGAAGAGCAAAGGCTATAGCACTAACGTAGGGGATGAAGGTGGATTTGCACCAGACATCAGATCTAATGAAGAAGCTATTGAAACAGTTTTAATGGCGATTGAAAAAGCTGGATTTAAACCTGGAGAAGATGTATTCATCGCGATGGATGCAGCGGCTAGTGAGTTTTACGATGCTGAAAAAGGTTTATATATCTTCAAAAAGTCTGACAAACGTCAGATGAGCAGCGAAGAGATGGTAGACTATTGGAAAACCTGGACCGCTAAGTACCCTATCGTTTCTATTGAAGATGGTTGTGCTGAAGACGACTGGAATGGCTGGGCTAAATTGACTCAGGCAATCGGCGATAAAGTTCAGTTAGTGGGGGATGATTTATTCGTGACGAATGTTAACAGACTTCAGAAAGGAATTACCGATGGCGTTGCTAATAGTATATTAATTAAAGTCAACCAAATCGGTACATTAACAGAAACAATTGATTCGATCAATCTGGCGACCAGAAACAGTTATACCAACATCATCAGTCACAGAAGTGGTGAAACAGAAGATAATACCATTGCAGACATTGCAGTAGCAATGAACAGTGGACAAATTAAAACCGGATCTGCCAGCAGAAGCGACAGAATGGCTAAGTACAACCAGTTAATCAGAATCGAAGAGGAACTGGGTTCTAACGCTATTTTTGGTGGTAGTACTTTCAAATACGGTAAGTAATATCCAACAATCATTTAAAAAGGCCGGAACTTCCGGCCTTTTTGCGTTTAACAGGTTACTTATGTATTCTTTTTGTGGGGTCGTCTTTCTAAATTAAAAGAAAGGGCCGGATAAGAAACTTATCCGACCATTCTTACCTTTTCAGGATTTTCGTGTTAACTATAGTTTGTTTTGATATAGAAACAAGTTTAGGTTTTTAATATCAAACACTACTATAGCGCAATCAAAGCTTAGCCTTTCTTGCTTTAGTTTTGTGTTGTTTTGTGTTTTCAGTTATCTTGTTTTTAGATGACTTCAATTTTTAATTCGAGTGCAATTAATTATATATTAATCAATTAATCGATAAATTTTTGCAAAAATCACCCTTTTGGGTGATGAATTTCATCCTTTTGGGTGATGTTTTTAAAATCGAAAAATGGAGAATTGGGCTAAAACGACTTTTTAGGGGCAAAAAAAAAGAGTGGCATAAACCACTCTTTTGTATCTTGTTTTCTGCTTTTAGCAGAAGGCTGTTTTTAAGGATGTATTAAATCCAGTCCATCGCCATGGCAAAGCCACCAACTGTGGTTGGTAAAGCTAACCAGAAAGCTTCAGGTAAGAACATTAATAATAAAATGATTACTGTTAAAGAGGCTAGGAATAGCATCCAGTATGGCGCTTTTGATTTTTTTTCTGACATAGCAATGTAAAAATTTAACGGTGCAAACCTACTAATTTTTTCTCATTATTTGAATAATTTATTTCTAATTTTGCGAGATGATTCAAAGACGTCAAACAATATTCCTTGCTATGATCATATTACTGGCAGGTTTAGCTATAACTTTTAATTTAAAAATCAGTTCCTTTAATGTTGCTTTAGGTGGGATTAAAACACATGTTTCATTAGGGATTGTCTCGGCTGAATTTCAGTCTGATATGCCACCCGTTGCCGGGAATACGGTGAATGCTCAGCAGGAAGGTGTCAATACACCTCTTTTAATAACATTGCTATCAATGATTGTTGTGACTCTAATCAGTATTTTTCAGTTTAAAAACCTGCAATTGCAGAAGAAACTTCTGACGTTTAATTATGTCGTTATGGTACTTGTTTTTTTCTTTGTTTATTATACTCACCTACAATTAATTAAAACATTCCCTGAAGTTACGGACGCAAAATTTGAGTGGTCAAGGATCTTGTTAGTGCTTTTCCCTGCATTTAATTATTTAGCAATCAGTCACATAAAAAAGGATATTGAACTTTTAGCATCAGTTGACAGACTGAGATAAAAAGTGTAAATTTGTTCACTTTTCTTTGAATTATTCTAAATAAGGATAAGGTGGAAAAAAGGTGATATTTTTTTTAGATTATTTTAAAAATAACAATAAATTTGCCGCAACTTAAGTAAGGACTACTTAGCAAGTACATTAGTAACGAATGAATACAATTTTAAAACTCACTCTCAAATTTACGCTGGCGGTTGTCATCATTTTCTCGGCAGCTACCCTCATTTCAGATTCGGTTGACATTCAAGGTATCTCAACAGAACACCTTAGTGCTGAAAAGCCATGGGTTGGCGCTGATGAGTATCAGTATGACCCAGGTCAGACTGTTACCCCGGAGAAAACGCTTTCTTCAAAAGTTAATTGGGCCATTTTGGTTTTTGTTGTGTTAATGGTTTTGGTTTTAGCCAATGCTTTTGACATCAGCAAATACACTGCAAAAATTACCGGAAGAGAAACTGTTAATCAAAACAACGTCAACAAATGGATCATGTTGTTTTTCATGATCGCTGGTTTTGCAGCTGTTATCTGGGAGTACCAAACGCATGGTGCAATGATTCTGTTAAATGATTCAAGCAGTGCGCACGGTGTTGATTACGACAGCATGTTCACTATCACTTTAGTGCTGACTACCATCGTATTCTTCATTACACAAGCTTTATTGTTCTACTTCTCATTCAGATATGCTCATCAGGATGGCCGTAAAGCCCTTTACTATTCACATAATAACAGATTAGAAGTTGTTTGGACTTTCATTCCGGCGGTTGTATTAACTGTTCTGGTTTTAAGAGGTCACCAAACCTGGAAGTCAGTTGTATATGCTGAAGATAACTACAATGGTAAAATGCATAGCATCGAAGTATTCGCTTACCAGTTTGGCTGGAAAGCAAGATATGCCGGTGATGACGGTATCATGGGTAATGTAGATTACAAATTCATCTCTGGTAAGAACGAACTAGGTCTGGCTTACAAACCAGAAGTAGATTCACTGGTGGTAGATTTGAAAAAACAAATCGCTGCTGACGAAGCATCTATCAAAAACTTAAATACAACTATTCTTGATGGTTTAATGGCTGACTTCACTGCAGCAGAGAATCTGAGAGATTATAAAAACATGGAATCAGTTCAGAAAGAAATTGACGCTGTTAAGAACGGTGACAGACTTGATGAACTAAAAGCTTCTATCAAACGTAAAACTAAGCAGATCGAGCGTATCCTGGCTATCCAGAACGATAAGAAACTGTTTGCGTCTACCTTCACATCTGCTGCAATGGACGATATCATCACTCAGGAAATTCACCTTGCTAAAGATTCTTTAGTAACTTTAAACTTCCGTTCTAAAGATATTATTCACTCAGCCTGGTTGCCGCATTTCAGAGCACAAATGAACGTTGTTCCTGGTATGCCAACTAAATTCACTTTCCGTCCTACTAAATCTACTGAAGAAGCTAAGAAAGAACGTGGTGAAGAGTTTGAATACTACTTGTATTGCAACAAAATCTGTGGTGTATCTCACTACAACATGAAAATTAAAGTGGTAGTTGAATCTCAGGAAAAAGTAAATGAGTGGTTAAAATCACAACAACCAGCTTTCATCAAAAGAGAAATGGCTCCGGTAGCTCCAGCTATCATGAACGATACTTTGAAAACATCAACCGATACGATCCAGAAAATGGTCGTAAGATAATTTATCCAGTCACAATCAGAATAAAATAAAATGAGTACAGCAACAATAAATGATTCTCACGCAGTAGGCCATCACGGTGATGCTCACGGTCACGACCACCATCACCAAAGCTTCATCACCAAGTACATTTTCAGTACTGACCACAAGATGATCTCTAAACAATACCTGATCACGGGTATTATCATGGGATGCTTGGGTATGGGTATGTCATTGCTATTCAGATTACAGTTAGCATGGCCTGACGAAACTTTCCCATTCTTAGAAACTCTTTTAGGTAAATGGGCTAAAGGTGGTAAGTTAGATCCTAACTACTACATGGCATTAGTAACTATTCACGGTACCATCATGGTATTCTATGTACTAACTGCTGGTTTAAGTGGTACTTTCAGTAACCTCTTAATTCCGTTGCAGGTAGGTGCAAGAGACATGGCGAGTCCTTTTATGAACATGTTGTCATACTGGTTCTTCTTCTTGTCTTCTGTTGTTCTTATGTCTTCATTCCTGGTTGAAACTGGTCCAGCTTCTTCTGGATGGACTGTTTACCCTCCTCTGAGTGCACTCGAAAAAGCAATGCCTGGTTCGGGTATGGGAACCACTTTATGGTTGGTTGCTATCATATTGTTCATCGTTTCTGCACTTCTTGGTGGTATCAACTATATTACTACTGTTCTTAACATGCGTACTAAAGGTATGTCAATGAACAGACTTCCATTAACCATCTGGGCATTTTTCCTGACAGCTGTATTAGGTTTATTGTCTTTCCCGGTGTTATTGGGTGCTGGTTTGTTATTAATCTTCGATAGAAGCTTTGGAACAAGTTTCTACTTAAGCGATATTCACCTGAATGGTGTAGGTGCTTTATCAAACAGTGGTGGTAGCCCTGTATTGTATCAGCACTTATTCTGGTTCTTAGGTCACCCAGAGGTTTACATCATTTTGATGCCTGCATTAGGTATCTCTTCTGAGGTAATCTCTACCAACGCCAGAAAGCCAATCTTCGGATACACTGCAATGGTTATTTCATTGTTAGGTATCTCTTTCTTGTCATTCATCGTTTGGGGTCACCATATGTTCATCACTGGTATGAATCCGTTCTTAGGAACTATGTTCATGTATGTGACACTGATCATCGCGGTACCTTCAGCGGTAAAAACCTTTAACTACTTGGCAACTTTATGGAAAGGTAATATTCGTTTCACGCCAGCAATGTTGTTCGCAATTGGTCTGGTTTCAATGTTTATCTCTGGTGGTTTAACTGGTATTTACTTAGGTAATGCTGCTCTGGATATTCAATTACACGATAGTTACTTCGTAGTAGCGCACTTCCACTTGGTAATGGGTAGTGCATCTATCTTCGGTATGTTCGCTGGTATTTACCACTGGTTCCCTAAAATGTATGGTAGAATGATGAACAAAACTTTAGGAAGTTTACACTTCTGGTTGACTTTCATCTCTGCATACTTAGTGTTCTTCCCAATGCACTTTATGGGTCTGGCTGGTGTTCCAAGACGTTACTACCAGTTCTCATTAATTCCTGAGTTCAATATCTGGATGGATGTAAACATATTTATCACTTTAGCGGCTATCCTTGGTGGTATTGCTCAGTTATTATTCCTTTATAACTTCTTCAACTCTATCTTCAGAGGTCCGAAAGCTTCTAAGAACCCTTGGGAGTCTAACACACTTGAGTGGAGTACTGAAACTAAACATATCCACGGTAACTGGGAAGGTGATATTCCAACAGTTTACCGCGGTCCTCACGAGTATAGCCGTCCTGACAGAGAATTAGATTATTTCCCTCAGTACGAAATTGGCGATGGTGAACCTGAACATTACCACGCACCAGCTACTGCTCCTGATACCTCTTATGACGGAAAAAAAGAAAAAGCTACAACTGTTTTCTTCTCTTCTTTCGCTCATTTGTTTTCTTTAAGAAGAGCATAAGCCCACTGATTTAATCAGTTTGCAAAATGAACTATATTAATATTAACCGAAGATCTGGTATACTTACCATATCTTCGGTTTTTTTATTGCTGATTGCCGGAGGTGTTGTAAGAAGCACTGGAAGCGGCATGGGTTGTCCCGATTGGCCAAAGTGTTACGGCGCATGGGCACCACCAACTTGCGTGTGCGAACTGCCATCCGACTATCAGGATATTTATGTGCAGAAACGCATTAAGAAAGCTGAGCGATTTGCCAAACTGCTAAGTAGTATCGGCCTAAAAGATCAGGCCACACAGATTCTCAATGACCCCAATCTTCATACCCCTGAAGAATTTAATGTAAGAAAAGCCTGGACAGAGTATATAAACCGACTTATTGGTGTCTTGTCAGGACTCTTTGCTTTGGTTTTCTTTCTCAGTTTAATAAAAGCCAGAAAGTACATTACAAGATTCCGTTTCTGGATGGGTGTTCTGGGCTTTATCATGATGCTCTTTAATGCCTGGCTGGGCAGTATTGTTGTAGCCACTAACTTATTCCCTGTGATTATCAGTATTCACTATTTAGCAGCCTATGCGGTTATCGTATTGTTTATGCTCAGCCTGGTGCATGCGCGAATCATGGAGGATAGTTTACCTGTGCTTAAATTTAAATGGTATTTTGTTCTGATGCTTGTTGTATCTCTGGTGCAGCTTGTATACGGTACTCAATTGCGCGAAGTAAGTGATACTGCTATTAGCAATGGGGTATTGTACAAGGCTGATGGCGTGAACTTCGAGGCTTTGGGCATAACATTTAAGATACACTGGGTAATAGCAGTTTTGCTCATTGGAATGAGTATAATTCCGGTCATTACTCTGCGTAAGAAAATAAAAAGAAAATGGTATTTGTGGACCAGTATGATCAGTGTTGTTTTACTGGTACAATATATTAGTGGCGTGCTAAATCTTCGCTATCAATTTCCATTGTTGGCACAAGTGTCTCATATATTTTTTGCAGGCGTAATATTCGGTATTACATTGTATATTTGCATCGCAATTTTCAGATCTCCAAAAACCATTGATTGAATTGACCGATTCCAAAACCAATATTCAACCAGAACCACTCAGTAAAGCCTTTTTTAAAGACTACTTTATGCTGAGTAAAGTTCGTTTAAGTACCTCTGTAGTGGGTACGACTCTTATCGCATACTATCTTGGTGTGCATATGAATCACCTGCCTATGAACTGGCTGAAATTATTTGGTCTGACCCTGGGAGGTATGCTGGTAGTGGCTGCTTCAAACGGATTTAATCAGGTTTACGAAAAAGATTCTGATAAATTGATGTCCAGAACCCAGAATCGACCAGTTGCAGATGGCAGAATGTCGGTTAATGACGCATTGGTCTTTAGTGCTGTTTGTGCAGTTTTAGGCTTGTTGGTCTTAGCCATGTTGGTGAATGGTCGCGCAGCTTTTCTAAGTTTAGTCTCTCTTTTTATCTATACACTGGCTTACACGCCTCTCAAAAAGAAAAGTCCGATTGCTGTTTTTGTTGGTGCAATTCCGGGGGCTTTACCGCCAGCCATCGGATGGGTAGCAGCAGTGGGCAATATTGATATTATTGCTATGGTGCTGTTTTTAATTCAGTTTTTCTGGCAGTTTCCTCACTTCTGGGCCATTGCCTGGATGCTGGAAGATGATTATAGAAAAGCAGGTTACACCTTATTGCCAAATTACGAAGGAAGAACAAAACGAAATGCCATTCAGATTGTTATGTATACAGTGATGCTGGTTTTAGTATCAATGTATCCAATCAGTATGGATTTTGGGTCATTAACATCCTTATTTGTTATTTTACCAGCAGGATTGTATATGCTTTACAGGGCTTATTTGCTTCACAAAGATCTGGAAGTAAAGAATGCCAGAGCATTGATGTTCGCATCACTGATTTATATGCCGGCAGTATTATTAAGTTATTTATTATAAAAGATGAAACAGGAGGGAAGTATCAATATGTCAAACAAAAGAAGTGTTTTTAACGAAAAAACCTTCATAATCTGGTTATTTATCGTGGCCAGTTCAATGTTATTTATAGCATTTACAAGTGCCTACTGGGTGCATAAATCTGACGGAATTCGCAATAATGCATGGTTCGAGTTCGCTTTACCGGTGCAATTCTGGGTAAGTGCTGTTATCGTTGCTGTCTCAAGTATCTTTATGCAGCTAGCCTATTCTGCAGCAAAAAAAGACGACGTTTACAAGGTGCCATCACTGTTAACTATCACCTTAATTTTAGGTATAAGTTTCTGTATATCACAAATATATGCTTATTCAGCTCTAATGGATATGGGTTTGTTTTTCTCTAACAGGAACCCAGGAGAGATATCAGCATCATTTGTCTATGCCATATCAGGTGTCCATCTGGTGCATATTTTAGGGGGCTTAGTGCTTCTAACCGTTGCTACTGTTAAGGCTTCGCGTTTACAAGTTCACAAGAAAAACCTCGTGTTTATAAATATTTGCAAAACTTATTGGCACTTTTTGGGAATTGTCTGGATTTTCTTGATTTTATTCCTTTATTTCGCAAGGTAAAAAGTAACATAGATTCAAGTATAAAAATGTCAAATTCAACAACAGTATCATCATCAAGCATCTGGACTGGCGGTCGCTCGCCTTTCAATGTGAGTTATGGAAAACTCATGATGTGGATTTTCCTATTGTCTGATGCCTTCACATTCTCTTCCTTACTGGTAGGATACGGTGCCATCAGATTCAGCTACGAAGGCAGTTCAACTCCTTGGCCTGATCCGGCTGCAGTTTTCAATCACTTCCCATTCATGCACGGCATGCACTTGCCATTGTTGTTTGTGAGTTTGATGACTTTCATTTTGATTTTCTCTTCTGTTACAATGGTATTAGCTGTTGAAGCAGGTCACAGAAACTCAAAAAGTGAAGTTTCTAAATACATGATTTTAACCATCATCGGTGGTGCGGCATTCTTAGGTTGTCAAGCCTGGGAGTGGACTCAGTTCATCGGTGAAGGTGGTCGCTTAGATTCTAACATGTTTGGTTTTACAGCTGAAGCAGCTGCCAAAGCTAAAAATCTTGGATTCGGAGACCATGTGCATTGGGAAGCAGCAGACAGAATCCCTGGTCCTGTGCCTTTTGCATCCTTGTTCTTTATCGTAACAGGTTTCCACGGTTTCCACGTATTAAGCGGTGTGGTTATCAATATCATCATCTGGTTAAACGTAATCGCTGGCACCTACGAAAAAAGAGGTCACTACGAAATGGTTGAGAAAGTTGGTTTATACTGGCACTTCGTTGACCTTGTATGGGTATTCGTTTTCACATTCTACTATCTAATCTAATCAGTTTAATAAGATCATATGAGCAATAATCATTCACATACACAAGGCGAGTATATCCCAGAAACCTACATTCCACATGCAGAATCTCATGGTACTAAAAGTCTATGGAGAACTTTCTGGATTTTATTATTAATCACTGTAGTCGATTTCATTATCTACTTCGCAGCTGATGCAAGTTTGTTCAGAAACATCGTTTTCGTTGCTTTCGGTATCGTTAAGGCTGTCCTTATCGTAGGGATCTTCATGCACTTGAACTACGAAGCTAAATTCTTAAGATATATGATTGTTCTTCCTGCTATCATTTTCCTATCCTACCTGGTGTGGTTACTGTTACTGGAAGGTAATTACGTAAGTATTTCCAAATACTTCTGATATTAACATGAATCAATCCAATCAAAAAAGCCCAAAATGGAAAGTTTTGGGCTTATTGTTTTTATTAATAGGCGCTCCTATCATCTGGGTGATGATTAATAAAACCGGAGTTCACTACTCAAAATCACTTCCTATCTACTTTGAAAGAGAACTGGCAGCCAATGGCGATACAATCTATCATACGATAGATGATTTCAAACTGCAAAACCAGTTCGGTGATAGTGTTTCTCTCTCAACCTATAAAGATAAGCTCCTTTTAGTTAGTTTCTTCTTTGCTTCCTGCGAAACTGTTTGTCCCGCGATGAACAATTACCTGGCTCAGCACGTATACAAAGAGTTTGCAAAAGATACCAATGTGGTGTTCTTAAGTCTCTCTGTCGATCCCCGTAATGATTCCTCTGAAGTACTTCTGAAATACGCCAAAGCACTCAACGCCGGCAACAACTGGCAATTCCTTACAGGTTCAAGATCGATGATTTATGATCTTGCCGCTAATAGTTTTAAAATTCCGGGTGCTGCTGATGAGCATGAAGGATTGTTTCACAGTAATAAAATTGTTCTGGTAGACAAACAAAAACGCGTAAGAGGTGTTTTTGATACAGGCTCTCAGAACGATAAATCTGCAACCATTGATGCCGTTCGCGCCCTTAAATTAGAATATATCAATCATGTTGAAGACCATTCAAAAAAATGACAAATTAGCCAATGCGCTAATTATTTCCCTTTCTACTGTAGTTTTTGCTCTCGTGCTATTAATGAGAAACTACAAGCCTTTGAAATTTGATTTCGATACCCATATTTTCCCGGCCATGAGCGCCTTCCTAAACTCACTTGTAGCAATATTGCTACTTGTTGGTTTATACTTCGTTAAACAAAAGAATTTCCTTAGACACAAAACGGCAATGATGGCCGCTTTGGTTTGCTCAATTTTATTCCTGCTTACCTATGTGCTCTATCACATCTCTACACCTGAAACAACGTATGGAGGTGCTGGTGCGATTAAAGTCGTGTATTTAATTATCCTGTTCTCACACATCGCTTTGGCTGGAACTATTCTGCCATTTATCCTTTTCGCCGTCTACAGAGGCTTAACAGGGGAATACGACAGACATAAAAAACTGACTAAATGGGTTTGGCCTTTGTGGTTCTACGTGTCAGTAACAGGTGTTGTGGTTTACTTTATGATTGCACCTTTTTACAAGTAATTTCTTAGTGATTTTAGTCACTATCAGTACCATATAATATAACTAAATTTGTATCCGAAATGTTAAAGAAAATTTCTTTCAGTCTGCTTGTTTTTCTGCTCACTACAATTTCTGCTGCCGCTCAGTGCCCTATGTGCAAAGCCAGTGTTGAAAGTAGTCAGTCTGCCGGCAAGAAAAGTGTTGGAATGGGACTTAATATTGGAATTTTAATGTTATTAGGTGCTGTCTATCTTATTATCATCACCGTTGGCGTTTTATGGTATAAAAAATACAGAAAAACTCAGGTGACTGATTATGCAGGGTAAATATCCATCTAAAATAGGCAGCATGCTGTCATGTAAATGTCCAAGATGCCGTAGCGGTAAAGTATTCACAGGCTCAGCTTTCGATCCAACAGGCTTCAGTAAAACAAACGATTATTGTCCCGTTTGCCAGTTAAAATTTGAACACGAAACGGGCTTTTTCTGGGGTGCTATGTACATTAGCTATGCTTTTAGTACGCTTTTTATGATTGTTTTTGGGGTCTTAGCGGTCAACAATAACTGGTCGTGGAATAAGATTGTTATTACAGTGGTAACAACATCTGTCCTATTGGTGCCTTTCTCTTACCGATACTCCAGAATCTTATTGCTCTATGTAATTTCTCCGTTTAGAAAATTTGAACCTGAGTATCTGGATAAGCTCAAATAGCAGGAGAAATTAAAAAAATTATACATTTTTATTATTTTTACTAATTTGTAATCAATGACTTGTTGTTTTTTTGGTGTCTTTTGATTTATTTGCGCCAAATTAATTCAATCAATGGTCATAAGCGGTACTAAAATTAAAACTATAGCATCTGAAACAATTCCTGATACCTGCACCTTCTGCGGTTCTACTAATTGTATTGATATTCAGGTGTCACAAAAATATTCTCATGTTTTCTGGATTCCTTTTTTTCCATTTGGTAAACACGGTACAAGTAAATGCAATCACTGTAAACATATTTTGGAAGGGGATGAATTGCCTGATGCCTATAAGGAAGTTTACCTGAGGATGAAACTGGAGCACAAAGCGCCAATCTGGATGTATTCAGGGTTGTTACTGGTTGTTTTACTGATCGCATTTGGCATCTATAGTGGCAATAAAAATGACGAGAAAAATCAAGCATTGATAGCGGCTCCCAAAGTTGGAGATATTTACCATCTTAGTACCCCAAATCATCAGTATACACTTGCACGTGTTAATGGCATTAAAGGGGATACTGTTTACCTGCTATGGAGTAATTTTGAATCAGATAAACTTACGGGCCTGAGTGATATACTCGCTAAAGGAAATGAAGCCTTCAGTGATATCGCAGAACCTTTTTTGTTAAGCGATCTAAAAGTGAAACTCGAGAAAGACGAGATCATCGATATCGAAAGATAAACATCTTTATCAATAGATTCAGACCGGCTAGTCCGGTCTTTTTTTTGTCCTATACTTCCCACTTATTAATTTTTTGGTCCACTTGTTAAGTCGATTGCACCACTTATCAAACAGACTTTAAAACTATCTGAGGGATGTCTCAAATTTGTTTTTGTAAAAATTTACACAAGACAATTATGAGATACACAAAAGTTTTATTCGGACTGCTAGTCCTTGCTCTTGGCTTTATTAAGCCTCTGGATGCTCAGAATGATGAATGGTCGTCGATGTTCGACCACTATGTTCAGTTTAAACAAGGTCAGAATGCCTGTCTGTGGGAGTATGGCATGACGGACACATCCCTGCTTCAGTTTGCTGGTCGCGAATCTGATGGGCTGGCTGACTATACTAAGTGGTCGGAGCTCTACCAGCATTGGTCTGCTTCGATAATTGATTCTGTCTCAAGACCACCATCGTACGAACGACTAAATCAATACTGGACGGCTTATTTCAGGCAGGGAATTATTCCTGTGCCTGTTCTGTTTGCAAAGGGCGAGAAGTTTAAGCGCTCTGCCATTGATAGTGGTCTGCTCCAAATAGATACAGTCAATGGAAAGTTAAGACCAGATAATTTTGAAAGTACGCTAGAACAACGAAGTGTTTTTCTATCAGCACCTTTTGTGCAAAGGTTTTATGAACCTGATCTTAAATTGTTGTTTAGCGATACTTTTTTCTATACCAATAGTGGTTTAACGCTTAGAGAGGTTCAGTTGCGGTTGAATGGTGGGTTGTTTTTGCCGGTAAAGTATAACCAGGTAACTCAGCTGCCTCTCTCTAAGGGATTAAACCTACTTCAGATTCAATATACGCTCAGTAACGGCGAAACTTATTATACGAATTGTGAGATGATGTTTGAGGCTGGTGAAGAGTCGTTTGCGAACGATATCATCACAGATTTTAAAATAGGAGATGATAAGCGAAATATCTATACAACACCTTATCGCGGAACAGAAACCGGTGAACCTCTTGGGGCGTATGTGGAGGTGGTACCCGGACTTACCAATGGTATTCCAAATACCTGCATTAAAAAGCCTATAATTTTTGTTGAAGGGATAGATTTTGGCTACCAGGATCACGCTACCGGATGCTATGGTGGTAAATGCGGCTCAATGGGATTGCGAGATTTATTAAGAGGCTCAGTTTTTAATCCTTATGAAAAAAAAGCCAGCGATGCTTACGAACATTGGGCGCCCATTGTTAAAGCGCCGCAACTGATTTCAGAACTAAGAAACAATGGCTACGATTTAATCTATCTCGATTTTCATAATGGGGCAGATTTTATGGAGAACAACGCCATGCTGCTGGTGGAACTCATTCGTAGAGTCAATTTTATTAAATGCAGTAAGGAAGAGATTGTAGTAATAGGTGCCAGTATGGGTGGGCAAATAACTCGCTTTGCTTTGTCATACATGGAGAAATTACAAACCCCTCATTGCGTCCGTAATTTTGTTGCATTTGATTCGCCCAATCAAGGGGCTAATATTCCATTGGGCTTGCAACATTTCCTAAAGTACTACAAAGGAAAATTGCCAAAAGTCAGAGATCAGTTTAGTCGTAAAATAAACAGAGCCGCATCCCGACAGTTACTTCAGGCACATTGCCTCTCAATGGATGGTGGGGGAGAGCATGGCGATAGGGTAGCGTTTACTGCTGCTCTGGGTCAGCTCGGCAGTTACCCGCAATTATGTCGCAAAATAGCTTTGTTAAATGGCAGTATCAATGTCGTCGATCTCGGTCACGCCGCTGGCGAAGAGTTGCTAAAAATGAACCCATATCTAGGTAAGTTAAATTTTGATATTCTCGAAGTGTCCGCCACTGTATGGTCGACATACGCAAGCATTGATGGTAAGAATATCGTTCTTGAAGCACAGTACCCATTTCGAAGTAAGCATGTTGTTGAAGTGCCACAAGAGGCTTTGCAAAATGATTTTATTCCGGGTTCGCTGAGGTTTGATGTTGCTGAATACAAAGCGATTTACGGAGTGTTTAATATTTTAAACCGAAAAGAGGTTACATGTTTTATTCCCACGTATAGCGCCTTAGATCTATACAACAAAGATTCCCGATTCGATATCGCTGGTCGACTAGTTAGAGATAGCAAAAATCCAATCTACACACCTTTCGATGCCTTTTATGGTGTCGAGGGTCAGGGTCAGGAACACATGATGATTACCGATGATAATATAGCCTGGCTAATTCAGCAGCTGGAAGAAAATAGGGATGATAAACCAGAGCTTATTACGACTACTTATAATATGGGGCGGGAGTCTCTTAATACGATTGGAACCCATACGGTTAAAGGTACTTTGTTCATCAATGGCAATGGTAGAAATGGTTTCGGTAATGGTCGTTTTGATCAAGTGAATAAAGCAGGTAGTTATTATTCAGCCCAGACAAAATTCTGCCATCCTATTATTGTTATAGCAGATTCAGGAAGATTAGAAATAGGGTCTGCTGCTTTAGATGGTAATAATAAAGGGATACTAACGATTACAAGGGGTTCTGTTCTTGAACTTCAAGGTGGGTCGACTGTCTATATTCATAACGGATCTACACTATTTATAGAAGACGGATCTGAATTGCGTTTTGCCAAGGGGGCCAAAATAGTTCTAGATGGTAATAATGCAGGTTTGCATATAGACGGTCATCTGATAGTTGGAGATGGGGCTGAATTTACTGTTTATGGCGGCAGAACCGGTAGAACTGGTCTGGTGAGATTCAGGCATGTGGGTGGTGGATACGGTGCTGCTAAAATTACCGCTATTGGTCATCAGGCTTCCTTTTTATTAAGTGGTTCTGGAAAGGCAAATGACCAGATGCTGCAGATTGAAGGGGAGGTCGACTTCTCACCACTAAATCCTTTCAGGCAAATTAAGTTTGTCTATGGCAGAATAGCCTATGGCGATTCGAGTAGTATGGTGCTCAATGGTTCTGCTGAGGTTCATCATGTGGCTTTTGATGTGCTGTCCTGGGCAAGAAAGTATTCGTCCAAAGCGCTTTATCTGAAGCAGTTTTCAAAGGCATTGATTCGCAACTGCGACTTCCAGTATTTTGAAACAGGTATTGCAAGCTTCGAGGTAACAAAAGATGCACAGTTAAACGTAGAAGCGTGCCTGTTTAAAGAGGGTGTCAACGGCATGGTTCTGGGGCATGCTTACACCACAGTGACGAATTCAAGTTTCAGAAATCAAAAGGACAATGGCATACTGATGCTGCAGGATGGTAAACAGTTGGTGACTGCCAGTTCCCATTTTATTATGAACAGGCATGGCGTCAATGTGTTTAATTCAACAGCGTTTCCTAAAGTGCTTTTGATTGATAAATGCAGTTTTGCGTCAAATACGGATGGTGTTAAGGCTGAAAACACTGAAGCAACTTTAGCATGCACACAAATGATTCTGAATAGCTGTGCCCTAAGATTTAAGTACGGGTCTATTAATTTAAGTCAGGATAAAACCACTAAAGCATTCAACTACACGTTAAGCGGAGGCAATAGCACAATTGTTGAATCTTCAGGTTTGGGAGTTAGTGTTGACTATACTCAATTATACCTGCAGAACGGACAAAACAATTTTATTTACGAAGGTCAATCGGAAGACGCTGGCTTTGTTGTTGGAAATGTTCCTTACAATTCTGGCAGTCACCAAACCATAAGTCCCTATATGCTTCTCGGGAGCGGTAATTATTGGTCGCCCTCGCCGGCAAACGGCCTTGACAAAGCAGCCCCTAAACTATATCGAATTCTAACAGATGTTTCAAATGGTATGAAAAAAGAAAATTATATAAGTGGTGGGACATTAAAAGGTGTAAATAATCTTTGCTATGCCGGAGGTAAATGCACAGGTTGTGCAGGGTATAATGGCAGCAGTGGGACGCGAGGCATGAGCCGGACAGAAGATATTATTGAGGTTTTTCCTCAGCCAGCTTTTGAATCGCTGGTGGTCATGAGCAATACTGGAGAAGCATTGCGAAAACTGATTCTCCGAACCCTTGATGGCAGAGTTGTGGGTGAATTCGAAGGCGGTTCAGCTCAGGTAAGTATTGATGTTTCCGCAATTGTTCAAGGTATATATGTCATGGAGATACAGACAGCAGACGAAACACTTTGGCGCCCCATATTAATTCGGTAGTTTAAAAATGAACAGTTCTTAATTATTAGTAAATAGATGTGTTGAATTCGGGGGGTATATTTAGCGTATACCCTCCGTTTCGTTTTTGGTTTTTGGATTTTAATGTAAAAAGTCTATTATTGAATATACATCTATGGAAGTTACGCAACAATACGATCTGATTCAGAAGAAAATGGGTTTTCTTGGGAAAGAACTCATTGATATCATTACTGAAAAGGCAGTAGTGAAAAACATTCCGGAAGGCTCAGAAATTCTTCATGAAGGGCAATATGTTAATTATGTTCCTATTCTTTTAAATGGGTTAGTAAAAGTGTATACAAGACAAGAAGACAAAGAACTTTTACTGTATTACATTCAACCATTTGAAAGCTGTGTCATGTCATTTATTGCTGGTCTTCGACAGGAAAAAAGTAAAGTGTATGCCTTGTGTATCGAGGATAGTGTTTTGCTGCTTTTGCCTAGTGAGTTGCTTTCACAATGGATTTATACTTATCCGCGCCTCAATTTGCTGTATTATCAGCAGTTTGATTTGAGATATACTGAATTAGTAGGTACGATTAACCATTTACTTTTTGATAAGCTGGATAAACGTATATATGATTTTTTAAAAGAGCGTGCTGAAATTACAGGTAAAAATCCAGTGAAAATCTCTCATCGTGAACTGGCAAATGAACTAGGAACTGCAAGAGAGGTGGTTAGTCGTCTGGTGAAAAAGCTAGAGAAGGATGGTAAACTCAAGCAAAATCAAGATAGTATAGAAATTTTATAGGTGGTGACTTTGGTCACTGCAAGGTTTGGTGATTTGTTGTCAATTTGTATCATGATACAAGATGTAAGACGTGTAATCATAAAGATGGCATTAGTTTGTTTGCTTTGTGTTTCAATTGTCGTTTCAATTGTATTACTTTTAAGTTAACCATCAATAACAATAATCAAACATATGAAAAAGAACATGGGAACCGCCGACAGAGTAATCAGAGTGATACTTGCGGCAATTTTTGCTTTCCTTTATTTTAATGGAACAGTTACTGGTACAGTTGGTATCGTCTTAGTGGTATTAGGTGCGGTATTTGCACTTACATCTTTGGTGAGTTTTTGCCCGCTCTATGCCATCTTTGGTATTAGAACTTGTCCGGTAGAAAAACCTTAAATTGATCTTAAAATAAAAAAGGCCGCAATTAAGCGGCCTTTTTTATGTGATGTTTAAAGATAGTTATTTTACTGCAACAACACTAATTTCTACGTTGGCTGCTTTGGGCAATGCGCTAACCTGCACAGTTTCACGAGCAGGGAAATCTGCTGTGAAATACGAAGCGTAAACGCCATTGATTTTTGCGAAATCATTCATGTCAGTGATGAAGATGGTCGTTTTTACAATGTTTGAATAATCCATTCCTGCGGCCTTTAAAACAGCACCAACATTTTTCATTACCTGATGGGTTTCTGCTTCTATGCTGTCAGTATGCATCTTGCCTTCGCTGTCTAATGCAATCTGGCCACTGCAATATAAAGTGTTGCCAGACAGTACAGCCTGCGAATACGGTCCGATTGGCGCCGGAGCATCAGCGCTTAATATGATTTTTTTTTCCATGATTGTATTTGTATTTTTGCGACTGCATGAAGATTGCAGCAATTGGCACACCAGAAAAACTGGAAGAATTAAATTCGATACTCTCAACAGTTGAACTGAGCTATACACGCCTCGAAAGTACAAAAAATATCCATACAGGTGGATACGATTTTGTCTTTGACCTGAATTTCGATGATTGTATCGCTGGTATTGAAGACTACTTGTTGCTGCCAGATTCCACTTTCATTTTTTTGTCGGGCGTTAAACTACAGATAGAGGCAGTTTTACCTAAAAAATTGTGGCAAAATACAGTAGTTATTAATGCTATGCGCTCATTTCTTAAACGTTCATCCATTGAGTTTGCAACTTTAAGTGATCGATTCGACGCCAGTGTTTTCCTTACTATGGGCTGGAAAGATTCTAATAGAGTTGAATCCAGATTGGGACTGGTCTCTCCGAGAATTGTTTGTATGATCATTAACGAGGCTTTCTTTACCGTTCAGGAAGGAACTGCCGGAAAAGAGGATATTGACAAGGGTATGAAACTCGGAACAGCTTATCCTTATGGTCCTTTCGAATGGTGCGATATGATCGGAATTAAGGATGTTTACGAAACGCTTAATGCACTTTATAACGATACCCACGACGAAAGGTACAAAATTTGCAGTAGTCTGAAAACTGCTTACTTAAAGAGCTTATCAGCTTCATGAGATTAACCAAACTATACCTCTTATTGATACTTTGTATAAGTGCCTTGAAAGCCTCTGCTTTCAATGTAGACACCTTGTATATCTGCAAAGGGTATTGTATCAACTACACCAATGTTACCACGCAGGGGATAGCCGTGGCCTGGCAATGGACTTTCCAGGGCGCCTCTACACCAGGTTCAACACTTCAGAATCCTCCCAATATTTGTTATCCTACAGCGGGTATTTTTAAAACGACGGTGACCACCACTTTTCAGGATAACTCAGATTCTACCGATGACGTGATGATCGTGGTATTTGATCATCCTGTACCTGCTTTTCCCTTCCCCAGTGATACGGGCTATTGTCAGGGTAATACCTTGCCCCTGTTGCTAACCACCACCACTTTTCCGGGTATTCAATACCAATGGAGTACTGGTGCCAGAACCTCTAGTCTCTCTGTCAATACGCAGGGAACCTACTGGGTTGATCTGGTAATTCGTGCAGGCAACCTGACTTGCGATAGCGTTAGAAAGCAAATAACAATAACAGAGTACCCAAGACCAAGTGTCTATCTTGGTCAGGATAAAACGATGTGTCAGGGACAAGTCATTGTTCTGGATGCAGGGCAGGGTGCCGGATACCGATACAACTGGTCGCCGAACAACGAAATTACACGCACAGTTAATGCAACGCTACCAGGCGTGTATTCGGTGACAGTTACCAATCAGTATGGTTGCCAGGCCAATGACCAGATAGAACTTCTGGACTCTTGTCCGCATTATGTATTTGTGCCCAATGCTGTTAGTCCGAACGCTGATCGCCTGAACGATCTGTTTATAAAAGTCTGGAACTTCACCCCTAAAGACTATAAGTTCTCTATCTATAACAGATGGGGCGAATTGCTATTCGAAACAGTGGATATGAACGCAGGCTGGGATGGGAATTATAACGGCGCACCTGTCCAACAGGATGTCTATGTATACAAAATCACCTATTTTGATACTGATAAGAAATGGTACGAATTAAGGGGAACTTTCTTTGTCGTCCGCTAGTTTTTCCAGACCGAAGTGCCTTCACTGCAATTTTTGCAAATGTCAATGTGTTTTCTGCCTTTTAGAATCTGTGCTCTGAAACGCTGATAGGCTTCTCCCTGCCAGATATCATCAAATTTATTATCGTTGAGATTACCTAGTCTGTAAGTGGCGTCTTTATCGAAGCAACACGGAACAACCTTGCCATCCCAGGTTATTACACAACTATGCCAGAGGCGCCAGCAGTGGTCGTGTAAGGCGTTTTTGAATTCTGCTTGCTGGTCTTTCCTGGTGTATCGACTATAGGCTTCGTTCTCCGGAATTAAATCGCTGCCGTTTTCATAATCATAAATCTGTGCTGATTTGATTGCGAGCTCATCAACCTGATAGGTTTTTGCCAGCGATTTTATATCTTGAAGTTGCCCTTCGTTATGCGAAAAAACGATAAACTGCCAGATGATATGTGGTTTTGATGCGCCAAGTTTCTTTCGGGTCTCAATCAAGGTTTTTGTGCCCTCCAGAACTTTTTCTAACTGACCGCCAATGCGGTATTTGCCGTAGGTTTCCTGAGTTGTGCCATCAATAGAAATAATTAATCTGTCTAGTCCGCTTTTTACGGTTGCTTCTGCATTTTCTGCGTTGAGGTAATGGGCATTGGTGCTGGTGGCGGTATACATATTATGGTCGCTCGCCGTCTTTACCATAGCAGTAAAATCTTTGTTCAGGTAAGGTTCTCCCTGGAAATAGAGTGTGACATAGCCAGTGCTTTTATGCAGTCCTTCAATCGCCTTTTTAAATGTTTCGGGAGATAGCATGCCCGTTGGTCGACTGAAGCTTCGGAGTCCGCTAGGGCATTGAGGGCATCTTAAATTACAGGATGTAGTAGGTTCTATTGAAAAGGCTATTGGTTTGCCCCACTGAATAGGTTTGCGCAAAAGTTTTGAGACATAGTAGGAGCTCAATACTTTAATAGCGTTAGATACGCGACCAGGTGTAGCGCTTTTACGCAGAAGATTGGAGATATCCTTTAAATTTCTGTTCAAGTTTTAGTCGTAAAATTCTACTTTGATTTCGGTGCGTGAATAGCCATAAGATTTCAGCTGGTCTCTGGTCTGTTTGATCATTTCGGTCCAGCCACATAAGTAAATCAATGCTTCAGGTTTGCTGGCAAAAACTTTATCGTAATGGCTGTGGACATAGCCGCTTGGACCTTCCCAGGGCTCGCGACTTAAAACCGGGACGTAATGAAAGTTTGGGAACTGGGTGCTTAATTCTTCAAACTCCTCTTTGTACAAAATATCAGCCTGCTTTCTGCAGCCAAAGTATAGGTGTATCGGAGCTGTGATGTGTTTATTGATTAAAAGGTCTTTGATCATTGCCCTGAAAGGGGCAACACCGGTGCCTGTGCAGATAAAACCATAGCTGATATCATTGCGGCATTCTTCTGGTAAAATAAAACGACCTTGAGGGTTGCTGACTTTAAGCGTATCGCCTATGTTTTGGTTGAACAATAAAGGTGTAGCAGCGCCATCTTCTTTAAGAACAACACAAAGTTCTATGACATCGCCTTCATTCCGGTCGGCGATAGAATAACTTCTGGTTGAGAACTGGTGATTGAGTGTGCCGAATTCTATGATTACAAACTGGCCACTCAGATAGGGCATAGGTGTATCATACTGAATGAAAAATCGCTTTATATAAGGCGTCACAGTGATGATGTCAACGATGCGGCAGTTATGGTATTCCAGGTTGTTCAAGGAAGTTAAATGGTTATGCAAAGATGCAAAAAAAAACCTTACAAGTGCTGTAAGGTTTTTTAACTTAAATATGAATAATTGCAGTATCGCTTAATCGCCAATTTGAACAGGAGATTTTGGTTTCTCTACTTCCAGTTTCACGTTTCCTTTGATGAAAAGTGTAGACTGACCAACGCTTGTAAGAACGGTGATGTTTTTAGAGAAGTTGCCATTTTTTCCTGATGAGTCGAAAACAACAGTTACAGAGCCTTGAGCGCCGGGAGCGACAGGTTCTTTGCTGAAGTTTGGTACAGTACAACCGCATGATGCAGTAGCATTGTTTATTATAATAGGGGCAGTGCCTTTATTGATAAAAGTAAAGGTGTATTTAGCTTTGGTGCCTTGAATGATCTCACCGAAATCGTGAGTGGTTTTTTTCCATTCAATTTCTTTAGGGTCTTCTGCAATCACCTTCGTGTTGTTGTTCGATGGCAGAGCAGTCATAATAGCAAAAAGATAAGTAAATACTGAAATCATGATAGATGTTGTTTAATAACTCTGAAATTTAAACAAATACCGTGCCGAAATATTAGTCTTTTCGGATATCTGCTTTTAAAGTTAATTCGTACAGACCATGGGAGGAATATACGGCAATAGTTTTTGTGTGCAGTTTTGTTTTGCCTTGGGTGTCAAATATGACGCTTAAGCTTGCCGAATCGCCGGGAGCAAGGGTGTCTTTGTTCCATTCGGCTACCAGACAGCCACAAGATACCTGTATGTTTTCTATAACAAAACCAGTATTTGAGTGGTTGTAGTATTTGAAGTTGCCATTAAGTTTTTCTCCCTGAGTGACGATGCCGAAGTCGGTGCTCATAGTACTCCATACAATTTCTGGTTTACTGGTAAAAGACAGTAAAATTAGTCCGATAATGCTATAAAGTACTTTGAGTTTCATGATATCATTAAAAAAGCGTTGATGGATGAACCATCAACGCTTTTCGTTATCGCTATAGAAAATTATTAGTTCGTTTTGATTTTAACAGGATTGCCTGGTTCAATCGGATCAACTGCCGCTTTTGGCGTAACTTCACATTTGAATTTTAATTCGTGAACACCGCCATTAGTGGTGATTTTAACGGTTTTGTCGTTCATGCCCATTTTGCCATTGGTGTTAAAGCCAACTTTAATGTTAGTGCTTTTGCCTGGCATGATAGGTTCCATTGAGTAAGAAGGTGTAGTGCAACCGCATTGAACTTCGTGAGATTTGATCAATACTGGTTCTTTACCTACATTGGTAATAACGAAAATGGTTTCTACCTGTTCGCCTTCAGCTGCTTTGCCAAAATCGTGGAAGGTTTTGTCAAATTTTACATCGTAGGCTTTATCAGATAAAGTAACTTTTGCAGCTTTAACTTCTTTTTTAGCACCTGCTTTAGTTGGTTTTTTAGGTTTTGGTTGTTGGAAAGCGGCCAATCCTATGAAGAGAATGGCTGATACGCTTAAAATGGCTAGCTTTTTCATGACTGTTGTTATGTTATGATGGTTATATTAAGATTTTGATTCTGTTCCTTCAGTAGCTTTTTTAACTTCTGATTTTTTGTTTTTCACTTTAGCTTTTGCTGCATCTTTTTTAGCGGTTCCTTTTTTGCCTTTTTTATTGGCTTCTTCGGCTTTTGCTTTTGCAGCGTCTTCTGCGTCTTTTTTGATTTTCCATTCATCGTAAGCAGCAGCGCTCATTACATTACCGGTGATGGTAAGAATGTTAACACCTTCTGAAGTGGTTACAGTAATAACTTTATTAAAGAAACCCTCGCTGGCGGCATTGTAAGTAGCAGTAATCTGCGCCGTAGCTTGTGGATTGTATATGCCACCTTTCCAGTTAGGCGTTGTGCAACCGCATGATGCAGCTACATTTACCAGAGTAATGTCTTTGGTGCCTACGTTTTTGAATTCGAATATATGGGAAACTGGTGTGCCTTGTTTGATATTGCCAAAATCGTATGACAATTCTTTGAACTGGACAAACTCAGGATTTTGTGAAACAGCAGGTGCCGATGGTGGCATCTGTCCTGGCGCCAGGTTTGGGTCTCCCTGTGCATTAGCGCTCAGAATGGCCAGACAGGTTAAGGTGCTTAGTAATATTTTTTTCATGTGACACTTGTTATTTATTTACGAGTTTCAAAAACTGTACCAATTATTTAATATTTCTCTGATCAGGAACTGTTATTCCAAAAAAGGTAGTAGTTTTGAAACCTAATTGTGAATCACTTTGTAAAACCTAAGAAACATCTGGGGCAGCATTTTCTGAAAGACGAAAGTATTGCCGAGAAGGTCGCCCTGCTTTATAAAGACGACTATAAAGATGTGCCAGTTCTTGAAATTGGTCCGGGCACTGGAGTGCTTACACAGTTCTTACTGGCCAATTATTCGAATGTTACGGCCTTGGAAATCGACTCCGAATCGGTAGTATACCTCAAAGAGCATTTCGTGCCAAAGGGATTGAAACTGGAGGAAGGCGATATTCTTAACAAGAATACAGAATATTTATTCGGCGAGAAGGATATGATTGTTATCGGCAATTACCCTTATAACATTAGTTCTCAGATTGTTTTTAAAGTGTTGGAGCATGTTGAGTCTGTTATTGGATTCGGTGGCATGTTTCAGAAAGAGGTGGCAGAGCGACTGGTGGCTGGGAAAGGGTCTAAGACCTATGGCATACTTAGTGTTTTGCTGAATGCCTTTTACACGACTTCTTATCAGTTTACCATTGAACCACATGTGTTTAACCCGCCACCCAAGGTAAAGTCAGGGGTGATAAAATGTGTCAGAAAAGAAGGTTTTGTTCTGCCTTGCTCTAAAACCCTCTTTTTTGATGTTGTAAAGACAGGATTTAACCAGAGACGGAAAACGCTTAGAAACGCTTTACATAAATTTAATCTGAAAGATACACACGAATTTGCTAAATTGCGTGCCGAACAACTTAGTGTTGAAGACTTTATTTCATTAACTTCGTACATTGAAAATAACCGATGAGCACCCAGGTTTCAGAGAAAGAACTCCTTTTGAAATTGCGTCCTTTTCTAGAAGGGCAGGACAGTGAGGGTCTGGTCACTGAACTGGAGAACTATCGCCCTGAGGATATTGCCGAAATTTTCTGGGATATTGAGTTAGATGATGCCAAATTTCTCATCAAGGTTATTGAAAAACAAAAGGCTGTTGAGGTAATCCGTTCGCTGGATCCCGAATTACAAGAGCGCTTATTCAAAGGCTACGAGCCAAAAGAAATAGCAGATGATGTGGTTTCTTATCTGGATTCGGATGACTCTGTAGATATTCTTAATATTTTACCAACCCGTAAAGCCGAGCAAGTTCTTGCTTTTATTTATGATCAGGAGTATGCCAAAAATCTGGCAGCAATGCTGCATTATGATGACGATATTGCTGGTGGTCTGATGGCAAAGGAGTTGGTTCAGGTAAAACACAACTGGACCGTTAGTCAGTGTATCGAAGAAATAAGAACACAGGCTGAAGAGGTAGATTCTGTGCATGCTGTTTATGTGGTGGATGAGCGCAACATTCTGAAAGGTGTTGTGTCTTTAAAGGACATCGTTTTGGCTAAGGCACACACTTCGGTGATTGAAATTACCAAAACTGAATACATAGCTGTAAATGCCTATGCGACAGGCGAAGAGGTAGCGCGATTAATGACGAAATACGATTTGATCACTATTCCTGTTGTTGATAGCATGAACCGCTTGATTGGCAGAATCACCATCGATGACGTGGTTGATTTTATCAAAGAGGAAGCTGATAAGGATTTCCAGTTACAAGCGGGTTTGAGTGAAAGCGTAGAAAGTGAAGACAAGGTACTGATTTTGTCGAGAGCACGTTTGCCCTGGTTGATGGTAGGTCTGATTGGTGGCTTAGGTAGTTCTATGCTGGTGTCTAATTTTGAAGGAGACATTTCAAATCTGCCTAAAATGGCGTTCTTTATGCCTGTTGTCGCGGCTATGGGAGGCAATGCCGGTGTGCAGTCGTCAGCAATTATCGTTCAAGGTCTCGCCAATAACACTTTAAAAAGTAAAAACATCTTGCCCAAACTCGGTAAGGAGTTTACAGTGGCTATGATTAACGGATTAGTCTGTTCAGCACTTTTGCTGATGTTTAATCTCATTATCGGTCATGGTTATAACCTCAGCATGGTGGTGAGTATAGCGCTTATTACAGTGATTGTTTTTGCTTCACTACTTGGAACCATAACACCGCTTATTCTTGAGCGTTTTAAAATAGATCCTGCGCTTGCTACTGGTCCGTTTATCACTACAATCAATGATGTTATCGGACTAGGGGTGTATTTTTCTCTTGGAAGATTATTATTAGGTATCTAAATTTGAGACATTGAAAATTGTCAGACCATATACGGTTAAAGGCAAGATGCTGTGTCTGGTATTGAAATGCCTGCTTTGGCCTGTGCATCTTATTTATGGTAAGCGATGGGAGCGCGCCCTTGAGTTTGAAGAGAATCCAAGAACTTACAGGTTTAAAGACATCCTGTATTTCGCTTATAAATACTATTACAAGTCTCCTGAACTTCCGATAGTAGACAATATAGTTGACCATTTTTCGAAACGACCATCACATTCTCCTGAATTTGAAACTGCTTGCACCATTTCAATTGGCGGAGATCTGATGCCCTATGAAATGATAAAGCCTTCAAGCACTAAGTATTTGTGGGATTCTGTAGGTTCTGATTTCTTTGGTTCTGATCTTGTGTTTGCCAATCTCGAAACACCTTTGGATGTGTCTCAGAAAAGTAGTTTTGTGCCTGAAGTGATGTTGAGTGATATGCATTTCAATACGGATGAGACGACCTTTTCTATCTTCAATGGCGCTGGTCGCTACAAGGGATATGATGTATTAAGTGTCGCCAATAACCACAGCATGGATATGGGTGAGTCTGGCCTGGATGCTACATTGTGGTACCTGCAGCAGCAATCGATATCGGCAGTTGGGGCCAAACACCAGCAATCAGATCCCGATTATGTGATTAGAGAAGTGAATGGTATCAAAATAGGATTTGTGGCTTATACGTTTTCTTTAAATCAACTATTGCCGCCTGAAGACAAGCCCTGGAAGGTTAACTATCTGCCTTTAAATCTCAGTCACTGTCCTACCGGCAGAATAGAAGCAGATGTGAAAGCTTGCAGAGCTGCTGGTGCCGAGTTTATTATATGTTCGCTTCATTTCGGAAATGCGTATCAGGTTTATCCTTCGATGCGCTCTATTGATCTAGTGGCTCAGCTCTTCGAACGCTGTGGTATT
This sequence comes from Bacteroidota bacterium, assembly GCA_027490055.1. Classification (GTDB taxonomy): domain Bacteria; phylum Bacteroidota; class Bacteroidia; order NS11-12g; family UBA955; genus JABMMZ01. Next base: position 5,185 of record JAIXYV010000061.1, on the reverse strand, counting down.
GATGTTATAGCAGGAGGGCATCCTCATAATCTGCAGCCATGGCGCTATTACCAATATAAAGAGGCTGGTACGGGTAAGCAAAAAACAGGATTTGCTATTTATAGTCTGGCCGATTTTATTGCCTACGATATTTACACCTGGTGCCATTTGTGCGCCTGGTTAAAAATTTCAATAGGGAAAGATAGTTCTGGTGAAATACAGTTCAGGGTAGATGTAAACCCTTTAATTATGCGCCGCGAAAATCATCAGTTGAAATTGTATCCGGCTTCAGAATTATTGAATTCAGATAAATCGGATAGCGAACTCGAGGACATCAGAATTCTATACGATCTTTGTAAAGAATAAATAGTTAAAATGATTCATTCCTTTTAATTCTAATGATTGTATTAGGGTTAAGGCTGCGTCACATTATGTGGCACTTTTCAGCCTTAACTTATTCATAGCGGGCAATGATTTTAGAAAGCTCGCTGGCGCTTAGAACACCGCTCTGACGCCATTCCATTTTACCTTGTTTAAATACCATTAGGGTTGGCACACCTTGAATCGCGTAGGCTGAGGCAATGGCTGGGTTTTGGTCGACATCAATTTTAATGATTCTTACCCTTTCGCCCATCTGACTTTTTAGATCGTTTAAAATGGGTTTCATCATTTTGCAGGGTCCGCACCATTCGGCCGAAAAGTCGACCAGCACTGGTATTTCGCTGTTGATGATTTCTTTAAATTTCTCGTTTGACATATTATTTTATTTCTTCAAAAGTGGTGTCTTCTATCGTTTGTGATTTTGTTCGTCGGGGTTCTACGGCACAGTTACTAGAGCCGCAGCAGCCAACATTAAAAACTGCTTGCAAAATCAGCGTGCCACTGATCATGGCGATAAAAATATCTTTTTGTTCAAAATATTGAAACAGTATGGCAATACCTATGATCAGGCGGAGACCTCTGTTGAGGTTCCAGCCTGAAAATAGAATGGATTTTAAATTGGTCCACATACTAATTGTATTGCCACATTATATCTTGTTTCTAAGACTCATCCAAGAACCACCATTGTGGACATTGTTATAGCCTTTAGATTTCAGAATGTTTTTACCTGAAGCGCTTCTCATTCCAGAGGCGCAGCATGTGATGATAGGCTGATTTAAATCTTTGTATTTAGCAAGATTGCTGCTGAGCTGATCCAGTGGAATATTGACTGAGCCTTTGATATGGCCACCAGCAAATTCGCCTTTGGTTCTAACATCGATGATCACGCCACCATTTTTCATCAGATCGGCGTAGTTAACTGCCGGGGCGAGTCCGAATAATTTTTTAAGTGCTGCTAACATGATTAAGCCATTTTACCTTTTAAATAGTTAACATCCATCCAGCCGCCACCGTTGTAGCATTCGATGCCCAACTGTGATAGGAAACGTTGTGCTTGTCCGCTTCTCATGCCAGATGCACAGCACAGAACGATTGGTCCTTGTAGCGATTTAATTTCATCGGTTCTTTCTGCTAACTCACCCAGTGGGATGTTTACTGAACCTGCAATATGTCCACCCATAAATTCGGCGACAGTTCTTACATCTACAATTGTAGCTGCGTCTTCGTTGATCATTTTTTCTATGTTCATTGTTTGATATTATTTGTCGTTATGTAATCTGCCAATCATACAACTGGCGTAGCTCTTTAACTGCAAAAGCAAACCGTTGTCTTCTGTTGCTTCAGGGTAGCCTAATGAGCTAAGTTTTTTAGTGATAGTGTCTCTTTGAAGTGTATCGTCATACTCGACAATAACAGCATCAGTATCGGGATCAACTTCAACGGTTTTGATGCCCGGAAGTTCACTGATGTTGCGTTTGATGGTATTAGCGCAGCCACTGCATTTAAGGTTGGCTATCAGAATTGTTTCTTTAGTTAGTGCTGTCATTTTTTATTTTTTTAGTTGAGTTGAAATTGCTGAACAATAAGCCGCCCATCAACATGCCATATAAACTGGAGTTAAGTGGTTTGGAGGTGATGGCGCATGCGCCGGAAGCACACCCTACAAATTTCCAATACAGGAAACCCAATATTCCTCCTGCTGCAACACCTGTTAGTGTTAGCACTGTTGATTTTTTCATATTGATTAATCCTTATTTTTTAGAGGCGCAAACGAAATTTGTTTTTGGTAAACTTGTTTTCGAAATGGCATTAAATCCACCAGCTACTTCTTTAAAATTATCCCATCCTCTCGATTTAAGAATCGATGCGGCAATCATACTGCGGTATCCACCGGCGCAATGAATGGTAAAAGTCTTATCTTTTGGGAATTCTGCCAGATGATCATTGATATAATCCAGTGGTATATTGATGGCATTTTCGAGGTGCTCGGCATTGTATTCGCCTTTGTTGCGCACATCAATAATGATAGTATCAGCGCTATAGCTACCTTCTAAATCTGTAGCAGTTATTCTATCAACTGTATCAACTTCTTTACCTGCTTCTTTCCAGGCTTTGAAACCACCTTGTAAGAAACCAATGGCGAAATCGTAGCCAACTCTGGCCATGCGGGTAATCACTTCTTGTTCGCGACCTTCATCGCATATCAAAAGGACTTCCTGTTTAATGTCTGGAATCAAAGCGCCAACCCAAGGAGCAAAATTGCCATCTATACCAATATTGATAGAGTTAGGAATAAAGCCTTGTCTGAAAGTTTCTGCATCTCTGGTATCAAGCATTAAAGCTTCGGTTTCGTTGGCAACAGCTTCGAATTCATCAGGTGTAAGAGATTTAAAGCCTCTTTCCATGATCGAGTCAATGCCATCCGGACCGTTAATGTTCATCATCACATTTTTAGGGAAGTAAGCTGGGGGAGCGTTTAAGCCATCCAACAGTTCAGTTATGAACTCTTCTCTTGTCATGTCAGCTCTCAAAGCATAGTTAACCATTTTCTGATGACCAAGGGTATCAGTGGTTTCTTTGCTCATGTTTTTGCCACAAGCAGAACCTGCTCCGTGATTAGGGTATACAATTAAGTCGTCGCTAAGCGGCATTAGTTTATTTCTCAATGAATCAAAAAGCGTAGATGCTAATTTTTCCTGGGTTAAATCGGACACTAATTTCTGAGCCAGGTCGGGTCTTCCAACATCGCCGATAAATAGTGTATCACCAGTGATAATGCCATGTTCTTTGCCATTTTCGTCGCTGAGTAGGTAGCAGGTACTTTCCATGGTATGGCCAGGGGTATGGATGACTTTGATACTGTAGTTGCCAATTTTAAACACCTGATTATCCTCGGCCACTATGGCTTCGTATCCTGGTTTTGCTGTTGGTCCGTATACGATCTGCGCACCGGTCTTTTTAGACAGGTCGACATGACCAGAAACGAAATCTGCATGGAAGTGCGTTTCAAAAACGTATTTAATTTTAGCATTGTCTTTGATGGCACGATCGATGTACGGTTGTACTTCTCTCAGTGGATCGAAGATGGCAGCTTCGCCATTGTTCTCAATATAGTATGCTGCGTGAGCAATACATCCGGTATAAATCTGTTCTACTTTCATTGGAGTGGTTTTGTTAATTTTAATGGTACAAAATTATGATCAAAAATAAAGATTTTAAGTGATAATGGTCACAAAGCCTAAAAATTTCTGAGATGCCTGTCATAGAGAGTTGCGCAGGCTTCTGCATCAGAGAGCGCATTGTGGTGGTTGAGTGGTATATCGAGTTGTTCGCAGCACGCTTTAAGATTGGCTTTTTTAAAGCCTTTCTTTCGGTATATTTTAACAGTGCATTCCCATTTTTTGTCTAATCGCAAGGGTGAAGCACTTAAGTCGTAGTAGGCTAAGGCCGCTTTCAGAACTTGTCTGTCAAAGCCTTCGTTATGTGCCACCACAACTTCGTCTTGTAAGCGGTTGATGATGTCGCTGGCGATGTCGTAGAAGTTAGGCGCGTTTAATGTATCTTTAGGGTAGATGCCATGCAGCTCGCAGAATTTTTCTATGTAGTAATTATTGGGTGGTTGAATGAGGGTATAGTATCTGTCCGTCACAATATGATTTTCCATAGTAACAATAGCGACGGCACAAGCGCTGAAGCTACTGTAGGAGGCTGTTTCAAAATCTATGGCGACAAATCTGCTCATGTATTACTCTTTGCCCAGTATGGCTCTGAAGGTTTCTTTGCCTTCCGTAAGTTGTTTGAGATTTCCTATAAGAAGAATGGCTCTGTCTAGGCGCAGTGCAGGTGATTTTACTTGTGCAACATAATAGATGATGTAGCGTTGCATTCCTGGAGTCAGTTTGTCAAAACGATCTTTGCCTTCCAAATCCTGATGCAATAACTCTTTAAGTTCGTCGCACATATCAATGCCATATTCGCTATTGTCTTTAGTCAGTTGCACATGCACCTGGTCGCCAGTTTGAAGTTGTAATTGCTTCATGCGGGCTTTATTAAGAGTGATGTAGGCAGCGCCATCGCCCAGAGATACCAGTCCGCATTGGAAGTTCACAGAATGGTTCACTGTGCATACCAGACGTCCGCATTTCAAACCTCCCAGCGTTTCAACCATTGAATCAGGGATGTAGATATAGTTAACCCCAAGCAGGTAGTCGAGTTTGCCGATATGTGTTTCCAGTTCCCACATCACTGCAAATATAGGCAATGCAAAGATTCACCAGTATCACCAAAATCAATTTTAATATAAGTCAGATGGCCGTTTTTAACTATTTAATAATACGACTTAGCGTATAAAAATGGACTTTCATGCAACGCATTTGGGGAATACGAATTATCTTTGCGGGCCGTGAAAACCGACACCAGCGTAAAAACCTTACAAATGAACAATCTCTTCTCTCATAATCAAAGGATTAGAGAAGAAGTAAGTATGGCTAATCGCAAGGTGTTAAGTACCTCATCTTTTGACAACGGCGCTACTGTTTCGCTTTTTTCTTCAGAATTAGCGTACTTTGTACCCGTTAGTTTGCCTGTTGCAGAAGCCCTTTGTCAAACTCTTCCAAGTTGGTCAATGGGCGCTGAGATGAGCAAAGCACACTTAGAATTTATTACATTCACCACAAAAGCTATAGTAAAACAAAAATGAAAATCGCAGTTGTAGGCACCGGTTATGTTGGTCTGGTAACAGGCACATGCTTTGCCGAAGTAGGTTTAAATGTTATCTGTATTGACATTGACCAGAAAAAAATTGAAAATTTAAAAAATGGCATTT
>JAIXYV010000010.1 GCA_027490055.1 Bacteroidota bacterium | reverse complement strand
TTAGTTGCGGGGACAGGACTCGAACCTGCGACCTTTGGGTTATGAGCCCAACGAGCTACCACTGCTCCACCCCGCGATTTTTTGGACTGCAAATATACAACATTTTCAGAAACTTACAATTATTTAACTATAAATTTAGTTTGGTGTCTCTTTAAATCTTCCTCACCCCCCATAACTCACAAAAGTAAATACCATGCGCGAACGGTTTAAGTCGATGCTGTCTTGTATCGCTCTGATGCTGTCTTTCTGCTCTATCTTGCGCCTGTGGGCCTGAACTTGCTTCTTCTTGGTTTTTTGAACGGGTAAACTAACCGCACTTATGCTCTTCTGAGGTCTTATGTCTGCTGCTGCAATTACTTCCTTTTCACACGAACTCAATAGCAATGCTATTAAACAAAACCATACCAGTAAACCTTTTTTTGATGTGTGCCTTAACTTGCTTGCGATGCCAAATGCTAAATACCTCATAATTGAAAAAACTTGAATAATTCTGCGACAGTATGATACTGCCTCACTTTGTTACATTGTCTGACCAAATAAATTCTGGTCTTTAATTAATAGACAATCCGAAAAAACATTACGCTGCAATTTTTAAATAAAAAAAAACGCCACACATTGCTGCGTGGCGTCAATTACCAATTACTGTATCCTTAATTTTCTAACTCTAATGCTATGTTATGTGCACTTAAATGCATCGGAAATCCGGAAATTTTTTCCATTAAATCCGGTAATGCTACTCTGTGCTTGATCTTATAAGCCAGCAGATACAACAAGGCTTCTGCGCTTATTAATGTCATCTTCTTAATGTCGGTATTCCACTGGATATAAGAAACAAAATCCTGATGCTGTCCCGCAAATTGATTGCTCACAACAAAATACCCTATCTTCTTATAACCCTCTTTCTTTAAATCGTTACAAAAATCGCCGACATACGATTTCACCATGCGTCTGTCTTTCTCAAAATAGGTGGCCGAATTTTCAGTGGCGTCTATTAAAAAGGCAATGTTCTCTTCTCTGAATTTTAATACGGCATACGGACCATAAGTAGATCTCACTTCGGATAACTCAACTTTAAAATCAAGCTGAGCAAATGCCTCTGTTACCAACTGTCCGAAATCTTGGGCCCCATCACTGCTGCGCTCTGCCGGAACCTGGTTGTCCAGGAAACGACTTAACTTCGGAATGACATAGTCGCGTATATCTATCAATTCTGAAACAGGCTGTCTTACTACCTCCTCGGCAACTGGCGCTGCCTCTGCACCCGTCTGTGCTTTAGGTACCTGCTGCTGCTCGTTCTTTGGTGCCAGATACGGCTCACTAACTGGTTTACTTTTATAGTTCCAAAAAGCGTGCTCTATCTCCCAGAAAGTAATAATTTTAGTTGACGTATCCTCTACAGTGTCCTTAATTTCGTTATAAACCCTGTAATAGTTCTCGTAAGTTTCTTTCTGGGTTTTGAAATCTTCCCAAACGCCAAGCTCTTTGAACGAACTTAACAATGTGTTATAAAGTATCGGCCACTTCTGGTGATTATACATCTGCCAGAAATAGGATAGAAAATACCCCACCGCGCCAGGATATGGTGCGTTGTGCTTGTCTTTTGATTTAGAATAAATACTTAAAGTATACTTCTCTAAAGTATCTATTTTTGATAAAGCATCTCTTAAGTTCTTAGGCTCTGTAATCAGATCCTTTAACATAAGATTCAATTTCTCTAAATTGCCCTCATTAGCCTTAATTAACTGGTTGAAGTACAATTGACCAAACTTGGCAGAAAAACCCCATAAATTGTTATGCTTGTTGTAACTGTCTAAAGCATTCTTAAACTCCTGTACGTTGAAATCGCCTTTGAGAAAATTACTAATAATAATCTTGACGACCTCTATGGCGTATAGCCTGCTGTCATCAATATTATTGATTGGATTGCCCTCCTCATCTTTTTCAGTCCTTACGGTTGAAACATAGCTGTTCCATACCTCAATGATCTGCTTTTTTAATTTCTCATTAAACATTACGTAACTCGGTTAACGGTGTCTGCTAAGAGGACCCGCTTTAAGCGTGATTCAGGAAATGAACGATGATGAAGTTGATTTGACGAACGATGCTGATGTTTTTGCGCTCAGACTGTTTGTCCTGGTAAGTAAGTGTTGTGGATGTTGGTTTCATAATTATGCGTATTTGTGTTGTTTCTGTTCACGGCTCTTGCCTGGAAAAAATGAGCGATCCTGCCGTTAAAGGATGGCATGTCTTGCACAAAAAAGTTGTCCGCTGAACCGCCAATCTGAGCAGACATGTCTGTCTGTCGTTTGGCGAACAATTGAACAAAATTTTTATATCCCGGCGTGATTTTTAGCATTTTTTCCGTTCGCAAAGATGAAGAAAATTTTAAGTATTTAATACTAAATAGTGTAAGTTTTTTACTAAAAAGTCCTAAAACTTAATCAAATAAAACTCAAATCGTTGATTTTTAAATTGTTTACAATATGTTAATAATAGGAACATTAAACAAAAATGTTCTCGAAAACAGCAATTTACAAGTTTTTTTACTCAATTTGAGCATTTATTCAGCTCAGGTTTTGTTAAAATAATTGCCAATTCCTCCTCTTAGCTGCTCTTTTTAGAATGAGCACCTTAGCTACCCAAATATCTGCTGATACAAGTACTCGATCTTAAAAATATGCTTGATTGATTTTAGATATTGTTACATCCTCAATTTACACTACCTGATCAGTATTTGACACATACATCTTTAGATTTACTTAATAAATTGTCTAATTTAATATACAAGTCATGACCCACTATAAGAGGCCACGCGACTTAATTTCGAGGTACTTATTTATAGTGGTAATAGACAGTTGCTCGGGCCTGCTTAATAGGGTCTGAATACCGGCTGATTGAAGCTCGTGCGCAATTGCAAATTTATCATTGACTGCCTGCTCCGCGAGTATCGTGGTGTATACGCCTTTCAAATCTCTGGCCTTTTGCTGTGTAATAGTATCCAGTTCTATGTTCTCGAAAAATACAACTATCAATAAATGTTGCTGATTGATTTTCTGCAAGACGGGCAATACTCGCCTTAATCCATAAATGCTCTCAAAATTACTGTATAAAAATATCAAACTTCTTGTGCTGATCATGCGCTTTACAGACTGATATAACAACTCGTAATTGGCCTCTAAATTGCGTTCCTTTTGATTGTATAAGGCTTCTGTAATGTCTCTCAATTGCCCATGCTTGCGATCTGCCTTTATCACCGAACCTATCTTGTCTGAAAAGGTTAATAAGCCTGCCTTGTCGTGCTTGCGCAAAGCTATATTACTGATGCTTAAACTGGTGTTAATAGCATAATCCATTAAACTCATACCATTAAATGGCATTAGCATAACACGACTCTTGTCAATAATGCTGTAAATGGGCTGCGACTTCTCATCCTCAAACTGATTGGTCATTAACTGCTGATGTCTGCCGGTGGCTTTCCAGTTAATCTGTCGGATATCATCACCCGTGACATACGATTTGATCTGCTCAAATTCGTAACTCAAGCCTATCCGGCGCATCTTCTTTATCCCGTGAAGTCTGGCAATCTTGGATACCGAATACAACTCATATTGCTTCATCTGTATGAAACTTGGATATACCTTGACACTCTGAGTAGCTTTTATGGTTTGCCGGCGACTTACCAGATTGAGCCTACTGCTTACCATCAAGTGCAAATCGCCATACTCATATAAGCCCCTGCTTAAAGGCGTAAGTTTATAATGCAGTGTATGTTTCTCCAATGGCTTTAAAACTAAACTTCTGGAAAAATTGCGTATCTGAAACTCAAATGGCAATTCGTCTATTACCTCTAGTTTCCATTGGCGTTTACTTAAATTGCTAATCCTGATTTCAACCGGATTTGGATCGCCCATCGACCACATTCCACCTGTGTACCGCATAGCAGTTAGCAGATCGCGGGAAGAAAATAAAAAGATGAAATCGGCAATCGCCAGTACTATAAATGTTGCCAAAAGTATAGTGCCTGTTACAAATATAAAAGGCACAAAAAATGCTACGCAAAACCATAAAATGATGCCGCCACAGATCTTAAAAAATCTGGCACTTAAATAGATATTGCGCAAGGGTTCCATCTTATCTTGGTACTTCTATCTTTTTAAAAATATCACTCAATATATCGCCGACATCGAAACCTTCCATTTCTTTGTCTGGTGATAATACTATCCTGTGATTTAATACCGGAAACGCTGCTTGTTGTATATCGTCAGGCGTTACAAAAGCTCTGCCTTGCATAGCAGCTAATGCCTTAGAGGTCTTAACAATGGCCAGACTGGCTCTGGGTGATGCTCCGAGGAACAGATCGCCTGTATGTCTGGTGTGGTCGATAATGGCCGCTATATACATTAACAACTCCTCTTTAATATGCACTTTCTGAACAATCGATTTACACAGTGCAATATCATGAATACTCATAACCGGTACCACAGTTTGAATGGCACTCTGACTGAAATCGCCTTCGAATCGCTTTAATATTTCCAGCTCTTCACTCAAACTTGGATAAGTGATTTTTATTCTGAATAAAAAACGGTCTTGCTGCGCTTCAGGCAATTTGTAAGTGCCTTCCTGCTCTATCGGATTTTGAGTGGCCATAACCATAAATGGTGCAGGCATTTGATGGGTATAACCATCTACCGTAATCTGATGTTCTTCCATCACCTCAAATAAGGCAGACTGTGTCTTTGCTGGCGATCGGTTAATCTCATCTATCAATACAAAATTGGCGAAAATCGGTCCGTGCCTGAATTCAAACTCACCACTCTTCATATTGAAAATATTAGTACCCGTCACATCCGCTGGCATCAAATCAGGTGTAAACTGTATGCGCTTAAAATTGAGGTTTAATGCCTTGGCCAGCAAATTTACTGTCATGGTTTTAGCAATCCCCGGAACACCCTCTATCAATACATGGCCCCCGGTAAACAAGCCTGCTAAAAGTAAATTAATCATCTCGTCCTGACCAACGATGACTTTATGCAACTCTTGTCGAATGGCCTCTACATGACCGTGAATTGACGCCAGCTCTGATGGCTGCAAGTTTAAATTCTGTTCGTTATTATTATCGTTCATATTACTGGTTTTTTTTGCTGTGATAAATCTGATAAAACTGACTGATTCTGTTGTTTAGTTCCATTAACTGTTCTGCACTGATACTTGCCTCTGATAATTTTTTGTAATACCCAAAAATGGCTGAAACTTTGTCCTCCGTTACCTTCGACTTAAGGCTTATAAGCTGTATGGTTCTCTCGTTAATCTCATGGGTTGTTACACCTAGTGTATTGCGTATAAAGAACAAAAACAATTGCATCTTTTTGTTGGCCATCTGCCGGTGATTGGCGGTGTTATAAAACAAGCCACTTAAGGTGTCTATAAAACTTAATGTCGAATTGCTCTTCTTCTCTAGCACTGGTATAATCCGCTGCACCCTTTTTACCCTGAACACAAAAAACAAAAGGACGGAACCCAGAAAAATATACCAGGCCCACCTGAAGGCTTTTTGCTTTAAAATATAACTTAATGGCGAATCGGTATTTTGCCTGAAATGGGCGGCGTCTTGCTTAAACTCCCTTGAGTAGACGTCATAAAGAACGTGACTTAAATCAACCTCACTCAGCAACTCAGATGCCATCAAATAGCCAGTGTCCGAGAGCATCAACTGATTGCTTAGCAACATCGGCACAGTATGCACTAACACACTGCCTTCGCCAAATTTAAACCTGGCAGCACAGAGTTTAGCATTGATTGTAGCCAGTTTCAGATAATGTTTGTTCTGCCATGCTCCAAAATAAAAATACGGCTTCTCTGCCTCCCGCAAGAAATGCCAGTCGGTTAATTGATCTGTCTTCTTGCCTCTGCTGTAATTGTAACATGTAAAGCTATCAAATTCTGAATGATTGTTGAGTGATTTATAGCCTACCGACGACTCATCCATCTGTCCTATACTTAGCGCCTTATCACTACCGCATAATGCCTCGAGCAAAGTATCAGGTAAAGCTTCGGCAATTATTACGAGTTGTTTTCCTCTTTTAGCAAAATTTAATAATGTGTCTATTTCTTCTTTGTTAAGATACAGACTGCGACCAATAAATACATAGGCACTTGCATCTTGTTCTTTTTCTAATGTGTGAAATACATTTTTGTCTATCTCTATAAACGCCCGACTTTTCCCTTTGAGCATTCCCTTAAAAACACCAAAATCATAAGGCTGCTTTCTGCTGTCTTCGTAAGTCTTCCACCACTCATAACGTCTACTTTTATCGCCCCCCGACGAGTACACCAGCCATAATATACCAGCCACACAAAACGCAATTAACGATATGAAAACAACTTCTCTTTTCATCGTTTTTCTATGGCCCTCATAATACTTGTAAATACCTCCGACATCCTGTTAAACGCCGCCTGATCAGCGGTCATTTCACCATACCAGACTTCCTCAAAAGACAAGGTTAACGCTTTGAAGAGCTGATGAACCGATGGATCTTTTATCTGTCTGAGATACTCCATATTCGTTCGCTCTTTGCGATAATCAATGATATTGTTTAGTACCATCTGTTGCAATACTTCCAGATAACGGATCCGGAAAGCCTGTCGGTAATCGCCTCTTTTCAATGCCTCATCTAATGCCTGCTTCAAATTGGCTGCTCGCAATGCCGCTTCTTCTGGCTGTTCATCTTCTATAACCAGACTTAATTTTCCGTTCTTATTAAGGGTCTTAAAATATGGCCATAAAAATACCAATACAACAATAAAAATTCCGACCACCAATATCAACCAGACATACTTTAGACGACCTAAATCCTGGTTAACTACAGATGCCGTTCTTTTGCTGTCTTTGTCTTTCTTTTCTATCTTCTTGAAACTGTCCTCTGAATAATCAAGTCCTTTCCTAAGCATCTCCCAATCGCTTTTATTAAGTCCGGGAGATAAACGTTTGTTATTTTGCCATACCTGATCGCTATCGCTGTAAACAAATTCTTTCTGATTAAGACCTTCACTAACAGTATCTTTCTCTACCTGTGCCCCTAAAAACAAAGGCAGAAATAGTACTATCGCGATATAGTTATTCAGTTTCAATGCCATAAGCTTTTTTAGCTTTTCCTATATCAGCAATCTTCTCGCGCAATCCGCTGGCATCCGCCACCTCTCTGATGGTATGTGTTAGAAATACAGACTGAATGACCAGAAAAATACTGCCAAACGTTATCAGAAAACACATACTGAACATGACAATCATGGTGACATAGAACTGGTAGTCAGACTGACTTAAAGTGACGTTCATTTCAAGGACATAAATCAACAAATAATAAAACGGGGTAATCAAAAATAACATGGCAAAAAAGTTCATCAGCATAAACATGGCTGACATGCCTAACATCCTGCCATAACCATTACTTATATATGCCGCAATATTGCCAAGTACATTGCCCCTTCTGATTTTGAACACTTCATTGGATAATATCACCAAAAAGGGAACGGTCATTAAAACATACAATGCTCTCAGTAAAAACTCATCAAAAAACAAAAATGAATTAATGCAGAAAGAAAACAAAAAACTATAAACCATTATGTGACTCTTACTAATGCTCTCAAGGTCCATGCTTCTTTTTACATAGAATATACCAGCAATGGTAATACTGCCAATCCACAAAGAAGAAAAAATGAAATATGTAATGGATTGATTAGGATTGAACAAAACGCCAAGGTTGTTGTACAACTGACTAAACAAGTTGAACCGAAAGGCTACTAACTTGATCATTAAATCAGTAAAATCGAGATTAAGCAAACTAAATTCTCTCAATACATAGGTCTTATTACTGTTGTAAAGTAAAGCGATATAGATAAATGCAATAATTGCAGAAAATCTTATCATCTGAGAAAAATACCGACTAACAACCTGAATAGATTTAAGAAATATGGCGCCTGAGTTGTAAATCACTCCTGCCTTAAAATCAATGCTGGTTTCGGGTTTCAATTCTGGTATACCTAACTCGGTATCACTGCTGTTTTTATAGCGCTTATAGGGCAACCATACAAAGTAAAAAACCATCAGTACCAATGATAGTAGAATTAGTAAACCCCTTATGACATTTGGTAACTCGGTGTGCCTGGTAAGAAAAGACTCAATAAAGGCGGCTGTGATGATGAATGGAACGGTTGATAAAAAAACCATTGCCCCTCTTCGGCCCCATACACTGAAAGCCTTTGCGCGACTCATCGTACCGGGATAAATCAATCCTCTTCCGAGTAACATGCCTGCCACTGTTTCTACCACCAACGTTAATATTTCAATGGTACCATGCATCCATACCGTGAAATTAAACTCTGTGCTTAACTGTCTGGAATAAAAAAAGTACATAAAAACACCCAGCATAACGCCGTTTCGTACCATTAAAACCAGAGCGCCGTATGATGCAAACAACCCGAAAAGAAAGACATACAAGGAGACGGTGAGGTTGTTAACCGCAATGCGATAAAACATAGAGAGCTGCCCTTCGTCTTTATACACTCCCATCGGATTACCAGACTCAATATTGGCAATGGTTTTACTCACATAATCATCCCCCAGAATAGAACTTGCAAATTCTGCATCCTTCATAGACGAAAAGATGCCAATTCCAACCGATAATAATAACACCAGAAAAGCGATCAAAAGCTCCTTCCTGGAATAAAACAATATGCGTGGTACCTCTTCCAGAAAAAACACCCGGATATTGCTCAATAGATCGCGCCTGTTTCTGTAAACAGAATGGTACACTCTCTGAGCCAGTCCGTTTAAATAAACTCTGACAGACCGGTTCTTGTAAAATGTGCGGGAATAAGATAAATCATCGGTAATCTCGATAAAACCAGACCGCAAAGCATCAGGATCTTTCTTCCTGGATTTAAGTTCGTCTTCGAACCTGCTCCACTTCTCCTTGTTTTGCTCAACGAACTTACTTTCGCGCATGATGATTGAGCAATGATACTAAATTTTAACGAGATTTTTTAATGCTTTAGTCCTTTTTTTGCTCCGAAAAATCGTGGTACTCACCCGATAATTTATGCATAAAAGTAGTAGCTAAAAGCGTCACCCTCTGTTTGGCTGTTTCTGCTCTTTCGCCCTTAAACATCTCGTCGGTTGTCGCTCTGAAATAGTTTAGCCAAACATCAAAATGCTCTTTCTCTAATTGCAAATGAATGTGCTTCTCAAAAACATTGGTGCTATAACCTGACTTATCCAGCAAAACAAAAGCCCAGAATTGCACCAGTCGTGGCATATGCGCCGGCAAATCCAGATCTTTGAACTTTGGCGCTGTCACTTCATCAACAAGCAATTTCTCGTAAAATGCATTCATCCATCTGCTGATGTCTTCCTCGGTTTCAATGTCTTTCATGCTGCAAAATTACACTTTATGCCTGTCTTTCATATGACTGCTGTCAGACTGTTCGAAGATTCCGTCTAAAGTCGTAAATTTGTATTATGAAATTGTTACATGTTTTACTTGCATTTACTTGTTTTAACTCGCTCTTTGCCCAATCGCAACTGGACAACAATTCTAAATTGTCCATCAATGAGCCCTCCAATTTGCTGATAGCCAATCAGTATATTCCAGCTCTTATTCAGGTAAAACCTGATTGCTCTTCGGATGAACTCTTTAAATTTGGCATACTAGTTAACTCTAAAATCGGCAATATCTGGTCGGTCATGATTCCTGAAAAAAGCCTGCCTTTCATCGGCACTATTACTAAGATCGAATATGCCGAACTCTCTAATTATGCCAACGCAGCACGTTTTAAAAACGACCTGGAAAGACAACTTACCAAAGTTGATAAAGTACAAAATGGTCTGCAAAATAGTCTGCCACTTAACTACTCCGGAAAAGGTGTTATTGTTGGTATTGTAGATGTCGGATTTCAATGTAATAATCCGACCTTTTATAGTGCCGATGGTAAACACAATCGCATCATCCGATACTGGCAACAAAACAACAACAATGGCACAGCACCTGCTGGTTACAGCTATGGTACTGAATTTACTGATACCGCAATCATTGCCGGATTAAATGATTTGGACGGTACACATGGTACCCACGTAGCAGGTATAGCCGCTGGTAGTGGTTTCTCAACGCCTGGACTCCAGTACAGAGGAATGGCGCCAGACGCTGAAATCATTCTTGTTACAATTAAATACTCCAATGACACGCTTCCGGGTAGTGCTCTTGGTGATTATGTCGTAGCTAATCCAACTATTATTGATGCCTATAAATACATCTTCGACTATGCTGAATCGGTCGGTAAACCTGCCGTTATCAACCTTAGCTGGGGCATGCATACTGGTCCGCATGACGGCACCAGTTTATTCGATCGCGCAACTGAATTGCTGGTTGGTAAAGGAAAAATACTGGTTGGCGCCAATGGCAACGAAGGCGAGAATCCTATGCACTTCTATCACCGCTTTAACAAAGATACTGTCGGTACCATCATGATAGAAAATAATCGTCAGTTCAGACAGGGTGAAAGTGTTTACAGCGATTTCTGGGGTAGTAAGAAAAGTCATTTTTCTGTAAAAGTTCAGTTCATTGATACCAATAAAAACGTCATTGCGGAGACACCTTTTATCAGCAGTGCTAAAGATACCAGCCTGCATTTTAAATTCAATGCAGACACCTCTGTTTTCAATGCCAGGTTTGCTGTCAATTCTAACTATATCAATAATAATAAACCTAATATTACTGTTTCTGCCGACCATACCAAACAAAGAAAATATGCCATCATCGCTTACATCTGTTCGGATAGCTCTGAAGTGCATGGGTGGAACAGTGGTGCTGCCCGCGACTGGACCAGTGGTTCTTTCAGAAATAAACTCAATAAACTTAATTATGAATCTACCTTTATCGCTGGTGATGCTGCCTATACAGCTGGAGAAAATGGTGGAACATCCAAGGCTGTAATTTCTGTTGGTGCCATCGCTGCCAGAACTTCTTACACCAATATCAAAGGCAAATTTATTAACGATAGCTGGTACACTACACCTCCTGCTATTGCTCGTTTCTCGAGTCGCGGACCAACAGTTGACGGTCGTATAAAACCCAATATTGCCGCTCCTGGTTATGATGTGCCATCTTCACTAAACAACAAGCAAATAGCTGGTTGGATGCTCGACCGCACATTGCTGAAAACGGTGTTTAAAAATGACACTCAATACTGGGCTGCTTTTAGTGGTACTTCTATGGCGGCTCCACACGTTACAGGTATCGTGGCACTGCTGCTGCAAGCTAATCCGAATCTTACTGCTGCTCAGGTGCAAGATATTTTAGAAACAACTGCAGATGCCGACCAAAGCACCGGAACTGTACCCAACAATACCTACGGTTATGGCAGAGTGAATGCCTATTCCGCTATCATTAAAGTTCTGCAATTCTCTTCCCTTAATAGTCTGAATTCACAATCTGCGCCTTCTGTATTTCCCAATCCTTTTTCTAATGAACTTTCCATTAAACTTCAGGATAAAACTGTAGGAATTCTGCGATTAACCGATTTGCAGGGCCGCGAGTTACAGGTGCTTGAAACTTCTAACAAAAACGATTATACTATTAACACTGAACAATTAAGTGCCGGAATCTACTTCCTCAACTTTAGCAGCGGTGGAGAATTATTTGCCTGGAAAGTGATAAAAAACTGAGGAAAATGGGTTAATCTTGTGCTCGAATCATGAGTAGAGAAATTCTGTTTTTTTCCGTCTTTATTAGCTTTATTTTAGTGGTGCTTGCACTCGATCTTGGTGTGCTCTCTAAAGGCAATAAACCTGTTACTTTTAAAAATGCTTTTGCATGGACCTCCGTATGGGTGTCTTTTTCACTGATATTCTTCTTGTTTTTAAAACAAGCCGGGTACATGATTCACGGTATAGAT
>JAIXYV010000096.1 GCA_027490055.1 Bacteroidota bacterium | reverse complement strand
TGCCTAACTATAACCTTTTCACCTCTCTTGTCAATCAATTTTAAAATATGGTAACCATATTTGGTTTCTATCACCTCAGAAACGCTGTCCTTTTTCATCATAAAGGCAGTTCTCTCAAATTCTGGCACCATATCTCCCCTGCCAAATTCAGGCAATAAACCAGCTTGTATTTTACTACCCGGATCTTCAGAATAGATGCCCGCCAGTTTATTAAAACTCTCGCCATCCAAAATTCTGTTTCTCAACTCCGAGAGTTGTTCGTAGGCAATTTCTTTGGCCTCTTTAGAATAGGTAGGCTTAACCACAATCTGGCCCACTTCCACTTCTGAAGACATAAATGGCAAACTATCGGCAGGTATCCTATTGTAATAATCTCTTACTTCTTTGGGTGTAATCTTGATTTCACTTTGAACATTTTGCTGCATTTTATCTCTCAGCATCTGTGCTCTAACTTTCGGATAAATCTGCTTTTTGTACTCTGCAACGCTCATACCCAGATATCGCTCAATATTGGCCCTGCTGTTCATCTGGCGCTCGAAGAAACGGATGTTATTATCAATCCTGTCGTTGACTTCTTCTTCTGTAATGGCGATACTATCAATTTCTGCCTGATGCAAAAGCATTTTATCAATTAGCAGCCTTTGCAAAATCTCGCATTTTACTTCTTCACTAACTGTAATTTCTGGATCAAGCTGTGAGACCAGTACATCGAGTTCTGAACGCAAAACCGGGGTATTGCCCACTACCGCTATAACTTCGTCAATTACTCTGTCGGGCTGAGCTTTAATGGTAAAAGTCATGGCCACAGAGACGATTAGAAGCAGGAAGAATTTTTTTAGAAACATTACTTTTTAATATGGTATTTAATAGCCCCTGAACTAACTGCTTTATCAAACAATTTCTTTTGATTGTCTTTTAAAAAATTCAACTGGCGTTTGTATAATAGGATATCTTTGATTTTATCGCGCTCAAATGCCAGAGGTGATGTGGCATTCTTAATTCTGAAATCGATGATATAAAGCAAATAGAGCATGTTGTTTTCCTCTATTTGTATAAACTTGTTATTGGCAAGAAATCGCTGTTGGTTGTAATTCTCATCCAAAGGTATCTCTTTGGTAATATCATCCAGATACAACCAGTTTGAATCTAAATAAAAATTCTCTGCATTTGACTCCGCCAATGTCATCAATACTTTATCATTTTCAGGTGAAGCTGTCTGCATCAGTTTCTTTAATTTATTGAGGTCTGCTTTCTGCTTTAATATCTTGACGTATTTTATTTTGACAATATTCTTTCTGAGTAAGAATGTCTCACTATTGTCTTCATAGAACGCAGCAATCTCTGATTCTGTTACAGCAGTATCAAGATTTTCTCTCATTAATTTTTGCTGATACTCATAGATCAACAAAGAATTGCGGTAATCCTCGATGAGTTTTTCTTTGTTTTTTTCCTCATCCGAGAGCTTTTCTTCAGCTATCGCAACCATGACTTGGTTCTCCAGCCACTTGTCGATAAATGATTTTAACAGTCCGGTGCTATCGCCACCCTCTTTAAACTTGCCAAGTATATCTTCTGGAATATCTGTTTTGTAGAGAAACTTGCCGTTGTATTCGGCCAGAACTTCCTCGGTGCTATTACTGTCTTTCTTACCGCAGGCAGCAAGTGACAGTAGGATTAATGCGATATATATTTTGACCTTTCCCAAAAATATTATTTACCAGTCATTCTTTTTTTGATGGAAGCATAGGCAGCAGCATCCACAACAATTGGATATTTCTGCATGAGTTCATTCAACCAGGCTTTTTCAAGATAAGTTTGATAATCACTCATAATCATACCTCTGGCTTCATTCAAAGTCTTTTTGCCTGCTGGTATAAACTTATGAACCTGAATAACTGCGTATCCTCCCGGGATCTTAGGGTCTTCTACAATGCGGTATTTAGCGGTATTCATGGTGTTTGTAAACAAGAAGTCAGCGTAGCTATTGGCACCTTCTTCAAATTTGCCAGTAATAGGATTAGCAACGTTAAGAGGATTTATTTTATTGTTTTTTCTGGTAATTGAATCGACTGTTATACCGTTCTCCAGGTCTTTTCTCACATCCTCAGCAACAGCTTTTGTTGCACAACGGTATATCGTTGCATCGTATCTGTCTTTGAAGTAGTATTTTTCAGCATTCTGATCGTAGAAGCTCTTTAAGCCTACTGTATCCTCAACACTTTTACTCCATACTTTTTTATCTGTCAAAGTGAAAAGCAAAATACCTTCTTTGTATTCTTTGTAAAGTGCCGCAAACTTCTCGCTGGTATTGTCCAGGTCTTGCTCATAGAAGTCCATTACCATCTGCAATCTGAATCCCTCATAATAGTTCTGAACGATGCCTGTTAAAGCCAGAGAAGAAGAAGGTTTTTGAACCATACTTAACCATTTGGCAAAACTATCTAAAGTGTATACTTTCTTAACTTTTGTTAGTGTAAACAAAGGCGTATTTGACAATTTTGTAGCTTTCTTCTTGGCTGTATCACTGCTGAATTCGCCCTGAAGTAAAGTACTATCGATATACTTTTTTAGAAGATCGGCATATTTGCCGTTTTCTTTAAATTTATACATCGCCTTAGCTTTGTTGTATACAGCCAAAGTATTTCTGTACTGTCTGCTATCGCGACTGATCTTACTGATTATGCTATTTTTAATTTTGTTTAATGAATCCAGTGGCTTCAATCTTACACGCTGAAGAATGTGGAAACCAGAAGCTGTTTGAACAGGTTCAGAGAAATCACCATCTTTAGCCAGGCTAAATGCTGTATTCTTAAAGTTCTCTGGATATCTGACACTGGTCATCGTAAATGGCGCTAATTCACCATTCTTAAGAACACTTGATGCATCCTCTGAATATTGTTGTACCAAAATAGTGAATTTGTCACCGTTCTGTAATTTTTTATAAACTTCATTAATTTTAGCCTGAGCTTCAACGATTTCTTCGGCACTAGGACTAGGATTTAATTCAATCTTAATTTGTCTGATGGTGACTTCACCCTTACTGTTTCTTTTATCGTAAACTTTAACAATGTGGTAGCCAAATTCAGTTCTGAAAACTTTAGAAACCTTGCCAACCTGAGTGGTGTAAGCCTGTGTTTCGAATTCATAAATCATCTGAAAAGCGGTGAAATAGCCTAAGTTACCGCTGTTTTCTCCAGCTGAAGGATCTTCGCTATAGTTAAGAGCCGCATTTTCAAAGGTGATTGAATCAGCATCTATCCTCTTCTTTATATCAAGAATTTTTTTGTAGGCCGCCAGGGTATCTGATGGTGCAGCATCTGGTCTGGCAAAAATGAGAATGTGACTGGCTTTAATCTCGTACTTCATTCTCTCATAAGCTTCGTGAACCAGTTTCTCGTTAACAGCAGTATCCATCAAAAACTGCTTAGCTATCTGCTTGCGGTAGGTGGCTAATTCAGTTTTAAAACCTTCAGTAGTGTCCAGTCCCATATCATATGCATCCTGAACTTTCAATCTGAATTTTTTGTACAGTTCCAAATACTCGTCAACCTCTGATGGGCGTGTAACTGAATCTTTGTGTTTGTTTTTAGTAAACCCTCTGTAAAACTCTTTAGTTGTGACCTTTTTATTTCCGTAGGTAAAAAGGGTGGTATCTTTAGGGGTTTTTCCGGCTTGGGCTAAAACAGCTAGTCCTAATAGAAAAGTAAGCAAAACAAAACGTTTCATATATCCTCGTATAATTTTTATAAGCTTACAAAAATAGGATTTTTTTATATTAATTTTGCAATCTTTAATTTGCCATGACACCACTGAAAATATATGACACCTACACCAGGGAAATCCGCCCTTTTGAGCCCGTTAATGCTCCATTTGTCGGCATATACGTATGTGGACCAACAGTTTATGGACACCCTCACCTGGGGCATGCACGCGGACCAGTGGTTTTTGATGTTTTACACCGCTTTTTAGTACATAAAGGCTATAAAGTGCGCTTTGTTAGAAATGTCACTGACGTTGGCCATTTAGTAAATGATGCCGACGAAGGTGAAGATAAAATCGCTAAAAAAGCAAAAGTGGAACAGCTGGAGCCTATGGAAATTGCTCAGTTCTACACAGACAGTTACCATAACATGCTACTTTCAATGAATGTTAAACCTGCCTCTATTGAACCCAGAGCCAGCGGACATATTATTGAACAGATAGAAATGATTAAAACCATTATTGATAAAGGCTTTGCTTATGAATCTAATGGTTCTGTTTATTTTGATGTTTTATCTTACAGCAAATCTCACGATTACGGAAAACTTTCTGGGCGTGTTATTGAAGACCTGATTGCAGGTGCTGGCAATGAAGCACGTGAATTAGAAGGTCAGGATGAAAAGAAAAACGCTAACGATTTTGCCCTTTGGAAGAAAGCGGGACCGGAGCATATCATGCAATGGCCTAGTCCGTGGAGCAATGGTTTTCCCGGTTGGCATATCGAATGTTCTGCCATGAGCAGAAAATATCTGGGTGACACTTTTGATATTCACGGTGGTGGTATGGATCTGCTATTTCCACACCATGAATCAGAAATTGCTCAATCTATGGCTTGCACCGGGCATCAACCAGCCCGCTACTGGATGCACCACAACATGATTACGGTGAACGGCCAGAAAATGGCTAAATCGCTAAACAATGGGATTTCAATTGATGAATTCTTTTCAGGGAACCACCATTTACTTGAGAAGGCTTATTCGCCAATGACCCTTAAATTCTTTATTCTTCAGGCACATTACAGAGGCACCTTAGATTTCAGTAATACCGCCTTGCAAGCCTCTGAAAAAGGTCTAAACCGTCTGTTAACCGCTGAAGATACTTTACAGTCTATCAAAACTGGAAACAGTTCAGATATCCATATCGGAGAACTTGCTCAAAAATTGGAAAATGCTTTAAATGAAGATTTGAATACCCCAATTTTAATTGCAGAATTATTCGATGTGGTAACAAAAATCAATCAACTCGCTTCTGGTCAGTTAAACATTTCTGAATCGGATTTAAGTGAACTGAGAAAGCTCTATTCTACTTATGTTTTTGATATTTTAGGATTGAAAAAAGAATCTGAAGCATCCTCTGAAAAAATCCAGGGCGTCATGCAATTATTGATAGATTTGAGACAGGAAGCTAAGCAAGATAAAAACTATGCCTTATCTGATACCATCAGAAAGAAACTCTCAGAAATAGGTATTGAATTAAAAGATGGCAAGGAAGGTACCAGCTTCACCATCAATTGATTATTTTTTTACCAGCGCTTTAAATTCATTCTTCAAGCCACTGTAGGTGGTGATGTCTACCTTAACTGAGCCAACCATAATTTTGGCCTTAACTCTGATAGGAATTTTATTGTCGTCATCGCTCACCCATACGGTCATGTCATCTTTATCTTTAAAAACGCGATCAACAACCAAAGTAGGGATAAACTTAATGCACTTTACTTTTCCGATATCTGTCGTAATAGTTTCTTTACCTGCATACTTAAATCCAAGGTTATAGATCTTATTATCGAGATAGACATCTAATGGGAAGTTATCTCCTACCTTTGATTTACTAAAGTCTAAGTTTCTTACATAGTAAAGTGCTGAAATAATATCATGGGTATAAACGGGCATATCGAGAATGCCTTTAACACCATACAATTTCTTTTTGTTGTGTTTAAATACGACTAAATCATTGTCGGTGTATGAATCTTCCTGAACATTCTTGTTATATGAAATTGGCGCCATCGCTTCATTATCAACATAAGTTTCGAATTTATCACGAACTTTATAAGCCCAGTCAAATGACTTTAGTGTTCTCCCATCGGCTTTAATATTGTAGCATTTTCTTTCGTTTTTGTCAACTAAAGCTGCTCCAACCTCTAAGGTGACCGTTGCGGCATTTATAACGCCATAATGGACACGATATGAAAGTTTCTCGTTAAAAGTAAAAGCCGAATTAGTTATTTTTCTGTATTTGAACTCCTCTACTTTTGGTTGAGTAGTGGTATCTGGCTGTATAAAAGTGAAAGCACCAAGACAAATGGGAATGGCGAGTAAACCCGCATAAATAGTACCCTTTGAAAATAAATTTAACATACCTTTACTGATTTTAAATCAAAGAATTCAATAATCGTTCCAAATTATTACATTTGAAAACTCAAAATGCCTTTCAGATCATTTATTAAAAGTATAATAGTCTGCCTGTTTTTACTTTGTCTTAACAGCGCCAGCGCCCAGCTTGAAAATCGAATTTTCAATCAGAACGATTCAGTTTTGTCTAACGATACTCAAAGCATCAGACTAAATGTAGAAATGTTTAATTATCTCAGGAATACAGAGTATTTCGACCTGATAGAAAAAGGACAGACCCTATTTGGCTCTATGTTGCAGGCACAAATGCTGTATCAGCCATTTAAAAACTTCATGATAAAAGGTGGTTTTCAGGCGCGTCAGGACTTCGGAAGCAGCCGATTAGTAGAAGTACAACCAGTGGTTACTATTTCATATTTCAAGCACAAATGGCGCTACAATTTTGGCGCTATGCAGGGAACGGTAAACTACGGGTTTATAGAGCCAATGTACAACATCGACTATGCCATTACCAATCGAATAGAAAATGGTATACAAGGCATCTATAAAAGTGACAAATTCTATTTTAATAATTTTCTGGTATGGAACGAGCCTACTTATAGAACCACGAGAAATCAGGAGCGATTTACTACTGGTTTTGTAGCTAACAGACTGATTAAAGAAACAAAATCTA
The DNA here is from genome assembly GCA_027490055.1 of Bacteroidota bacterium. Classification (GTDB taxonomy): domain Bacteria; phylum Bacteroidota; class Bacteroidia; order NS11-12g; family UBA955; genus JABMMZ01. The sequence continues at coordinate 28,869 of JAIXYV010000096.1, read as the reverse complement.
TCTACGCCTCCTTTCCTTTTCAGGGCACTTTAGCACATCGTGGGGGACAGTTAAATAGTAATCCAAATCCAATTTTCACGAGAATCAATCTGGCTTTAGGTTTGAAACTTCATTATAAGGCCGCTAATGGTTTTAGAATCAGAACTGAAAATCACTGGCTGGCTAGTGGCGACTTCTCTCCAACCATCACTCAGCCGTATAAAAACGGTTTTGCTTCATGGCATACTCTGGCTTGCAATTACAAAGGCTTTGAATTGATGTTTAACTACTGGGCTGGTCGCGAATGGCAATCGCCAGTAGGTACTCAGATTTACAACAATTACAATGTATACACTATTTCAGATCACCGTCAGGTGCGACATATGTTGATGTCAAGAATCATGTATACTCAAAACCTGAACAAACAGGTGATGCTCGACTTAAGACTTGAGCCGTTTTACGATTACGAATACGGCAGAGTGCAATACAGTTATTCAGTGTATCTGAAATTAAACCTTGAGAAGAATTTAGGTAAGATGTAATTAATCGCTATCAATTATATATTGCTTCAATTCGGCAATTACTTTATACACTGATTTAAAAAACTGATTTCTCTGTTTCTCTGCCACAGTGCTAATCATGGTACTGCGCGACATCAAATTATTCATCCACAATTCGTTTTGCAGATTAAAATCACTGTTTGATGTTTGCATAAAATTAAAGGTACTGTAACTAATATATGAAAACATATGATCGCCCGCCTTTGCCAAAATACTATTAGTACCAACCATTACATCGCTTACAAACAACCTGTAAGTAGCTGATGACATAGTTCCGTTGGCATTAAACATATATCCGGTTTCTGCTTGCTTCTGTATTCTTTTCAAACACAACTCCAAATCATCTACTACTAAAAGCGCTTCATCCTTTAATTCGAAAAAACCAGCTTCCCAATAAAACTTAATTTGCTTGACAGTACTTAAAACAGTTTCAGCCGTCCAGATCTCTGTTGAATTCACTTTAGCAAAATTCTTAAATATCTCATGTGCTGTTTTAATTAATATTTCCGGAATTTCTATTTTATCATAGGTCATATTTTGAAATTCTGGTACCAGCATCAAAGACTTTAACCAATAAGTAATCTTGAATTTCAAGAGGTGTTCACTGCTGTAATGATAAAACACTGGAATATCTTCTGCGCCAAAATAAAGTTGTGGATTTTCAAATGAGGCCAGCCGCTTAACACTTGAATGCATATTTTCAAGATAGGCGGTGTAAGAATCAATATCATTTTTTAAAGCATTTGTCTTAAAACTAACCATGGCATGCCTTTCGTTATTAAGCGCCTCTAATGGAATGTTAAAATGATTGGCAATTAATGCTGCCTCATCTAATGTGTAATCTGTTTCATTTCGCAATCTTCTGTAGGCACTATCTAAACTAATATCCAGCAACTCGCTGATTTCACGGGCTAATGAGATGTTTTCTGGAGCATGTTTTTGTAAAACATCATTCCATTTTTCTTGAAAATTATTAGCGTTTTTTAATTTTGATGGCATTTATGTTTAGTAATTTATGCAAATATAACCAATTTAATAGTATTTTTCAATAATTGATACATCATTGTAAGTCAATATCCTTACAAATTGCATTTTTTAATTAATATTTTAAAACATCATTATTATTTAATAATACAGAGCTAAAAAATCACTGCTACTTTGCATCAACAAAATAATTAAAAAATATCATGAAAAAATTCATCATTTCCGCAGTAATTACCATCCTTAGTACCTTCAGCAATAGTTCTGTAGTGGCTCAAACAAATGGAAAAGCCAAACTGGCCATTGTAGAAATTGACATCAGAGGCTTACAAGAAGTTCCAAATTTCAATCCGGTTGATATGCCTGTAACTGCCATCACCCGACTGGAACTTGAAAAAATCGGGATTTACTCAATGATCGATAAATACGACCTGGAATATTTAGCTAAACGCGACTCTTTGAAACTTGATAAATGTTTCAGCACCTATTGTATCTCTGAAATTGCCGCTAAACTTAAATGCGACAAAATGTTTACAGGTAGTATCACCAAAGTTGCCGATCGTTTAGTTATCAGCTTTAAAATCTACGATAACAGCACCAAAGATTTTGAAAAAGTACTGGTTAAAGAATTCCTTGATTTGCCACAATCCATCCCTTCTATGATCAGAATTACATTAAACGAAATGTTCTCTTTACCTAACAACGTGGATGAAGTAAACACACTAACCCGTAATTTTATCTTCGACGAAGCTAGAAACAATCCTTTTACCAATAGATTAAGAGCCGATGGTCCGCGTATGGGTGTAACTTACTTTACTGGTCCAGCCGCCACCCTTCTTTCTAAACCTAAAAAAGACGGCGGATTCAATGCCATGCCATTGATGTTCCAATTTGGTTACCAGTTTGAAAAACAATATCTAAATCAAGGTAATTTCCAGGCCCTGTTTGAAGTAGTTCCTATGATAACAGGACTTGATCAAGGTTTATTTATTCCAAGTTTAACTCTGATGAATGGTATGCGTAATAACCAGAATGGTTGGGAATTTGCCTTCGGACCATCAGTCTCTATCACTAAAAAATCTAACGGATACTTCGACGACCTTAACCAATGGCACTTAGCAAAAGATACAGTGGGCATGACTAAAAAACCATTCATTGAAAGTCGTATCGACAGTCGCGGCGAATGGGCTTTACACCCTTCATTCATCTTCGTCCTGGGTAAAACATTTAAATCAGGCAAATTGAATATTCCGGTTAACGCTTACTTCGTACCAAGTAGTGATGGTTACAGATTTGGTGTATCATTTGGTTTCAATAGCAGAGCCAGATATGAAACAACAGGAATTAAAAATTAAAAATAATCAATAACGACAAAGGGCATTATACTTCGGTGTAATGCCTTTTTTATTTAAACAGATTGAGCAATCACCCAGGCTTCACTCCAGGCTGCCTGAAAATTAAAACCTCCTGTGAGAGCATCAATGTTCAGGACCTCTCCAGCAAAGTACAATCCAGGAATAATTTTACTTTCCATCGTTTTAAAATCGACTTCTTTTAGATTAACACCCCCTGCAGTTACAAACTCATCTTTGAACGTGCTCTTACCATCAACTTTCATTGGATAAGCACATAAATTCAAGGCCAGTTTATTGAGGTCTTTTTTAGAAATATCAGACCAGGTGATATAGGTGTTTTCGAATGTTAAAGCATGCAAGCGGTTCCACCAGCGGTTAGGAATATCAAATAAAGGTGTATTGATAATTTGCTTCTTGGTGTTTTGAGATTTGAAACTCATTAATACCTCCAATGTCTCTTCCAGCTTGAGATTGCTAAAACTAATCTGGATTTCAAACTGATAGTTTACATGGTGCAATAACCTGGCGGCAATCGAAGACAATTTAAGAATTGCCGGTCCGCTTAAGCCCCAATGGGTAATAAGTAAGGGACCGCTTTGTGTACACTCAACATCGTTTAGTTTAAAGGCTTTTAAAAGCGACTTTTCTACGTTTAGTTTAACGCTGGCTTTGGGAACACTTAAGCCAGGAAGATCTTCAATCAGATCATTCTTAATATTAAAGGTAAACAAAGAAGGCACAGGTGGAACAATAGCATGTCCCATGCCTGCCAATACATTCCAGAACACTTCGCTGCTTCCACTGCTTACAACCAGTTTGCGGCAACTAACTACTTCTGTTTCTAACTGAAGTTCAAAGTGATTGTCTTTTTTAGTGATAGATTTAATACCAGCGCGAGTATGGATGGCAATTTTGCGTGCCTTACAGAAATCCAAAAAACAGTTAATGATTGTTTGAGAATCATCGGTGATTGGAAACATTCTGCCATCTGACTCTGTTTTCAGGCGTATTCCCTGCTGCTCAAACCAGTCGATGGTGTTCTGAGGATTAAATCTATTAAAAACTGAGATTAGCTCTTTTGAGCCTCTGGGATAAAATTTAGATAAAACAACGGGATCAAAACAGTGATGGGTAACATTGCATCTGCCACCTCCGCTGATTTTAACTTTACCAAGACAGGTACTGCTTTTCTCGAAGATCTGCACCTCTTTATCAGGATGCAGAATTTTGATGTTTACAGCCGCAAAAAAGCCTGCAGCTCCGCCTCCTATAACAGCGACATCAAGCATTTTCAGTATATCAGATAGCTTTTACACGAATCGTGTAACTTTCCATGACCAAATTAGCCAATAACTTTTTGCTGGCTTCTTCGGCTTGTGAATATGCTTCACTTTCTGAGGCTGCAGTTGCTTCGTAAGTAATACATTTACCTACTCTAACATTGTCTATAGCGGTAAAACCAATATTGTGCAAACCATTGGTAACAGCTTTACCCTGAGGATCCAGCAACTCTTTGCGAGGCATAACTTCTATTTCTACTGAAAATTTCATCTTCTATCTTTTTGGTGCAAAATTAATCAGAATTGATGACAAAACATAAGCAGCATAAAATATAGGAATGCATAACCACCCAAAAAAGAGTAGTGAAACTATGCCTATTACCAGTAAAATCAGATGCTGCGTGTATTGAGAACTTTTTCCCTTTTTAAATTTCAGACTCGGCATTTTTATCTCACTAATTAAAAGTAGAGAGACAACAATACAATAAACAACAAAAGCCCAAGGCTGATCAAAAATAAAATCTTTGACATCGCTGTCAATCATACCCCATGATATACAAGCCAAACCTGTTATTGGTGTAGGAACGCCAATAAACGAAGTACTTTGGCGGGTATCAATATTAAATTTTGCCAGTCGATAGGCCGAAAAAACCGCCAGTAAAACAAAGCTATAACGGGCATAGCCATTGATCATTTCTGAGCTTGCATATAACATAAACGATGGTGCTACACCAAAAGTTACCAGATCCGCCAGTGAATCAAGTTGCTTACCCAATTCGCCACTCACTTTTAACAATCGCGCCAGAAAACCATCAAAAAAATCCAGAATAGCCGCCAGAATCACCAGATATACAGCTGTCTCCTGCTCACCATTAAAAATAGCTAAAATGGCCAGCACACCGCAGGTCAGATTACCTAGAGTAAAGAGATTCGGGATTTGTTTTTGTATTTTGAGATACATAGGAGCAAAATAACGAATTAATCTCTGAATAATAAAATACTCAATCCTGCACTGACACCGTAATTGAACAAGGAGGTTTTTGGCGATTGTTTATCTACTGAATTAGCATATCCTTCTACTCTTCTCCAGTATTTATTGGATGGATCTGTTAAAACCTGGGCCTTAAGATTCAGACCTATGATTTTGCTGAAGTTCAGCCTCAAATCAACGCCTAAACCAGCAGTAAAAGCTCCATTGGCGTATTTTAATTTATTGACTGTTGAGAAAGCCGGACTAATTGAATTAATAAATGAATCATTTTCTATGCGCAACGAAGTTCTTGAATAACCTAACAATAGATAAGGCGATATCGCGATATATTTAGAAAATGATGGATTATAGCCAAATCCTTCTAAAATAGAATACCCATTAAGGGTGTATTGCAAATTGCCATTGCGAATTTTTTGGGGTTGCATGACCCGTATATCAAATACATTGACGAATTTGTCGCTTGAACTGAATACTGTAAAATTAAAATACCTCACCTGCTGATTAAATCCTGGTATGGTATCACCGGTTAAGCCTTTATTCAGCGTGTTAAAATTATACTTTGACTGACCATAGTTTAAATCAAGAGCAACAAAATCGTGCTGTACTTCAGGGGTTTCGTAACAATTATCTTCGCATGAATTAGCGAGGAGGATATAATTATAAAGCGGACTTAACAAACTATCAGATGCCTCAATTTTCATCAATTTGAAATCATCGTTGACAGAACTATCTATGTACTTCTGAACGGCTTCATTCATTTCCCAGTTATTAAAATTATTCTGGTAATCGAATGATGTCGGATTGTACTTGTAAAAAATACCAATACTGACAATCTGATTCTTATACTTACTTTCATTCAAGCGTTTAGCCAAGGCGCTGTTATCCCACCAGTCGCACTCATTCTCTAGTTTCTTCTGACTGACATGACATCTACCAAACTGACCGTAAAACTTAGAACTTGTGTCGGCATTCAAAAGTGCCATCATATTGTTAAACAAATAGCGCTCGCGATAAATATACTGATGCGGCATTCGGCTATATTTCAAATACGTTCTGTAATCTTTCATCGACTGTATAGTCATTTTAAACACAACAGAATCGGCGCCTAAATACTGGTGAAACTGCAACTTGTTTACTGCATACTCTGCCAGAATAGAATCAATGACTTTATTGTCCATAAAGGTATTCTCATCGACATAATACCCCTCATCAATTTCATTATCAAAATCTGTATCCTGATAGAGATAATTGTAATACCGGGCTTTCGAATAGGCCGCATAAGAGTGTATGACTTCTGTTAGAAATTCTATAGAAGCTGGCACTAAGGTATCTTTTTTCAACAAATGACTTAGTAAAATTGGTGCATCATCAGGGAAACGTTCAACATCTACTCCGTGCACCTGAAGGCGCTCTCCAACTGGCAATGATTGATTGTACGCTCTGAGTTCCTGGTAGAAATTCAAGTACTGATAAGCAGTGTTATTATCCAGTAATTCGTAATAACTCGAGTCATCATTGATAAATCTATTTAGCAGATAGCCTCTGGCATATCCTAGCTCAATGACAATTTGATTAACACCTTTTGTCTCGTGGAGGTGCTTTATCATTTTAAGTTCAATGGCATTATTCTCCGTCCAGTAGTTATGATTTTCGCCACCCATGTAGACACGCACATTTGATTTGACTGAGTCTAATTGCGAAAGTTGCGAAATAATAATATCGGAAGCAACCGCACTATCACTCAAAAATAATTCCTGGGCATTTGAATTTTGGGAAATGACTGCTGTGAAAAAAATGCAAACAGCCAATCGTAGTAGTTTTAACATATCATGCAAATTTATATATTTTAAAGTTATTCTTAAATGTTATATGTCTTAACTAATTGCTTATTAATCGACGCTTAGAAATAAATTGTTACTTTTAAATCAAATAATCCTATTAATTGAAAATCAAATTGATAATTAAAGAAATTTTGTTTTATTTTTGCCGGCATGCGCAAAAATGTACTCTTTCTATGCATGTTTTTCTTCTTAAGTTTTGGCGTAATAGCACAAAAAACTAAAGCTAAAAGTGATGAACCAGAAAACAAAAACATCGAAAAATATTTAAATGATGGCCGCAAAGGCAATTCAAGTAATCTCGTTAGACTTCGCCTGGCTCACAGTTTAAGCGGCTATTACGGCGCCAGCTATGAACGCAAACTCTCCAACAGAATAGGTGTAGAGGGTGGCTTATATGGCAACTTTGGCAGCAAAGGTTTCTTCGAAAGTTTACGTTCTGATTTTTTAGAAATTGGCGACAAAGAAGAAGTTTTTAAAGTGAAATCAGGTATTGGTTTCAGTTTGTACCCTAAGGTTTATTACCACCGCAACAAGTATTTGAACAACGGTTATTTTTTGGGATTAAGATATACCATGAATAAATTTTCTGTTGAATCAGAGTACTACACATCGCCGGTAAATTCCACAAAACAAATTGTTAGCGCTAACTACAATTCTTTTGCTCTTGTTAACGGCACTCATACTCAGATTGCCTCCAATATCACATTGGGAGGAGAATGGGGCGTCATCGTTTATTTCGATAAATATAAAGATGTTAAATACTCAAGGACAGATTTCAGTACAGGATTACCTGTTGTTAAAACAGAAACCCTAAGAAGCGGTAGTGCTTTGATCTTTGCTGATTTATCCCTAGGATTTTTATTTTAAAAAACAAAACCATGAAGAATTTTATAACCATATGTCTCATGCTGATGATGTCCTTATATGCATCAGCACAGAAAAATAACCAGATAAAAGAAGTTAAAGGTACCGAATACAAACCTGCATACAATGACAGAACATCTTCGTTTCCTAATGCAGTAAAAGTTGGTGATTACTATTATGTAATTGGCAAGAAATACGATTTGATGTTCAAAAATTACTTGATTTATGGCATTCCCTATATTGTAAATTCTGATTTCAAAATTTACAAACTGGATGCCAGAATGAATGTTAAATCCGTTGCCACTATTCCAGCAGAATTTTTCAATAAATCGGTAAACTCTTTAACTTTAAAGCGCTTTGGCGATAATCTTTGTGCGATTTTTTATTTTAACAACAGAAAACAGATGAAACAATATCTGTTTGCTCAAATGATTGATTTAAAATCTTTCAAAACGATTGGTAAACCATACAAAATGGCAGAGACTGGAATTACCAAAAAAGACAAACGTATTGCAAGTTTATATCAGGTTAGCGTTACATCTGATTATCAGAAGATGTTGATTACCTCAGACAGAACCAACGTTTGGCAGAGTCGTAAAGAACGCAAAGCTGCAGCTGCTCAAAAAAATCACACCTTTTCTTACTGGTTAATTGATAAAGATTTTACCTTATTGAACATTGGTAAGAATGTTAAATTTGGCAAAGGGAATACCGAAGTTATTGGACAAACTTTCGACAATCTAGGAAATATGTGTTTCCTTGGTTTTGAAGAAGCCACACAAACAAAAGGAAAGAAAAAGATGTTTGGCGATATTGACAGTGATGAAGAATCTAATTCTTCTAAACTTGTCATGAAAATCATCAAACCAGATGGCGAAAGCACCGATCTAACCTTTGCCAATGGCGAATACTTCTATTCTGCAACTCTAAAGCTAAATCCAAAAACTGGTAATGTTGCTGTTATCGGCTTACTTGGCAGTGGTCGCTATGGCGCCAAAGGGATTTTTTCTCAGCAAGTGAACCTGGCAACTGCAGAAGTTCTGGCAGAAAACAGACAGGAGTTTGGTGTAGACTTAGTTAAACAGATTAGCGAGTTGAAACCACCTGCTTCAAAAGACAAAAAGCCTGCCAAAGAAAAACCTGTCAAAACCGGCAAGGCCAGCAAACCTAAATCGAACAGCAAACCCGCAAAAGAAATCAAACTTGATTACATTTATAGATTCATTAATCTTGGCGCTGTTCACTATAATGATAGTAATGAACTAATAGTCGTTGGTCAGAAGCACTACACCTACACTGTTACTTATACCACTACTAACTCAAAAGGACAGACAACAACCAGAACAGTTACCTACTATGTATACAGCGATATATTAGCCTTTAAACTGGATGCCGAAGGTAAGATCGTGAATTTCGGGTACGTCTTCCACCATTATGAAACCTCAGCCCCAATAAGCAAAGACTACTCTTCTTTATATGCCAACGATAAATTATATATCATTACAAAAACGGGCGGTGGACAGGTTAAATTAGACAATACTGCCAGCACAATCTCAGCCTTCAAAGAGTCTGACATCTACAAAAAAAGAAAATATATATTTGCTGACTTTGTACCAGTAACTGATAATGAATTAATCCACATTCTTGCAAGCAAACGCAAGGTATTGTTTTCGTTAATGTCGGTAAAGCTGGAGGATTAATTTTTAGTCCTCTTTAATTAAATTTTTTAATTTAAAGTCATTAGGTTATCTTTGCACCGCAAATAACAAATCTATTATTTGCATGGCAAAGTCCACTAAAAACCCCATTGATTTTAAGAACAAGATTGCAGGTGACAGCCTGACCTTTGATGATGTCCTTGTATTACCGCGTTACAGCGAAATCTTACCTAGGGATGTCGTTACCAAAACCAAGCTGACAAGAAATATCAGTATTAATATTCCGATTATTTCAGCAGCGATGGATACTGTAACCGGCAGCAACATGGCAATTGCCATGGCCAGAGAAGGTGGAATCGGCATCATTCACAAGAATATGACCATTGCTCAGCAGGCAAAAGAAGTTGTGAAAGTAAAACGCAGCGAAAGCGGCATGATACAGCATCCAATTACTCTTACCGGCGAAGCCACTTTGAGAGATGCCTTGCGTTTGATGAAAGAAAATCACATTGGTGGTATTCCTATTGTCGACTCAAAAGGTAGCCTAACTGGCATCATCACTAACAGAGATCTGCGTTTCGAAAAGGATACTGCTAAAAAAATCAAGGAGGTTATGACTAAAAAAGCCTTGATTACAAGTGAAATCGGTACCGATCTGATTAAAGCAGAAGCCATTCTTCAAAAACATAAAATTGAAAAACTGCCTATCGTTGATAAAAAAGGCATGTTGATGGGCTTAATCACCTATAAAGATATTCAGAAAGTTAAAAGTCACCCTAAAGCCTGCAAAGACAAATTTGGCAGATTGCTTGTAGGCGCTGCTGTTGGTATTACTTCTGATACTCTAGACAGAGTAAAAGCATTAGTTGAAGCTGAAGTTGATGTTATCACTTTAGATACCGCTCATGGTCACTCAAAAGGTGTTGTAACTGAACTGAAAAAAATTAAAAAAGCTTTCCCTAAACTGGATGTGATAGTTGGTAATGTGGCCACTGGTGCTGCTGCCAAAGCGCTTGTTGATGCAGGTGCAGATGCTGTAAAGGTTGGTGTTGGTCCGGGTAGTATCTGTACTACCAGAATCATTGCAGGTATTGGTGTTCCTCAGCTCTCTGCTGTTATGGATGCTGCTGCTGCCATTCAGGGTACCGGCGTTCCTGTTATTGCCGATGGTGGTATCAGATATAGCGGCGACCTGGTGAAAGCTATTGTAGCAGGAGCCAGTTCAATCATGGCTGGAAGTCTCTTCGCAGGCACTGAAGAAAGTCCGGGAGAAACCAGCATATATGAAGGTCGTATGGTGAAATCTTATCGCGGTATGGGTAGTATCGAGGCAATGAAAGAAGGTTCTAAAGACCGTTACTTTCAGGATGCCGAAGAAGAAATTTCTAAATTGGTGCCAGAAGGTATCGTAGGTACTGTTCCATTTAAAGGTAAAGTAGGCGAAGTCTTATATCAGTACGTTGGTGGTTTAAGAGCCGGTATGGGATACTGTGGTGCAGCAAGCATAGAAGTACTTCAAACTGCTCAGTTTGTAAGAATCAGCAACGCTGGTATCAAAGAAAGTCACCCTCACGATATCAAAATAACTAAAGAAGCTCCAAACTATAGCAGATAGTGCAGCATTTTATATCTGCTATTTGTCTAAAGTAAACCTCTGTTATCCATGAATAAAAAAACAATTTTCCTCCTAGGAACCCTGATTGCAGTAGTTGCAATATTCTTTCTTCTAAAGAGAAATAATGGCAATACACTTACAGGCAATGATCATGACTTTGGTTTTAAATCAACCGAGAAAATTGATAAGATTTTTATTTCAAATAAATTGACTGGTAAGTATGTCATCCTGAGTAAGCAAGACAGCACTACCTGGTTGTTGAATGATACCTTTAATGTCAACATCCACCAAATCAATTCACTTTTGGATGTATTCAGAAAACTGCAAATCAAACGTCCAGTTTCTAAAAAAGAAATCAATATCGTTAAAAAGGATATTGCAATCAATGGAACAAAAGTAGAAGTATATGAAAATGGTTCTATTTCTAAAGTCTATTACGTCGGCACAAACACCCACGATGAGATGGGTACTTATTTCTTAATGGACAAGGCTGAAGAGCCATACGTTTGCCATATCCCTGGCTTTAATGGCTATATTGGTGCTAAATACCATTATCAGCCGGTGGCATGGAGAAGCAAAGACATCTTTAGAAGTAAAGATACCGAAATTAAATCGCTGAAAGTTGAGTGGACTGGCCAGCCAGCCAACTCCTTCCAAATTAATTGCGAAGGGAAAGAGCCTATTTTAACAAGCAACAATAAGGTGTTTGTGAATAATAAAGACATCAATCTCAACAATCTTAAATCGTATTTAAAATTATGGGAAAACCTCTCTTTTGAAGGATTTCCAATAGATCTGGATGCTCATAAAATTGATTCAATTTCTAAAAGTCCAACTATCTTAACACTTGTACTAACAGATAAAAAAGGAAAAGTCACGAAATTAAGAATTCATAAAAAAGGCATTAAGCCTGATAGCAATATTCAGATGGATAACGAAGGCAATCCACTTCAGTTTGATATCGAAAATTTCTATGCTTTCATTAATGACCACAACAAAGAAGTAGTTCAGATTCAGGATTTCATTTTTGGTAAAGTAATGAAAACCACTTCCGATTTTATCCTGAAATAAACATGAAATCAATTGTCTTTTACTTATCGATAGTTGCATTAACAATTGCTTGCAATAACTCAACTGGTAAAGACAACAAATTCAGCATTATTAAAGGTAAATCAGATGGCTTTAAATACGAAATAGCCTATGATGATACTACCAATCTTAAAGCCGAAATTCATCAACTCCTTAGCTTCTACAGCCATTTACTCAACGTAGATAGCGGCTCCTCCATAATTGCTCAATTCAATAGCAGCAATCCTCTAAACCAAAAAGATTTACGACTATTCAATATAACCAGGCCAATCTTCGTAAAACTTGATTCTTTTAGTAGATTAATGAATGAAAAGACTGATGGAATGTTTAGTGCTCAGATGCATGACCTATTAGTTTTATGGGGCTTTGCAGGTGCGAAAGTACACCCCGAAACTGTTGTTCAATCTCAAGTTGAGGCACTCATCCCTCATCAATATGGCGGATTAGTTGATTTTAATGAAAAGGGACCAGTCAAATTAAACGGACAAAAAAACCTGAATTACCAGGTAATTTACAAAGCAATGCTTGCAGATGCAATTGCCGAAATGTTTGATTCAGTCTATCATTTCAAAAACTATTACATCAATTTCGGTGGAGATATTAGAGCAAAAGGCAATAATGGACATGATTCCTACTGGCCTATCAGTATTGAAAAACCAATGTTCAACACACAAAAATCAATAGAATTCTGTAAAATTCCATTGAAAAATTATGGCCTGGCAACAGAAAATAGTTACAAAACTTTTTTCTTTTACAAAGGGAAACGATTTAGCCATAACATTAATCCAATTACTGGATTTCCTGAAAGAAATGAACTTCTAAGCGTAACTATATTAGCAAAGAAAACAATGAATGCTAAAGCCATTGCATCGTATTGTATGTTAATGGACCTTACTAAATCCATCGAATTCATTGAACAAAATCCAGATCTAAAAGCCTTTTTCATCTTCGAAAAAGACAATCAAATTCAATATTGGTCGAGTTCCAATCTATCTGCAAGTATCTCAAAACAAGAGTAATACTTCCCGAATGTAAAATAAAGTGACTTTTAGAGTCACGTTCTTACTTTTTAGTCGTCTATAGGTTCAGACTGCAAGGATTATTTTTGACTTTGCAGCATTTTAAAAAAACTATTTGTCTAAATAAAAAAGCACTACGACTATGTTAAAACCACTTCAATCTTTGTTTAAGTATTCTCTACTGTTTCTATTTTTGCTTGTTGGAAACAAACTCAGTGCAACTAATATCATCACACAAAAAGATGTTTGCCTGGGCAATCTGGCGTATTTCAATACTAATACGGCAGCCACTACATACCGCTGGGACTTTGGCGATGGATTTACCTCGGCGAGTAAAGCACCATTTCATTTATATAAATCTGGAGGGACCTTTGTCATCCGACTACAAATGACCAATAATGGAAGTGGCACTATCCGTGACTCTGTTACCATTATCGTACACGATCTGCCGATTGCTAAAATGTTACTACAACCAAATTCTGACACCTGTTTATATACTAATTTATTTAAATTAAAAGACTCTTCCTTGGCCTCTGGAAGCAATAGAATTGTTAAACGTTTAATGGTGTGGGGTGATGGCAATTTTGATTTAGACAACAACCGTCAGATGGGAGATATTATGTCTCATCATTACAAAATGAAGGATGTTTACAAAATTAAGATGGAAGTGACAGATGATAAAGGTTGCAAGGGCTCTGCAATCACCAATGTCAAAGTCATTAACGGCACCCTGGCTAAAATAAAAAAAGAAATTACCTACCCTGGCTGTGGCGAGGCTGAAGTGTGTTTCAGTAATATATCTGAATCTTCTAATAGCAATCAAACGTATTTATGGAATATCGACAAAACAGGCTGGCAATCCTTAAGTTATGCCAAAGTCAGTTGTATTAAAACCAATAAAAGTAGAAAAGTAACTGCAGAATTGATTTTAAGCAATCCAGACAATACTTGTATGACCAAAGATAGCATAAGCATTCAACTGGATGCAGACACTATCTCCAATACATTCAGCATTAATGATTCTCTATTTTGTTTTGGCTCTGGTCAGAACATTACTTTTAGCAATACTGGCGGAACAGGATACAATTATACCTGGCTTATAGATGGACGGAATTTGCATCATAACAATCCTAATCTTACCACTCTGCCTAAGGGAATATCTGCAGGACCGGGTAAACACCAAATGGTTTGTACAGTTACGAAAGGTCCGTGCCAGGTAAGCAATACCGTTAATTTCAGAGTAAAAGGTCCTGTTGCCCGTATTAAAGTATTTAATCAGAAACAATGCGGCATTGATAAAAAAGTGTTTTTTATTGACACATCTCTCAACCTGAATAGAAAGCATGCTATTTATCGTTGGACACTAATTGATCCTGACGGCGAAAATTGCGTCATCAACAGGTCAGCCAATCAAAATAAATATAAAAACTGCAACTATGGTCGCGACTGGTTTGGTAAACACAATTACACCACCCCTCGGGGCAGTAATCCCATTTTGCTCTCAGTTACTGACACTTCTGTAGGATGCTCTGATAGTACAGTTGATAAGATGGAACACTTCCATTGTCGTTTATGTAAGCGTGGCGGAATGATAACAATATGCCAGGGGGACACTTTTTTAAGATTGAGAGAAAATGAAATCGGACCAAAATACTTTTCCCTTGACACCGGTAAAACCTGGTTAAACTTCCCTTCACAAATCAATAAACCTTATAAAGGATTGTATGGCGTAGCTTTCATCTTCGAAAACAAAGAGCCAGATAGAGCTGAAGATTTTGGCGACGATTCAATCAAAATTTACAGAAGTGACAGCACCTGGCTTGACACTGTGTTTGTAGACAATTTCCTGTGGGTGAATGAAACAATGGATACCGCTTTAAGGTTGAAAATTACAAATATTTGTAATCCATTTGAAGCTGAAATAGAATTTGTTAACCCCAATTTTATTATGGGTGACAGAGTGCGAATCGACTGGAAGGATGGTTATTCTGAAGAAATCATATTTGATAAAGATTCTGTTCTGAAATCAGTCAAACATCGCTACAGGTTAACAGGACTCGACACTTTCTTATCGCTATCCTTTACTTCACACGAAGGTTGTGTAAGAACCCGAAAACTGAAAATACGATTTGGCAAGGGTCTGTTTCTGCGCAGAAACGGTAAAGAATGTATCAGAGAAACTATTTGCTTCTCATCTGAAATTGATAATTACAACAATGACTCAAACTACAATAAACTGAAAAATGTCACCTGGTTCAGCGACTATAATAAAAAAGGGTTTAAAGGTGAACCTTATTGCGAAAAGTTCATCAATAATGACAGCACGCAGGTAATGATGATTGCAGAAGATATGCTTGGCTGTATTGACACTTTGAGACAAGATCTATTTATCAGAGAACTAAAAGCCGGCATATTGAGTGATTCCAGAATTTCTTTCTGTAGCGAACTAAAACAGTTATTTGACTCTTCTTATTACATCAAAAGCAAGAAAGGCGATATAATCAACAGCTTTTTGTGGGATTTCGGTTCTGGTATGTACACCACGGCAGAAAAAAATCCTTTCAGATCATTTAACCTGGAAGATAGCATTATCAATACCTTACATATTATCGAAGACAATAATGGCTGTAGAGACACCGTCAAATTTGACATAAAAGTGATAGGATCTTTACCTAAATTTACTCTTACAGATACTATTGGATGCGCACCTCTGACCGTGAGTTTTAAGAATATCTCGAGAAAATGCTCCAGCTATATCTGGGAGTTCGACGACATGGACAATACCACGATTGAGGACAGGACTAAAAAAGACCAGACTTTCAAGTATCTGAAAGCTGGAAAATACTACCCAAAACTTATTGGTATAGACACTTTTTATAATCCATATACTGGTGCGGTTTACTATTGCCACGAAAACTTTGATCCTAAAAACGGTGTAACTGTTTACGACACTAAATATGCCCGTTTCACCGGTCCAGATACCATTTGCCTTGGTCAAACCGCCTTATTTAACTGCGAAAGCAATGTAAATTCAGTAAGATGGGATTTTGGAGACTACACCAAATATATCCAGGCCTTCAATCCAAAAGCTGGACATAACTACGGTAAAACAGGCACATTTATTATCAGTTACAAGCCCGTATATAATTTTGGTATTGGCGAACCTGTTTGCATTGATTCTGCCTTCAGAACCATAACTGTTCTTGGAGTTGAAGCTGATTTTGAAATAAGTTCGGACAGCAAAGCACCGATATTTAAATTTAAAAATCTTTCAGATCCTTCGTATGCCGATCTTAAATGGGATTTTGGCGATCCAGGTTCTGGAGACAAAAACAGTTCTACCGAACAAAACCCTTTCCACAATTATGGCAGAGTAAATGGTAGATTCAATGTATGCCTGACTGCCTCTGTTTTCAATAAATGTAAAGACAGTATATGCAAACCAATTTATAACGACTACAAAGAATTTATAACCCTCTACAATGTCTTTACACCTGAAACCTCCAATGGATTCAACGACGACTATGAGGTAAGCATTGAAGGAGAAGACAAATATCATTTAACTATTTACGACCGCTGGGGAGTAGTAGTATACGAAGGATTCGAGGATGCAGAACCTGGCGATGGCAATAACTGGAATGGCAAGGTTAAAAACAATGGCGCAACTTGCTCTGATGGGACCTATTACTACATTTTCGAATACAGTTTTGCTATTGCGCCTGAAACCATTTACAAAACCAATGGTACCATCAACTTGATAAGGAAGTAATATTTTAACTCAAGTTCAGCAATCTCATTGGCAAAGCACCATCTTTTAAAAAAAAAGTGTAGGTTTGCCATAGAATACTGAATGGATCTATCGGTAATAATTGTCAATTACAATGTAAAAGCTTTACTGGAGCAAACTTTGCTTTCAGTATACAAGGCTGTGCAACATCTAAGCGTAGAGGTGATAGTAGTTGACAACCGCTCTGCAGACGATTCTTGCAGTATGGTTAAAGAAAAATTTCCTCAGGCTATCCTTATCGAAAACAAGGAAAACCTGGGATTTAGTAAAGCTAATAATCAAGGAATTCGCCTTTCAAAAGGCAGATATGTTCTTCTGCTTAATCCAGATACTGTCATTGGCGAAGATACCCTCACCAAAACCGTTAGCTTTATGGATGCCCATCCAAATGCTGGCGCACTGGGCGTTCGCATGATTGATGGTCGTGGCGATTTCCTGCCTGAGTCTAAAAGAGGTTTACCTACTCCTGCCGTTGCTTTCTACAAAATGAGCGGCCTGGCTAAAATATTTCCAAAATCAAAAACCTTTGGCGCCTATCACTTAGGCTTTTTAAGCGAATTCGAAAACAATAAAGTGGATATTCTCAGCGGCGCATTTATGCTGATCAGAAAGAAAGCGCTGGATGAAGTTGGACTGCTGGATGAATCTTTCTTTATGTACGGCGAAGACATCGACTTAAGTTATCGCATTGTAAAGGGTGGTTATGACAATTATTACTTTGCCGATACCACCATCATTCACTACAAAGGGGAAAGCACTAAAAAACATAGTATCAACTATGTCAAGATATTTTATCAGGCCATGGCAAAATTTGCCAGAAAACACTTTTCCAAACAACAGGGATGGTGGTTTACAACCTGTATTAACGCAGCCATTTTTGCTCGTGCAGCCATTGCACTTTTTATTAGACTTTTTAATACGCTCAAACTTTTCATATTTGATTTTCTGCTGATTTTTATTGGCTACTACGGCATCATGAGGTATTGGGAAGTCTACAACAAATATGTTGTAGGCGGATTTTACCCTGACGAATATCTGATGTTCCATGTGCCGGCTTATATCTTACTCTGGCAAGGTGGTATATGGTTAAGCGGCGGGTATAGTGAGCCATTCAAATTTAACAAAACTGGCAGAGGGGTCATTTTAGGCAGTATGGTGCTTCTGGCCATCTATGCATTATTGCCTGAATCTATGCGCTTCTCGAGAGCCCTAATTCTATTAGGCGCGGTGTGGACCATGCTTATAACCATTGCTGTTAGAATGTTGTTCCATTTCATAAAGTACAAACATCTTGACACAGCCGCTTCTCAAAAATCGCAGGTTTTAATTGTTGGTAGTCAGTCTGAATGCCAAAGAGTAAAAGAAATCCTTTTAAACTACCCATCCAGATTTAAGTTGCTCGGTTTTATTAAACCATTTAAAAACGAAGAACATGGTGAATGGATGGGAAGCATAGATAATCTGCCACTACTTACTGAATTATACAAAGCCAACGAGATCATCTTCTGTGCTGCAGATGTCAGCAGTGCAGATATTATGAGCATTATGGGAAATGCCGGAAAAACTGGCGCAAAATATAAAATCATGCCTGAGAAAGGGGCTTATATCATTGGCAGTAATTCAAAAAATACCACCGGAGAATTTTATAGTGTCGATATTACTTTAGCACTTAGCAATCCTGAAATTCTGAATAAGAAACGATGGATGGATATTATCATTAGCATTGCCCTCATTCCACTATTGCCAATATTAATTTTAAAATGGCAATTCCTTAAAGTAGTAATTAAGCACTTTGCACAGTGTTTAAAAGGGAATTACACCTGGGTAGGCTATAACAACAGGGTTGATACAAGCAATTTACCTCAATTAAAACCTGCAGTCTTTATGATAGGTCAGATGGTAAGTAACAGTGTATCAGATCCTCAGCTTTTACAAAATCTAAATTATATGTACGCCGCCAGCTATCAGTGGCAGAATGATTTAGATATACTTGCAAAAGCATTTTTTTCTAATAACTTCGCAACATCAAAATAAATATAATGGCAGTTAAAGACCCTGAGTTCGGTTCACTTCATGAATTTCTTCTAAACAGTGCATATAAGGTACACTCACCTGAACACACTTTCTTAATGGAAAAGGTAGGCAAAGACTACCAATCTATTAGTTATAAAGAAACCATCAGCAACATCGAAAAATGGGCAGCTTACCTTCATAATATTGGTGTAAAAAAAGGCGATAAACTAGCCATTGTTCTCGAAAACTGTCCTGAATTTATTTATTTTGATCAGGCTTTACAGAAATTAGGTGCAGTAAATGTTTCGATTTACCCTACCCTAACACCTGATGAAACGGCATTTATTTTAAATGATAGCGAAAGTAAAGCTGTCTTAGTAGGCAACCCTTTCTTGCTAAAGAAATTCCAGAAAGTAGAATCTGATTGCCCTAATATTAAACATGTATTTCTGGCATTTGATGCTAAATCAGAAGACAGTAAATTCATTAAAGTAGATACAGTAAAACTTGAAGGTGCCCAACTTTGGTCATCTCACAAGACTGAGATTGAAGCCATTTTACCAACCATACATCACGATGATCTGGCGGCTTTGATTTATACCAGTGGGACTACCGGTGTTCCGAAAGGCACCATGCTTAGTCATTACAATTTCATGAGCAATTGTTACGATGCGATAGATCTCTGTCCAAGTATCAATAAAGAAGATCGATTTCTGTCATTCCTTCCTTTAAGTCACGTTTACGAGCGCATGGCAGGGTACTATTTGCCTACCTACATCGGTGCACAGATTGCCTTTGCCGAAAGCATAGAAAAAATTGCTCAGAACTTCATGGAGGCGCATCCTAGTATCATGACTTGTGTGCCAAGATTGTTAGAGCGATTAGAAGGTAGAATTAGAGCCAATGCCGAAGCCAAAGGTGGCATCAGTGCTAAAATATTTTTCTGGAGTTTAAAGGTTGGTGAACAATACCGTCTTAGAAAAGACGACAAAAAAATGATAGGACCATGGCTGGCGATTAAACATGCTATTGCCGAGAAACTGGTCTTCAGTAAAATTAAAGCTAAACTCGGCGGTAAACTTAAACTACTAGTTTCTGGTGGCGGTGCTTTGCCTCAGCATATTGGCGAATTCTTCGGCAATGTTGGTATTCGCTGTCAACAAGGTTACGGATTAACTGAAACTTCGCCTTTTGTAACCGTTAATGAGTTTGAAAGACAAGTGCACGGAACCAGTGGACGTGTTGCTCCGCGCCAGCAAGTCGCTATTCAGGACATAGAAACTAAAGCGTTTATTACGGTGCAGACTTACGATAGTTTTAAGCCTGATTTTGAATCTTTAGAAGGAGAAATTCTTTGTAAAGGTCCGAATATCATGAAAGGCTACTATAACAACCCTACCGAAACAGCCCTGGTAATGGATGCTGAAGGCTGGTTCCATACAGGTGATATTGGTAAATTTGAAAAAGGGTACTTAAAAATCACTGACAGATACAAAAATATGCTGAAAACCAGTCTGGGTAAGAACATCTATCCTACTCCGATTGAAAACACCTATCTACAAAGTGATAAAATTGAACAGATCTTCATCATCGGTGATAAGAAAGAATATGTGACAGCTATTATCATTCCTAAAGAAGAGCATTTAAGAGATTTCTTCGCCTTAAATAAAGACTTTTTTGAATCAGATGATGATGTCATTATTGATGAAAAAATTAAGACATGGATAGAAGAAGACATCAAGAAATTATCACAGTCGCTGTCTAACTATGCCCGTATCAGAGATTTTATTATTAAAAGAAAGCCTTTTTCTATTGAATCAGGAGAATTGACCGTAACTTTGAAGCAAAAAAGAAAACTGATTGAAGAACGCTATAACTATTGGATAGAAAAATTGTATCAGAAAGAAAATGCTTAAATTCTACTATTATTTAATAGCTCCTGTTTGTTTCATCATATTCACTCTGATGTACATCAGAATAGCGCATTTCTATAAAATTTATGATCATCCTGTTGGACGAAGTTCGCATTTAAATAGAACCATCACCGGTTTTGGCGTTTTTGTACTCTTTGGTTTATTGCTCTACAGTGTTGCATTTCCCTATACCCTAAAATCCTTTTTTATCATTGGATTGCTAATGATTTCGACCATTAGTTATATCGATGATCTGGTTTTTGTCAAACATTTTATACGGCTTGTTTTTCAGATATTCGCTCTTGTATTAATGGCCATCGAACTGCCATTTAACTACATGATGGATTTCGAAAAAATCCCTTTAATCATCGCCATTGTTATTCTGGGTATAGGTGTTTTAAACGCTTTCAATTTCATGGATGGGATCAATGGTATGCTTGGATTGACCAATCTGGTTATACTCCTTAGTTTCCTTTGGTTAAACTCTAATTCAGTTGATATTCAAGGCAACCAAATCAGTTTTATCAGAAACGAATTTCTCTACACTTACATCATTGGTGTTTCTATATTCCTTGGTTTAAATTTAAGGCGAAAGGCCATTGTATTTGCCGGAGATACCGGCAGTATTGCCCTGGCATTTATTGTCCTGTATCTGATGCTGAATCTTATCTTTAAAACAGGTAACTACGCCTATTTCTTGTTGTTTTCTGTATTTGGAATTGATGCTGGCCTAACCGTAATATTCAAACTGTTACTGAGAGAAAATATCTTTGTGCCGCACCGCGACTTCCTGTTCAAAAAACTAGTGCATGTCGGCAAATACAAACATGTCAATATTTCTATCATTTATGCCTCATTACAGGCATTAATCAATGTCATAGTAATTGCCTTACCACTTCAGGGTCGTTTGTCGGCACAGCTGAGTATTCTCTTTATATTTACGATTACTTTATGCGCCGTTTACATCTTTATTCGTAATAAATATACGAAGAAAAGAGTCATTAGATTACGCGAAACTGAGGAAGCAGAATAAAGATTTCTAAGCAGTCTTTTAAGCGACTGCCTTCATTTACAAAAGTATTTAATCCTATTAGAATTCAGGATACTGAGTTGGATTGTATTCATGCATCATTGAATAAATGGCTATGAATATATCTTCAGCATTCGGTTTAGAGAAGTAGTCACCATCTGTACCATAGGCTGGTCTGTGAGCCTTGGCTGAAATGGTTTGAGGCTTGGCATCCAGGTGTAAATAACCATTCTGCTCCTCCAATACTTTTTGCATCATATACGAAGTTGCTCCGCCCGGAACATCTTCATCAATGAACACCACTTTATTGGTTTTCTTTAACGATTCAACGATGGTATGTTTAGTATCGAACGGCAATAATGTCTGCACATCGATTAGCTCGCATGAGATACCTGCTGCCGACAATTTTTTCATCGCATCCTGGATAATTCTCAGTGTGCTGCCATAACTTACAATCGTCACATCGCTACCTTCTTGCAACACTTCTGGCTGACCAAGTGGCACTGTAAATTCGCCGATATTGCTAGGCATTCTCTCTTTTAAACGGTAGCCATTCAAACACTCAACCACTAAAGCTGGCTCATCTGCCTGAAGCAACAAATTATACATACCAGCAGCTTGAGTCATGTTTCTTGGAACACAAACGTGCATGCCTCTTACCGCGTGTACAATCATGCCCATTGGTGATCCGCTATGCCAGATACCTTCGAGTCTGTGACCTCTGGTTCTGATAATTATAGGCGTTTTCTGACCACCTTTTGTGCGGTATTGCATAGTAGCAATATCATCGCTCATAATCTGAATAGCATACAGTAAATAATCCAGATATTGAATTTCAGCTATTGGACGCAAACCTCTCATGGCTGCTCCAATACCCTGACCGATTATACTTAATTCTCTGATGCCTGTATCAGATACACGAATCTCGCCGTATTTCTCCTGCATACCAGCAAAACCCTGGTTCACATCGCCAATTGTTCCAACATCCTCACCAAATGCAAACACTCTAGGGTCGCGACCAAGTGCAGCATCAAAACAGGCAAGAACAACTTCACGACCATCTACGATAACATCATCATTAAATTCGGCCTTAACTTCTGGCACTGCTTCAACACTGTTTGCAGAGGTACTATGAAGATTTGAAGAGTAGCGTTCAAAATTCTTTGCAAGAAAATTGCTGTAATAGTCCTTTAAATTCTGTCTTTCAGAGGTATTGTTGCCAATAGTAGCAATTAAAACTTTATTGATAGCCATACCAATATCCTTTCTGATGGCATCCTTTGTAGATTTTAAATCAGCGATGGCTTCAGCAGCAGCTTGATGTGAGAATTGTTCTAACACCGAAATAACCTCTGCTACATCTTGCTTCAATGGCGCTAAATAGGCCTCCCAGGCTTTCTTTTTACTATCATTTACAAACTGAATGGCATCCGATTCGATGGTATCAAGTTCTGTAGCACTGGCAAGTTTGTTTTCTTCTATCCACTCACGCATTTTCTTGATACAGTCGAAATCTGTTTCCCACTGTAATCTTTCTTTGCTTTTGTAGCGCTCGTGAGAACCTGAAGTACTGTGACCCTGAGGCTGAGTTACTTCATTGACATGAATCAAAACTGGTCTGTGATTAGTGCGTGAATGCTCTACCGCCTCCTGATAGACGCGACAAAGTTCTGCATAATCCCATCCCTTTGCATTGTATATATCTACACCTACACCATTTTCATCAGAATTAAATCCTTTTAAAATAGTGCTGATATTTTCTTTTGTAGTCTGATATTTTGCTGGAACTGAAATACCATATCCGTCATCCCAAACACTCATCACCATTGGCACTTGCAAAACACCAGCAGCATTAATCACCTCCCAGAAACCACCTTCGCTCGTAGAAGCGTTACCGATAGTTCCGAAAGCTACTTCATTACCTTTGTTAGAAAAATTAGTGAATTGGTGTAATTCCGGATTTTGTCTGTATAACTTTGAAGCCAATGCTAATCCTAATAAACGTGGCATCTGACCAGCAGTAGGAGAAATATCTGATGAAGAGTTATAGCGATCTGTCTGTGGCAACCAGTTTCCCTGATCATCGAGCAATCTTGACCCAAAGTGGCCATTCATACTTCTGCCACCGCTGTTTGGCTCTGCCTCAACATCGGTATGAGCGTATAACTGAGCAAAAAATTGCTGAACAGTGTTCATCCCTGTGGCAAACATGAAAGTCTGATCGCGGTAATATCCACTTCTGGTATCGCCATGCTTAAACGCTTTGGCCATAGCAATTTGTGCTACTTCCTTTCCGTCACCGAAAATTCCGAATTTCGCTTTTCCAGTTAATACCTCTTTTCTACCTAATAGACTGGCTTGACGACTTTCAAATGCGAGTTTGTAATCATTTAATACTTCCGCTTTGAATGCCTCAAAATCCATATTTTTCAGATCTTTTGCCGTTGATAAAGACATACTGCAAAAGTAAACATTACATCGCATTTGTCAAAGTCGATTTTAATCGCTCAATTCATGCCCTGATTTCCTCAAATTTATCCTACTTTTGCAGCGTGTTCGAGCACTTCAACGACATCGATAGTCCTACTAAGCTAAAACAGCTTAAAACCTCTGAATTAAAAGCCTATTCAGATTGGTTAAGGCAGTTTTTAATAGGAAAAATATCTGAAACCGGTGGTCATTTTGCCGCCAATCTGGGTGTCATTGAACTCAGTGTAGCGTTGCATTATGTTTTCAATACACCTGAGGATATCGTCATCTGGGATGTTGGTCACCAGGCCTATGCCCACAAAATCCTCACTGAAAGAAAAAACAACTTTGACACCCTTCGTCAGAAAAATGGCATCAGTGGCTTTCCTAAAATGGAAGAAAGTGCCTTTGATGCCTTTGGAACCGCACATTCTTCTACATCAATTTCGGCGGCATTAGGGTATGCTCAGGCTGCACGACTACAGAATATTGCCCGTCATCATATCGCAGTTATTGGAGACGGGGCCATGAGCGCCGGTCAGGCTTTCGAAGCCCTCAACAATGCAGGTGTCAGCAATACCAATATTACTATCCTCATCAATGACAACCATATTGGCATTGATCCCAGTCAGGGTGCACTTGGAGAATATCTCGAAAGACTGGAAAATCGGAAAGATAATTTGTTTACCGATTTTGGTTTCCAGTATTTCGGACCAATAGACGGACATGATCTCGACCAGTTGCTGCCACTTCTTGAGTCTATTAAGTCGATAGATACGCCGAAAATTGTTCATATCAGAACCGTAAAAGGCAAAGGCTATGCACCGGCTGAGGCAGAGCAAACCAAATGGCATAGCACCTCCAGATTCGATAAGTTATCTGGTAAGAACACTGTAGAATCTGATTCTTTTGTAAAGTACCAGGATATCTTTGGAAAAACATTGCTTGAAATTGCAGAAAACAACACTAAAGTTGTTGCCGTTACGCCTGCTATGATCTCAGGAAGTTCTCTCCACTTTATGCAGGAAAAATTCCCTGAAAGAGTATTTGATGTGGGCATTGCAGAACAACACGCTCTGACTTTCTCTGCGGGACTGGCGGCATCGGGACTGATACCAGTTTGCTGTATCTACTCCACTTTCCTGCAAAGGGGGTATGACCAACTGATACATGATGTCGCCTTGCAAAACCTGCCAGTTATTTTTGCAGTAGACAGAGCAGGTTTAGTTGGAGAAGACGGACCAACGCATCACGGTGTGTTTGATATCGCTTTTTTACAAACTATTCCCAATATCACCATACTATCTCCAGCTAATCAGCAAGACCTTAGAAATGCCCTTTATACAGCAGTATCAGAGCCAAAGGGTCCTATCGTTATCAGATATCCCAGAGGCAAAGCTAAGGAGGAATTTAAGGCAACTAAGTTGACTAATATACCTCTAAACAAAGGCAAAATGGTATCTGATAATGGCCATAAGATTGCATTAGTAAGCGTTGGCACAATGCAGGAAGAATGTCTTTCTGCTATTCAGGGAACAGAAGTATCGCTATTCGATGGCTTTTGTATAAAACCCATTGACAGGACCATGTTTGAAGCTATTTTTAGTCAATATTCAGCGGTTATTATTGTCGAAGAGGGCCAGATTATTGGTGGTTTTGGCAGCAGTGTTTTACAATTAGCGAACGAATTAAACTACAAAGGAATTGTTAGGACATTAGGTATTCCAGACGTTTTTGTTGGCCATGCCAGCATCAGCGAACAACGCCACTCTGCAGGCATTGATGCCAGTACCATACGTCAGACAATTGAAGATATACTTTTAACTATCAATTAATTCAATAACTGTATTTCACTTTTTTTATTGAATATTACTCAATAGTTTTAATTTTGCCTCAAATCAATTTAATATGTATCAATTCATTCAAAGCACCCACTCACATACCAGATGGCTGGTTCTGTTAACTGCAGTAATTGCTATTATCATGCCCTTCATTAACAATTCTGTCAGCAGTAAATCTAAATTACCTGGCTTAGCGTTCATGATTATGTGCGACATACAACTCTTAATGGGTTTAACCCTTTATTTTGTTTTCAGTCCATTAGGCTTGCAAGCCTTTGATCAGGGGATGGCTTTTGTCATGAAGACCGCTGAAGTAAGAAAGATTGCCGTAGAGCATTTTGTTTTAATGTTAGGGGCGGTGACTTTAGCACACATTGGCTATATCAAAGTTAAAAAAGCTACTGAAGCATCAGCACTTAAAAAGGCAAGTTTAATCTTCTTTGGATTATCTTTAGTACTTATTCTTGCTGGTATTCCTTGGGCTAAACTGTAATTAAATTACCCCATAAAAAAAGCCCCGTTAATTAACGGGGCTTTTTTGTTTTTACAGGATTAGTATCCAAATATTTCTTCGAGGGTTAAGATCCTTAACTCACCGTATTTCTTTAAATCGGCTTCTTTAATTTTCTCTCTTGATCCAAGTACAGAGATGGCCCATTTCTTACCTTTCACATTCTGCTCCTGGAAGGCCTTCACATCTGCAAACGTGGTTTTCTGAATCGATTCAAACAACATCTTGCGATAGTCGTAATCAATACCCATTTTCAATGCGTCCATGTACGAAAAGAACACTTCCTCATCATTAATACGCTCTGCTTCGAGTCCGCTTAAAATAGACTGCTTAGCCTGATTGAAACTTTCTTCGTTCAAGGGCATATTATTCAACAATTCAGTCATCGCATTAATAGCGTCATTCAACTTGTCAGCCTGTGTACCAACATATGCCACAAGAATATCATTCTTATCTTTTTCCATGGCCTGATTATACACCGCATAAGTAGAGTATGCTAACGCTCTTGATTCTCTGATTTCCTGGAATACGACGCTACTCATGCCACCTCCAAAATATTCGTTAAAGGCTCTGATATTAGCGGTCTTATTGATATCAAATACAGGTGCAGCACTTCTCCAGTTGATTTCTGCCTGAACCATTTCATGGTGGGTAAAAAACACCGTATTGTTAGTGTATGTAACTGGTTTGAATTCAAAAGCTGCAGGCGTTGCTGCAAATACTTCCGGCATTTTATGTTTAGCAGTAAGTACTTTCTCTATATTGGTTTTTGATTCCGGACCGAAATACATAATCTGATGTTTGTATTGGTGGAAACCTTTAATAATACCGACAAGTTCTCCTGCAGTTAAAGCTTGAAGCTCGGCGTTGTTAAGCGTATAAGTTCTTGGGTTAACTTTACCGTATAAGGCATAAGTGCTGAGGGCTGATGAGATAGAGCGCTTGTTAAGTTTCGCATCTGTTCTCGTTTTTAAAATTCTACCGACATAATCTTTAAGCACTGCAGCGTCTGGTTTAGCATTGGCCAGTAACTCTTCGAACAGAGATAGTGCCTCCTCAAAATTTTGTTGAGGACCGCTTAAATAGACATAACTTTGTTTATCCCCAGTCGAGATACCAAAATTACACGCCATTTTATAAAACTTCATACTAAGTTCTGAAGCTGAATATTTATCAGTTCCGATGTATTGAAGATACTCTAAAGCAAATGGTAGTTTTTTGTTGTTCAGTTTACCCATATCAACGACATAATAAAGGGTGAACAATTGATTCTTTGAGTTAATTTTATAAAGTAAATCAACTTTGCCGCACTTGCCTCTTTCAATATCGTTGTTGTAGTTTAAAAATACAGGGTGAATAGAATCTGTTTCTTCTTCCAGAACATCTATAACAAACTGAGAAGATTTATCTCTGTTCAGAGACACTTCAGTAATCTGAGGCTTTTCGATTTTCTCTTGTTTGGTATCTTCACCTGTTCTTTTATAAACGATAGAATACCCGTTTGTATAGTATTCGTTGGCAAAATCCACTATTTCTTTCTTTGTAATTTTACTCATATCGTAATTGATATTGAGTACGTCTCTCCACTTTCTCTCTGTAACAAAGGCATCAAGTAATGAATAGGCCAGACCATTATAACTATCAAAGTTGGTAATATCCTGAACCATAGCATTAGCAATAATTCCCTTTAAAAGATCTTCGTCAAACTCACCTTTTTTAATTTTATCCAACTGCTCAAGTAACAGATCTCTGACCTCTTCTAAAGTTTGACCTTCTTTAGGTTTACCTTGTAATAAATGTACACTATAATCCTTCATAAAATCTGGTGAAGAGGTTGCTGAAAGTACTTTTTGTTGTTTTACCAGATTTAAGTCGATCAGACCCGCTTTGCTATTGCTCAGAATCAAATCGATCAGTCTTACCATAGTGGCCTCTTTGCTTGAAACACCATCAAATCGCCAGGCCATCATTAGGCTGGCAGCATCAGGACCCACCACATTTAAACTATCAGGAACACCTCTTGGATATTCGATAGGAAAGGTAAATTTAGGCAGTGGTTTTGCCGTCATGTAT
>JAIXYV010000032.1 GCA_027490055.1 Bacteroidota bacterium | reverse complement strand
TCATTAATCTTCAGGTTGACGAATACGATATTGTTAAACTACAAAACGGCATGCCGGTGTTTATCTCATTAGATAGTTACAAAGGCGAAGTCTTCGAAGCCAAGCTGAGCAAAATCAACCCAATCATGAACGAGCGTACTAAGACTTTTCTGGTAGAAGCGCGCTTTGTTAAACAACCACCAAAGTTGTACCCTAATCTGACTGTAGAAGCCAATATCGTTTTACAGGTTAAAGAAAAAGCCCTCACTATCCCAAGACAATACCTGATTAACGATTCATTTGTACTGAATAGCAAGGGCGAAAAAATCGCTGTAAAAACAGGCTTAAAAGATTATAAGAAAGTTGAGATCCTGAGTGGTATCAGCACAAATGATCAACTAAGTTTACCAAAATGACTAAGTCGCGTTTAATTTATACCATTGCCGCCTATTTGTTAAAAGCCAGATGGCGACAAACGCTTGTAGCCGCAGTAGGCGTAACATTTGGCATCACCATGTTTATCACGCTGCTGAGTTTCATGTCAGGTTTAAATGATATGCTGGATGGTTTAATTCTCAACCGCACTCCACACATTAAATTATACAACGAAATTAAAGCCAGCGAAATTCAGCCGGTTGATAAGAGCAGCGACTATCAGTCGGGGTACAATTTTATTCAATCAGTAAAACCCAGTCTGAGTAAGTTAGAATTACACAATTCTGGCGCTATCATGTCGGCTTTAAAAAGCGATAGCAGAGTTGTAGGTTTCGCCCCTAAAATCACCGCTCAGGTTTTTTACAATGTGGGTGCGATTGATTTGACAGGTGTCATCAATGGGATAGATGTAGAGGCCGAAAACAAACTCTTCTTTTTTAAAGACTATGTCACCAAAGGCAATTATTACGATTTAAAAAACATCCCCAACAGCATCATTTTAGGCAAAGGAGCCGCTGATAAGATGCTGGCGAATATTGGCGATGTTATTCAGGTAACAACAGCCAGAGGCGACAGAATGCAGCTGAAGGTAGTGGGGTATTTCCAATCAGGATTAGCAGACTTAGACAAGGTGCAGAGTTATGCCTCTATTGCTACCACACAGAAATTACTGGCCAAACCTAACAGTTATATCACCGATATACAAATAAAGCTGAAAGACATAGACATGGCCCCACCAGTTGCCAGGGAGTTTGCCAGATTGTTTGATGCAGATGCCGAAGACATCCAAACCGCCAACTCGCAGTTCGAAACCGGCAGTTCTGTAAGAACCACCATATCGTATGCGGTAGGTGTCACCTTGTTAATAGTGGCAGGCTTTGGTATTTACAATATTCTGAATATGATGATTTACGAAAAAATGGATTCAATAGCCATTTTAAAAGCCACTGGTTTTTCGGGCAAAGACGTTAAAAAAATCTTTGTTTCTATTGCATTAAGTATTGGCATATTTGGTGGTTTGTTAGGACTAGGTTTCGGATTTCTATTATCTGCTACGATAGATGCCATTCCATTTAACACAGCCTCATTGCCAACTATTAAAACCTACCCCATCAACTACAATCCACAGTTTTACCTGGTAGGCATAATTTTTTCGCTGGTTACCACTTACCTGGCAGGCTTGTTTCCGGCGCGCAAGGCCAGTAAAATAGATCCGGTTGTTATCATTAGAGGAAAATAACATGAGCACGACTAACATTTTAGAGGCCAGAAACATTGTCAAGTTTTTTCACGACCCAGTAACGATGCCGGTACTAAAGTCGATTAACTTCTCTATTCAGAAAGGTGATTTTGTTTCGGTAACAGGAAAATCTGGCTGTGGCAAATCGACCTTGTTGTACATTCTTTCTACCATGGATACCGATTACGAAGGCGACTTGATAATTGATGGCGAATCGATGAAGAACCGCAAAGAGGTAGAGCTTGCCAGAGTGCGCAACGAAAAAATCGGATTTGTATTTCAGTTTCACTACTTGCTAAATGAGTTTTCAGTTCTAAAAAATGTCATGCTTCCAGGTTTGAAAATGGGCAAGTATTCAGATAAAGAAGTGGAACACAGAGCCATGGAAAAATTGAAGATACTGGGAATTGCAGACGAGGCTTTGAAGAAACCCAATCAATTGTCTGGCGGACAGAAGCAGCGTGTTGCCATTGCCAGAGCTATGATCAACGACCCCATCATTATTATGGGAGATGAACCTACCGGTAATCTGGACAAAAAGAACAGTTTGATTGTGTTTGATGTATTTAAAGAACTGGCACATAACTATCAGCAAAGTCTTTTGATTGTAACGCATGATCCTGATTTTGCAAAGAGCACCGACCGCATCATTGAAATGGAAGACGGAAGAATTATCTAAAACAGGCGTAACGCAGGCTTAATATTGGGTCGTTTTTTGCAAATTTCTGATTATCAGAATATTGGATTAACATACCAGGAAAAATAATTGCCGATGCAAAAATCTACATATTACTCATATACAAGTACTTAAGTATTCTGATTGTACCCATTTAAGGGCAATCCCAATACCCCAATTTCTTTCTTCTTAATATAGTCAAAAAAGTGTGCATTTTCAAACTAATTCCTTATTTTTGCACCCTTTTAATAAGGATATCAAAATAATTATGAACATGAACATCTTATATCTGATCCCAGCACTAGGTGTGGTTGGATTACTGGTAATGGCTGTTAAATCGGCTTGGGTGAACAAACAGGAAACAGGCGACGAGAACATGAATCGTCTGGCTGGTTACATTGCCAACGGTGCAATGGCCTTCCTAAAGGCTGAATGGAAAGTACTTGGCTACTTTGCTGTAATCGCTGCCATTTTACTGGCATGGAGCGGCACATTAGTTAAAGACTCTAGTCCCTTAATCGCTGTTGCCTTTTTAATTGGTGCTGTTTTATCTGCACTGGCTGGTTACATCGGTATGAAAGTAGCGACTAAAGCCAACGTGCGTACAACACAAGCTGCAAGAACAAGTTTATCTAAAGCGCTTAAAGTATCATTCACTGGTGGTACAGTTATGGGCTTGGGTGTTGCTGGTTTAGCAGTAGTAGGTTTAGGTTCATTGTTCATTGTATTTTATAACTTCTTTGTAGACCCAATCACTAAAGAAGGCATGGCGAAAGCTATTGAAGTATTGGCTGGTTTCTCATTAGGTGCTGAGTCAATCGCTTTATTTGCCCGTGTTGGTGGCGGTATTTATACTAAAGCTGCTGACGTTGGAGCCGACTTAGTTGGTAAAGTTGAAGCAGGTATTCCAGAAGACGACGTTAGAAACCCAGCCACTATTGCTGATAACGTAGGTGATAACGTAGGTGACGTTGCAGGTATGGGTGCCGACTTATTCGGTTCTTATGTTGCAACCATCTTAGCAACTATGGTATTAGGTCAGGAAATTATTGTTGCCGACCAGTTCAATGGTTTATCTCCAATTTTATTACCAATGCTAATTGCAGGCTTAGGTATCATCTTCTCAATCGTTGGTACTTTCTTCGTAAGAATCAGCAAAGAAACTGATTCAGTTCAGAAAGCCCTTAATATGGGTAACTGGTCTTCAATCATTCTTACAGCAATTGCTTCTTATTTCCTGGTTAACTTATTGATCCCTGCTGGTTCTGTTCTTAACTTAAGAGGTTTCGAATTCAGCAGAGAAGGTATCTATATGGCTATAATTATTGGTTTAATCGTTGGTGCTTTAATGAGTATTGTTACTGAGTACTATACTGCAATGGGCAAACGTCCTGTAAACTCAATCATCGAAAAATCTGGTACTGGTCACGCTACCAACATCATCGGTGGTTTATCTGTTGGTATGGAATCAACAGTTATTCCAATCCTGGTATTAGCTGCTGGTATTGTTACTTCATATTCTGCTGCTGGTTTATACGGTGTGGCAATTGCTGCTGCTGGTATGATGGCGACTACTGCAATGCAATTAGCGATCGACGCATTCGGTCCGATTGCAGACAACGCTGGTGGTATCGCTGAAATGAGTCAGTTACCACCAGAGGTAAGAGAAAGAACCGATAACTTAGACGCTGTTGGTAACACCACTGCTGCTACAGGTAAAGGTTTCGCTATCGCATCTGCTGCTTTAACTTCATTGGCATTATTTGCTGCTTTCGTTGGTGTGGCTGGTATCAGCGCTATCGATATTTACAAAGCGCCAGTATTGGCTGCTTTATTTGTGGGTGGTATGATTCCATTCATTTTCTCATCTTTGGCTATCGCTGCTGTTGGTCGTGCCGCTATGGACATGGTTAACGAAGTAAGAAGACAGTTCAGAGAGATTCCAGGTATCATGGAATACAAAGCTCAACCAGAATACGAAAAATGTGTAGCCATCTCAACTAAAGCTTCTTTAAGAGAAATGTTAGCGCCAGGTGCTATCGCTCTTTTGGTTCCGGTTCTTGTTGGTTTTGGTTTCAAAGGCATGTTTGCCGAAACCAGTTCTGCTGAAATCTTAGGTGGTTTATTAGCTGGTGTTACAGTATCTGGTGTATTGATGGGTATTTTCCAAAACAATGCCGGTGGTGCTTGGGATAATGCTAAAAAATCATTTGAAAAAGGTGCTGTTATCAATGGCGAAACTTTCTACAAAAAATCTGAGCCACATAAAGCGTCTGTAACTGGTGACACTGTAGGTGATCCTTTCAAAGATACTTCTGGTCCTTCAATGAACATCCTGATCAAATTGATGAGTATCGTGTCTTTAGTAATTGCTCCACATATCGCTGTTGGCGGTCATGATGCTGCTGAAGGCGATTGCTGCAAAAAAGACAAAATGGCAATGCACAGCGAATGCGCTGATAATATGGGTGGCAGCAAATGTGATATGTCTGTTTGTGCAACATTAACCAAAGCTCAGTGCGATTCTATGTGCACAGCAAAAGGTTGTGATGCTGCTGAAAGAGCACATTGCATGAGCATGTACAACGACAAAGGTGAATTCGTTGGTCAGTGCATGGAAAGCTGCGGCAAGAAATGTGTTAGCAAAGACGAGTGCATGAAGAACTGTGGTGAAGCTTGTGCTTCTAAACACGAAGGTGGTAAAGCCTGCTGCAAAGACAAAGGCGCTTCTGCCTGCAAAGATGATCACGCTGGCAAAGCTTGTGCTTCTGATCCATCAAAATGTGAAATGAAAGGTAAAGGCTGCTGCAAAGACGCCAAATAACCTTTAGAACTTATAACTCAAAAAGCCCTTTGTAAAACTACAAAGGGCTTTTTTTATTGACCATCGTCAGCATTTACCGCTAACCACGGTCAGTTATCGGGCTTTGAAGGTGCGCTATTTTTGCATATCCTTTAGTTCATGAAACGACTACTACTGATTTCTTCCTTATTACTTAACAGCATCGTTTATGGCGAATTGAAAAAACCGCTTACTATGTCGAGTGTGGGAATGGGCTTTTCTTTAGGGGTAAGCAGCATGAACACTCAGGCTTTTGATGTTTACACGCCGAATCACATGCCTAAATTTAAACAATCTCAATTCCTGCTGGGCGCAGAAGGTTTTGGCTGTTTTAAAAGGTGTATGATAGGGTTCAGTGCTAATTTAGCAAAAGGTGATAAGATGCAGAATGACACTTACTCCTACGCCCTTTCCGGTGGATCTCTGAGTTTCAACTGGGCTTATAAAATTACATCTACCCCTAAATGGATGATTTTCCCGATGATTAGCGCTGGTGTCAGTGCCTACGGTATTGGCATCGACCGTAAGATTACGCCAAATCAATCAGAGATGGTAACTTATTCAAACCGCAGTCTGAATATCCGCAATGCCGGCATTACAACCGATATCTCTATGAACATTTTCAGATTGTGTCCGGCATCAACACAAAAGAACAACAAACAAAATCAGCCTGCTTTAGGCTTAAAGCTTGGCTACACCTACGGCTTTAAAAATTCGAGCTGGACCTATACAGGCGGAAGCGTTACAGAAGGTCCGAAGTTTGGTGTCCGTATGGTATATCTGAAACTAATCATTGGCGGCATAAGTCGCACCAATATACAACTATGAGTCAGGATACTTTTAACTCACACGGTGAGCATCCTCTTTTCTGGACTGGCGTAACTGGCAAAGAGCGTTATCAGGCTATAAAAGACATAGAAACCTGCGTCGGTGAATATGGATTTATCACAGAGTTTAAACAGTTTTCAGATCTGGATATGAACATCTGTATTGAAGTTGAAACTGTTAAACTGAAAGCTCTTTTTAAAGCGCTGGAATTGGTTATTCATCTGGATCAGGACGAGAGCACAGTTAACTCCGCTAAAGACAGTCAGATAGTGTATTTACATTTGAGTTTTCTGAAAGGCAGAGGTAATCTTACTACAGAAGTGCCTGCAGTACCCGGATAAACTATCGTTTAAGATTATCTAAAAGAATAGCGGTTGAAACTGCCGCATTCAGCGATTCAGCATCTCCGAACCTTGGAATAGTTAAACGAACATCAGAAGCGTTTATAATAGCAGAATTAATCCCATGTCCCTCGTTACCAATAACCAGAATACCTTTTTCAGGTAATCCACCTTCATGGACATTTTTGCCATCGAGCACAGCCACCATTAGTGGTAATTGTAGGTTTGTGGCTGTTTCTGCAATATCAGCATAAACCAGGTTGACTCTGAGAAAACTACCCATGGTAGAGTTGATACATTTCGGATTGTACAGATCGGTGCAGCCTTTTGAGCACACAATATGTTTGATGCCATACCAATCGGCAATACGAATGATGGTTCCCAAGTTACCAGGATCCTGTATTTCGTCGAGGGCCAGCAAGTAACCCGCATCGGCTGATAAGGGCAAAGGCTCAGGCATATCAACTACGGCAAGCACTTTTTGAGGCGACTGATGCGAAGAGATTTGTTTCAGCTCCTCGTAACTTACCTCTTCTACTTTTACCCCTTTAAAATCAATAGAAACTGCGTCCAGCCATTCCTGCAAAGCGTAAATTGACACAAGATTAAAACGGCTTTTCAACAATTCGGTAATACTTTTTTCTCCCTCAACGATAAATTGGCTATATTTTTGTCTTTGTTTCTTATCCTGAAGACTTTTAACATATCGAATCGCGGCTTTGCTAATCATGTTTTGCGTGGTGTAGTGGTTTTGATACTGCTGGGCATGAGCGCCTGCAGGCCTACTAAATTAGTCCCCGAAGGTAAACACTTATTAGTTAAAAACAAACTCAAAACCACTGATACAGGCAATACCATCTTCAACAAACTACTTAGTAAAATTGACGACGATAAAGCTTTGTATATAAAACACAAGCCCAATCGCCGGATTCTATTCTTAGGTCGTTTTCACCTTGGTCTCTATAACTTAGGATCCAGCAAACGCCATCCAGAAAGAAGCGACAGTAACAAATTCAGAACTTTCCTCAGAAATCGTGGTGAAGCACCCGTTTTCATTGACACCCTTGAGATAGAAAAATCAAAACAAAACCTCAGAAACTACCTGTTTTCAAAAGGGTACTTTAACTGCGATATCACGCACACCATTGCTTACACAAAGAAGAAAGCTACGGTCACTTATTACATTATTCCAGCAGCACCCTATACCATTAGTTCGGTTACTCTGTCTGCAGATGATGCTGAAATCGACCGTTTTCTGAACGAAAATTTAGAAGGTTCACTTCTGGTGAAAGGCGAAGTAATAGACATCGACTTAATTGCCAAAGAGCGCACCCGCTTAACCAATGTTTTGAAAAACCACGGGTATTTCGATTTTACTAAAGACTACTTCGACTTCGAGTTAGATACTGTAGTTTCTAATCACACAGTTAACATCAGCATGTCTGTGGCTAACAAATCCGATAACGAGCGCTTTATCAGAAAGTTTATCCGCACGGTAAATGTGATCTACGAAAACGACTCTGAAACCCACATTGCTGCGCCACCCATCAGATACCAGAACATCAATTTCTACTTCAATGGCTTTCCAATGAAACCAACAGTTCTGGCAAAAAACATTACCATTAAAGAAGGTGATTTTTACCGACTGGAAGAAGTCGAAAAAACCTATGCTAAAATCAGCGAACTGCCAATCTTTAAGTTTATTGACATCAGTTATTTCAGGTCGGCGACCGATTCTGCAGAGGGATTAGATGCCGTCATCACTTTAAAGACTAATTACAGACAGTCGTTTACTATCGAACCTCAAGGCATTATTTCGCAGTTAAACCGTATCCAGAACATCAATTTGGGCAACTCTTATGGTGTGGCGAACAGTTTGGTATGGACCCACAGAAACTTATTTAAAAATGCCGAGGTTTTTGAAATAAGTGCCAATACGCGACTGGAATCTCAGTTATTCAGAGACACCAATAGCAATACCCTTAAATATTTCAATCCTGCCGTTCAGCAAAGTTTAAACCTGCGCTTAAGTATTCCTAAATCCACTTTATTATCCTTTACCGAGGAGTGGCGCTATTTTAAACCCAGAGTAAAGTCGATAAAAA
The DNA here is from genome assembly GCA_027490055.1 of Bacteroidota bacterium. Lineage (GTDB taxonomy): Bacteria > Bacteroidota > Bacteroidia > NS11-12g > UBA955 > JABMMZ01. The sequence goes on along the minus strand of JAIXYV010000032.1, from coordinate 6,522 downwards.
CGAACTTAAATCTATCTTTCCTTTACGAATACAACCCAGATTATATCAGAAGGATCTTACCCCTCACCTACCAATACCAAATTCAGACAAGAAGAACAATTTGGTTCCTCAACCTGTTTGAGATGTCCTTCAGTAAAAACACTTTAAAAATCGGTCTTGACAATCGTACTGACAGCGCTTTTATCCAAAGACTATTTGCTAATAACTTAATCACTGCTACGGGTTTAAATTTCCTCTATTCTGATAAAAACACCACTAGTAGCAGAACTACTTTTTTCATCAGAACCAACGTGATTGAATTTGGCGGAAACATTCACCGTGGCGTTAGATTGTTGATGGACAATGTGCACAATCCGGATACTTCATACAAGTTGCTAAACGTCGACTATTACAACTATGCCAAATCAGAAATAGATGCCAGATGCAGCACGTTTATCGACGAAAACAACTCTACCGCAATCAGAGTAAACATTGGTGCAGCTTATCCATACGGCAATCAGAAAGTAACGCCATTTGATAAATTGTTTTTCATCGGTGGTGCTAACAGTTTGAGGGCATGGCGACCAAGGACAATCGGACCTGGAGCGTACTACGAAAGTTCTAAAAACTTCAGGATCGACAGAGCAGGCGATTTGATTATTCAAGCCAATGCCGAATACCGTTTTGATATCGTCAACAAGAAACTTGAAGGTGCAGTATTTTTCGATGCTGGTAATGTTTGGATGATAAGAGATGTGAACAATGTTGATCCATTGAAGCTGTTCAAATTTAAAACCTTTGCCAGTGAGATAGCGGCTAATACTGGTGTGGGCATGCGTTTTGATTTTCAGTTTTTCTTATTCCGACTCGACTGGGGTATGCAGATTCACAATCCAGAAAAGCCCATCGGACAGACATGGGTAATTAAAGATTTTGCCAGAAATAAGTACTTCACCAAGTACTCCATTTTAAATTTTGGTATAGGATATCCCTTCTGAAATTTTCTTTTGCAAATTCTTAAAAAATCCTATATTTGCACTCCTTAAAACACGGTGGTCATAGCTCAGTTGGTTAGAGCATCAGTTTGTGGTTCTGAGGGTCGTGGGTTCGATTCCCATTGATCACCCAAAAAAAAAGACAGTATTGCTACTGTCTTTTTTTATTTAATAAATGTCTTGATTATTTCTCACTGGTAGTTTTCAGCATTCCTAAACCTTTATCAAACATTTCGTTCATGCCTTTCTCTGCGAAAAGGGCTCCGAAAAGATTGAACGGATAGTCGAGGTGCATATCTAATGCCCAGGTGGTTTTGCACTTGGTAGAATCACCATTAACTGCCATATACGTTTTTGCTTTACCCTTGCCGTCAAAATCCAGATCCGAATCCACTCTCTGTCCAGGTATTACCGAAGTGATGGTTTGAGTGCCGTTTCCTACATCTTTATGATCGCTGGTCCACGCCATTTTAGCGCCTACCTCACCATCATTGCCAGTAATAGTAACTTTCATTGATGGGTCGAGTTCTTTCCATTGCGACCATTTATCGTGATTAGCAAACATGACAACATTTTGCCATACTGTCTCTTTAGAAGCCCCAATTTCTACTGATTTTTCGAAATGGAAATCCTTTTTAATAAAAGCAGCGGAGATGAGTCCCATTACAATAACAATCAGTATTGCAAGGCCGAGGAATTTGATGATTTTCATAATTGATTTAAAATAGATTAGTGAAGCAAATCAAAACTTTAATTATAAGAAAAACAAGAAAATAATTTGTCACAAGACTTCAAAATACTGAAATCCAAATATATACAATTATATAAAAGTAAAAGAAAGGCTTATTTCTTTCTGGAAATAGCTTTTTCAGCAGCGGCAACAACGTCCACAACATCTAAATGGTATTTAGCCATCAGCTGATCTGGTGTTCCGCTTTCACCGAAGGTATCATTAACCCCTACAAATTCCATTGGTGTTGGCAGGTTTCTGGCAAGTAACTGAGCGATACTGTCACCTAATCCACCGTTATACATATGCTCTTCAGCACTTACCACACAACCAGTTTTTCTGGCTGAATTAAGCACTGCCATTTCATCTAAAGGTTTAATGGTGTGAATATTGATAACTTCAGCAGAAATACCTTTTTCGTTAAGCGCTTGTGCAGCCTGAATGCTTTTCCAAACTAGGTGACCAGTGCAGAAAATTGACACATCAGCACCTTCGTATATAGTAACAGCCTTGCCGATTTCAAAGACCTGATCAGGTGCTGTGAAAATTGGCACTTTTGGTCGGCCGAAACGCAGGTAGCACGGACCATCATAGTTGGCAATGGCAATGGTTGCTGCTTTGGTTTGATTGTAATCACATGGATTGATCACTACCATTCCTGGAAGCATCTTCATCAAGCCAATATCTTCCAGAATCTGGTGAGTTGCACCATCTTCACCAAGTGTTACACCTGCGTGAGAGGCACAGATTTTTACATTTTTACCGCTATAAGCAATACTTTGTCTGATTTGATCGTACACACGACCAGTACTGAAATTGGCAAAAGTACCAGTAAAAGGAATTTTACCAGCAGTGGCTAAACCAGCTGCAACGCCCATCATATTGGCTTCTGCAATTCCCATTTGAAAGAATCTTTCAGGAAAAGCTTTTTTGAAGGCATCCATTTTTAAAGATCCGGTTAAGTCGGCGCATAATGCTACTACATTGTCATTTTGCTGACCTGCTTCTAACAATCCTGCTCCAAATCCTGATCTGGTGTCGTTACTTCCTAATATGGCTATCTCTTGCATGTATTAAATATTTATTTCTGTGGTATTGGCTGATGTGATGGTAAATTCTTTTTCGAAGGTATAAATGGTTCTGGTTTCAGATTTGCTTCTGCCGGCTACAATGTATTTGCCTGGCTGCATGATAATGGTTTGATAAAACGCATCGCTGACATCTGCTACCCATTCCATTTTGCCATTCTGAATTCTGTATATAGCACACACCAGGTCTCTGCTCTTATTAATTTGCAGACGGCCCGGCTGTGGGATTGTTATATTGCTGGTTTCATTTTGCGAAACCACTAAACTGTCATAGTATAAACGGGGTACAGTTAAAATTTCAAGATCGTAAGCCCCGGTAATATAGCGTTTCGTTGTATTAAAGGTTTGAACATTGATCGTTTTGTGTTTGCCGTGTTGCGTGATGATGGCCTTCAGATCAGAGTAATTGGTTTTACCGGTGCAGTTAAAGGCGATATTACCCTGAGGTACATCGATAGGCACAACATTGTGCTTACCCACTATCAGTTCTACATTTTTTACTTCTACCGGAGGCATGGTGTGCACGGTGATATCGTATTTGCGAAGGGGGTCCAGAAAAAGTGTATCAGGTACTGCCCTGCCGTTCATGGTATGCTCAAAATTGTAAAGCAACTTCTTGGTAGCGGCATCATAAATGGTCATTAACACATTGGTTTCAACCGGACGAAGTTGTTTGTCTAACAAGTTAATCTGGCAACTGGTAGCGTTCATTGCCTGAGATACCACAACGCCGACTACAGTTTCCATTTCCTTTTCTGTATTGGCATCGTAATAGGTACCGGCGCAATCGAATTTAAGTTTAAATTGTTCTGAAGAACCAAGGCCAATGATAAATGGTTTTAAGAAAATACCTTTTTTCTGAAGCGCTTGTGAAATTGCACAAGGATCACCTGTACATTCTTCTAATCCATCCGTGATAATAATCACCAGATTTCTTACACCTTTTTCTGCCGGGAAGTCCTTTTCACATTCCTGCAAAGAGTAGGCGATTGGTGTCCATCCTTTCGGAACAAGGCTATTCACCTTTTTCTTCATGATGACAATATTATTTGGGGCAAAAGGCACTTCCAGACGAGAGTCTTTGCAATCTTTAAGATCAGCTGTCTTTTGGTGACCGTAGACACGAAGTGCTATTTCGACATTTTTAAAAGATGCGAGAGAATCGATTAGTTTGTTAGCCATTTTTTTGGCCACTTGTATGCGCGTCGACTTCTCTATGGGCGTTGTCATACTCCCAGACGCATCAAATATGATGAGAATTCTGGTTTTTGTAGGTGTTTTTACCGGCGTTTGTGCACATACTGAAACCGCAAGGAACAGCAGGCTTAAAGAAAACAGATTTTTCATATTACTGACAAACGCTTTTTTCATGGCAAAAGTATTAGTAATCGCCCAGCGTTTCAGGTAGCTGATTCAAAGCGCGTGCCAATTGCTCGTCGTTAGGTGGTATGCCGTGCCATTCGTGACTGCCCATCATGAAATCTACACCTGCACCCATTTCAGTATGCATAAGAATAACGATAGGTTTACCTTCTGCTCTAAGCGCTTTTGCTTTAACATTGGTATCAAGAATGTCCTGCATATCGTTGCCATTCATTTCTAGCACATTCCAGTTGAAAGCTTCGAATTTATTTCTCAATTGATCAAAGCTCATAATTTCGATGACATTGCCATCAATTTGTTGCTTGTTATAATCAACTGCGACGATAAGGTTACTGAGTTTTTGGTGACCGGCATACATGATAGCTTCCCAGTTCTGCCCCTCCTGAAGTTCACCATCTCCCATATTGACGTAAACAATATGCTGATCGCCATCCATCTTTTTAGCCAGAGCCATACCTGCTGCAACTGATAAACCCTGACCCAAAGAGCCTGTGGCAATGCGCACACCCGGCAAACCTTCGTGAGTGGTAGGATGACCTTGCAATCTGGAATTAAGTTTTCTGAAAGTAGCCAGTTCTTTCACATCAAAATAGCCACTTCTGGCCAGTACACTGTAGAAAACAGGACTGATATGACCGTTTGACAGAACAAACAAATCCTCGTTTTTACCTTCTTGGGTAAATCCGGCCGGATTGTGTTCCATAATTTGAAAATAAAGAGCTGTCAGATAATCGGCACAACCCAGGGAACCGCCTGGATGACCACTTTGAACAGCATGAACCATTCTAACAATATCGCGTCTTACCTGCGATGCGATTTGTTGTAATTCAGAAGTACTTGGCATGTAATTTAAGTTGACGCAAAAATGCTGTTTTTATCGCTAATAAAAAACCACAAAAGGCATTATTTATAAACGATTAATAAACGATTAAATCAATTCAAAATCGTCTCTGTCATTCAGCACCGGAAATTGTTCACGGTAATTAAGCAATGGGGCTTTCCCTAAATAAAACTGGTAGTTTTTATCTTCGTTAGAAAAACCAATTTCTTCTCCCATAAAATTCACAATACACGAATTGCCTGCATGCTTAACGCCATTGCCATCCTCACCAATTCGGTTGCAGGCAATGAGGTAACATTGATTTTCAATAGCACGGGCCTTTAGCAATTGCTGCCAGGCATAATTCCTTATTTCTGGCCAATTGGCGACATAGATGAGCAAATCGTATTCGTCGGTATTACGACTAAAAACGGGGAATCTTAAATCGTAACAAATCAAGGGACAAATTTTCCAACCTTTATAGTTGACGATTAATCTTTCTTTACCTGCCGTGTAGTGTTTAGACTCATCGCCCGGAGTAAAGAGATGTCGTTTGTGATAGAAATGTACTTCCCCATTTGGTTCTACAAAGGCTAAAGTATTGTGGTAAGTTCCAGTTTCCTGAATAAAATTCATATAACTACCGACAATGGCTGCTTGTTTTTCTTTGGCCATTTCCAGCATCCAGTTTAGCGTTAATTCGGCGCTATCGGCACCGAGTTTCTCCGTAGACATTGAAAAGCCTGTGCTGAACATCTCAGGCAAAATGATAACATCTGTTTCCTGAACATTCTCAAGCTTGAGTGTAAAATGCGCCAGATTGGCTTTGATATCTTCCCAGTATAAACTGGTTTGAACGACCGTAAAATTTAAATTTTGCATAATATATCCAGGGCTCTGTTGAGCGTATCATCTGTTTTTGCAAAACAAAATCTAAGCACTTTATTATCCGTTTTACGCTTATAAAACGAGGAGAAAGGAATAGAAGCTATTCCTTTTTCAATTGTTAAATATCGGGCCATTTCCTGATCGTTAAGGTGACTGTTTTCTATTTTGTCGTAGAGCACAGATTGGAAATAACTCCCGTTGCAATTGATCAGTTTAAATGAAGAGCCTTTTAAACCTTTTCTGAATAAATCTCTTTTCTCCTGATAAAAAGCCCCCAGCTCCAGATACATCTCTTTCTGCTGAAGAATTTCTGCATAGGCATATTGCACAGGCGTATTGGCAGCAAAGGCCATAAACTGATACGCTTTGCGAATCTGGGTAGTGATGTTTTCAGGCGCCAAAATATAACCCATTTTCCAGCCAGTGGTATGATAGGTTTTTCCGAAGGAAGACACAATCACACTGCGCTGAGCGAGTTTTGGATATCTGGCAACTGACTGATGCTCCAGTCCGTCGAATATAATATGCTCATACACCTCATCACTTAAAATGATGGCATCTGTATTGGTAATCAGTTTTTCGAGTTTTCTCATGTCCTCTGAACTGAATGTGGCGCCAGTTGGATTATGAGGTGTGTTG
>JAIXYV010000059.1 GCA_027490055.1 Bacteroidota bacterium | reverse complement strand
GAGGGTGATTCTCACTACTGTCTTTGACAATGCCTGTTATGTTGATTTTACATTCCTGAGCATAACCAGAAATGCCGGTTTGCCATAATAGTAACAGCAAACCTAAAAGGTTTTTTATCAATTTTTAAAAATGATTGTGGCTTTAGGGCCGTTTGAAATTAAAGTTAAAGGTCGGGTAGAATCAGGCCTCAGTGGGCGGACCTTTATTAAAGTCTATAGATGACTTCTCTTTAATGACATTGTCGAGGATGACAATATTACTGAGTTCGAAACTCAATTGAGTTAAGGGAATACTCCGTTTTGTTTGGAAATCGAAAGTATTGGAAGAATGATCACAAATAGCGCAATCGTCGTGCGCTGTTTCGTATGCCGGTAAGTCGTGGTGGTGAATCAGGTTATTACAGTCGTGTAGCGATTTGAGTGGTAAACTGTAAAAGAGTACCAGACTCAATAAAGCAAGAACAGCGCTATAATGTCTGAATGGTTTCAATATTAGGCAGCGGCAGTCATGTTATTCGCAATCTCGCGAATCTCATCTCTGTTGTATTTGTTATCGCTTTTAGCGTAAAGAGATACGAGGTAAGTTAGGTTTTCTTCTACTTCTTCGCTGTCTTCAAGGGTTTGGAATTCCCAACCGCTGTTAGATTCAAGATGCTCGTATACCAAACGAACTGAACGTGTAATAAGTGGATCTTCTTCAAGTTTAGCCATTTCACGCAATTCTTTAAACATAGGCACCAAAGTCTCTACATTTACACTGTTAGTCTCAATTTCCTTGATGATCTTACTGATTAAGTCGTTTGCTTTCTGATTCTTCATAATTGAATGTGCAAAGTAAGGCAAATTTTCGATATCAAAAAAGCCAAAAATACAGGCAAAAAAAAACCATCCCGAGAAGTCGGGATGGTTTTTTAAAGTATCTAAGCAGATTATTTTACAGTTACTTTAGAAGTACTTGTTAAATCGCCGTTTTTAACATTGATAATGTAGATACCAGATTCTAATGCTTCAGTGCTGATAGTTGCAACTGAACCAGTGATGGTTTCAGTGTAAACTACTCTGCCTGTCATGTCTGTTACAGTTAATTCAGAAGCTTTTGAAGGATCTACTAAGTTAACTTTTACATTTACAACATCAGTTGCAGGGTTTGGAGATACAGATAAGTTGTTGGTGTAAACATCTGCTACACTAACACCCCAACCTTGTGGATTGTACCATACCATGTCTCTGGTTTTAGAATTGTTGGTGAATGAAGTTTCAGGAATTAAACCTGTTGGAGTTCTGTTGAATACTTGAGAAAAAGCTCTTAAAGTGATATTAACAGATAAGTTTGGTCTGATTCCTACTGAGAAAGCGCCAGTTAAGTGAATAGTATCACCAGCAGCAATGTCTTTAGTGATTGGACGGATGTAAACGCCACCGTTAGGTAAAGCGAAAATTACCGTAGCACCTTGAGACGCAGAAATCTGGTAACCAAGGGTATCACCAATTAAAACTTTGTCAGTTCCGTTGTTCTTTAGAACAATGTCATAAAGGAAGCTGGTTGAAGAGGCAGTACTTGTCAAAGAAGTAGGAGCTACGATTGACTCTACAGACCAGTCAACTACTCTTTGAGCGTGAGAAAAACCTGCTGTTAAAGCAAGGGCAAGTGTAAGTAAAACTTTTTTCATTGTATTTTTTGATTTATTTGTTTGAATCGTTATCACAAATGTATCGCTTTCAGCTTAGTCAAGCAAGTTTTTAAGTGTATCTTCTTCCAGATTGTGTACAAAATTGGCCTCTGTGTCCAAAATATCATCCGAAACTTTCTGTTTTCTGGCCTGTAAATTCACAATTTTTTCTTCTATCGTGTCTTTAGTGATGAACTTATAGACAAAAACCGGTTTATCCTGACCAATCCTGTGCGTTCTGTCCATGGCCTGGCGCTCTACTGCCGGATTCCACCATGGGTCTAACAAAAATACATAGTCGGCTGCCGTTAGATTTAAACCTGTGCCTCCAGCCTTTAATGAGATTAAAAATATCATTGCTTCATCCTTGCCCTGAAACCTGTCTACCAGCTGTTTACGCTCTGCTGAACTCACACTGCCCGCAATATATAAATACGGCATGTTCTTATTGTCCAGATACGTTTTCAATAAATTCAAATGCTGTACAAACTGAGAAAATACCAGAAGTTTATGCCCGCTCTCCACGACATTCTGAATGCTGTTTACCACTGACTCAAATTTACCTGATCCTGCCAGGTATCCTGGGTCTGATAAAACAGGATGGTTAGCTATCTGCCTTAATTTAATTAAGCCATTTAATATCATCATGTTCGATTTTTTAAATCCGTTTTCGTTGATCGAACTTAAAATCTCGTTCCTGAAAGTGGATTTTACACTCTCATAATTCTGCTTCTGCTCCTCTGTCATCTCGCACATCACCAGTTTTTCTGTCTTGTCCGGTAAGTCGGATGCCACTTGCTCTTTTGTTCTGCGCAATATAAACGGTCGCACAATGTTCTTTAATCTCATTGTGTCACTCTCACTCTTCTCTTTTTCTATGGCATTTACATATTTTCTGGTGAAAAAATGATAGTTGCCGAGTATGCCCGGATTTAAGAAATTGATCTGACTCCATAAATCAGTAATACTATTTTCTACCGGTGTGCCTGTCATGGCTATCTTATGGCGCGCCCTTAACTGATTGACGCTAATGGCAGTCTGTGATGCTGGATTTTTAATTGCTTGAGATTCATCCAGAATGATACTGTCAAATTCAATCTTTGAAAACATATCTATATCATTTCGCACCGTACCATAACTGCTTATTATAATATCGTAATGACTCAAGACTTTGGATAAATCTCTCACTCTGTTAAATCCAGAATGTATGTAGATGCGTAAATTGGTAAACTTTTTAACCTCACTCTGCCAGTTGTAAATCAAAGATGTTGGCACCACCACTAAACTTAATGGTTTATCTGTTTTGATCTGCTCTTCATTAGGTTCCGTCTTCACAGCATTGCCAAACAAATCAAGTTGTAAGTGCTCGTTACTTGTCTCATTAATTTGCTCTAAAGCGTTCGCTGCCTTGGTATTGACCTCTGTTATTTGCTCTGAACGGTATTGCAGGAATGCCAATATCTGCAAGGTTTTACCCAATCCCATATCGTCTGCTAAACAGGCGCCGAATTTGTTGCGGTACATATAACATAACCATTGATAACCAATAGTTTGATAGGGGCGAAGTTCTGCTTTTAAACCTTTCGGCAGTTCTACTATCTCCTCCGGATTAAAGGCTTCTATTTTCTGTTCTTCCTCAAATTCGTTCTCATTAAACAAACCTTCCAGCATGCCGAAGTGGTACTTCTTTATCTGCATTTTGTCTGAACGACCATCTGTGAAATCAAAAAGATTCGAGAATCTGCTGAACCATTCTTCTGGAATAATAGCAATGCTGCCGTCTGGTAATTCGAATTCTCTGTTGCCACTCAATATATATTGCTTGAGTTTCATGAACGGAATCTGAAAACTTCCAAATCTCACCAGTGCTTCTAAATCAAACCAGTCTTTGTTCTGCTGAATGTTAAATGAAATGTGACTTTCACCAAGATGGTATACTTTGTTGAGCTGCGACTGGTCGATCTGAAAGCCTTGCTTTTTTAATGCCTCCAGATTTCTGTTGATTAGCTCTATTAAATTATTGTCAAAGTTTTTGCTGACAAATAAAGAGCCTTCTAATTGCTCTAAGCCGGCCTGATCAAGCGCCTGTACTATATGGTTTTCCCATACCTTCGACCGCTTTACTCTGTGAAATATATAGTTATCTGATTTCTTTTCTAGTGATACAGAAACCATCTTGACAGAATGATAAGGAAACTGATAGGGACCGTAATTGAAATACAATCCAGCACACAATCTGTTCTCGGTAAAATTGTTGATTTTTAAAATAGGATAGGCCCGGTATTGCTCAGATTTGATTTCGAAACCTTCGGCATAGACATCGTAGTTTTCTATCAGTGGCTTCACAAATTTTTCGAAATACATGCCTTCGCTTTTACTCGGAATATTGATAAACTTCTTGTTAAGGAAAGGCTTTATCTTGTTGCCGTCCGTGTCTTTTTTAAAGGTGATAAGCTGCTTGTTGCACAATAACCATGCTGGCTCCTGGATAATCAGTTCGCTGTTATTCTGACTGAAACTAATTTTTTGATCGCCCAGTTTTATAGTGGCAAAATAATTGGTGCCACTTTCGTTTCTCCTAAAATGGAAAAGTATTCCAGCTTTCTCTGTGGCGATGGTTATTGGGGTATGGGTAAAGTTCTTGTCCTTAGAAAGAAAGATCTTTTCATTTTGTATTTTCTCAAGTACCTTTAAAATTCGTTTCTCAATAAAGGGCCGAATCTTAGCGTGTAACTCGGGGGTGTAGTGCTTGGCAAAGAAGTCGGCCGACCTGATGGGCTTTTTGCTGGGATAGAATTTCTTAATTAAAAACTCAGGTTCGGTTTCGTCCAAACTTTTTAAGAGGTCTACTGCTTTGTCATTGGCGCCAAAATCTGCTGCCGTATTGTGATGCAGTTTCTGAGATAAGAGGCTGTAATAACCGTTGGGCATCAGCTGTACTGCAATGTATTCAAGCAAATAGCCGAGTTGAGGATGGAGGTACAAGCTGTACACCAATTCGAATGGTACTTTTGTGTTAACTCTCATCCCTGCCATTTTTTCAAAGCAAAATATCTAACAAAGGTAAAGGAAAAAATAATACCTGAATCGCCCTTTTCGATGAATTTTGAAATTTCTATATCCCTCGCTTTATTATTACATTTGCACCTTTCAATCTTATGCAGCAAATTCAGAACTTTATCAATGGGGCATTCGTGCCACCTGCTAATGGTCAGTATCTTGATAATTACAATCCTGCCACAGGAAAGGTATATTCTTACATTCCTGATAGCGATGCTCCGGATGTTGAGCAGGCTTTTCAAGCTGCTTCTGCCGCATATCCTCAGTGGAAACTGACGTCTTTGGAAGACCGTTTTAAAATCCTTAACCGCATTGCCGAATTGATTGACGAAAACAACGAAGCACTGGCTTTGGCTGAAAGCATCGATCAGGGGAAGCCCGTTTGGTTGGCTAAGAATGAAATGACAAGAGCTGGGCAGAATTTTAGATTCTTCGCTACAGCTGCTATGCAGTTCGCCAGCGAAAGTCACCATATGGAAGGTCATGCGATCAATTACACCCTTCGTCAGTCGATTGGTGTGGTAGGTTGCATCAGTCCCTGGAACCTGCCGCTCTATTTATTTACCTGGAAAATTGCTCCAGCTCTGGCTACAGGCAACTGTGTCATTGCAAAGCCATCCGAAATTACACCAATGACTGCCTATTTGTTGGGCGACCTATGCATTAAAGCTGGTCTACCGGCAGGGGTGCTAAATATTGTACACGGACTCGGACCAAAAGTGGGGAATGCTATGGTGTCTCATCCTAAAATTAAAGCCATCTCTTTCACTGGCGGTACATCAACTGGTAAACATATTGCTTCGGTTGCAGCACCGATGTTCAAAAAATTGAGTTTAGAACTTGGCGGTAAAAATCCCAATATCATCTTCGCAGACTGTGATTTTGATAAAGCGCTGAAAACCACCGTAAATACCTCGTTTTTGAATCAGGGTGAAATATGCTTGTGCGGATCGCGTATTTTAGTGGAACGCCCTATATATGAGAAGTTTAAATCAGCTTTAGTAGAGGAGGTTAAACACTTGAAAGTGGGTAATCCACTTCTTAAAGAGTCTAAAGTGGGTGCAATCGTTAGCAAAATGCACTACGACAAGGTCTTATCCTATATCGAACTCGCTAAAACAGAAGGCGGTAATATCCTTTGTGGTGGAACGGCTTTACACCCTGAAGGTGAGAACGCAGAAGGCTGGTATATTGCTCCAACCATTATAGAAGGTCTGGCTTACAATTGCAGAACCAATACCGAAGAGATTTTCGGTCCCGTTGTTAGTATCATGCCTTTTGATACTACCGAAGAGGCACTTACTATGGCAAACTGTACTGAATATGGTTTAGCTTGTAGTGTGTGGACTAACGATTTGACTAAAGCTCACACAGTGGCGGCCAGCATAGAGAGCGGTATTGTGTGGATCAATTGCTGGTTGCTGAGAGATTTAAGAACACCTTTCGGTGGCGTTAAACAAAGTGGTGTTGGTCGCGAAGGCGGCTGGGAAGCCATGAGGTTCTTCACCGAAGCGAAAAACGTTTGTATCAAATATTAATTAGATTAGGTGTTTAAAACGATTGATATCAATGCTTTAATGTCTGGCGATTACCGTCAACTTGCCAGAGCGATAACCTTGGTGGAGAATGATATGCCGGGTGGAGCAGAACTATTGCGTCAATTGCCATTTAGTAAACCTGTTCCTGTCATTGGTTTAACCGGTCCTCCGGGTGCTGGTAAAAGTAGTTTGGTTAATGCGCTTATAACCTTTCTGGTAAAGCAAAATAAAAAAGTAGGCATCATCGCTGTCGACCCTACTTCTCCTTTTAATTTCGGTTCTTTACTCGGCGATCGCATCAGGATGTCTGAACATTTCAATCATCCTAATGTCTATATTCGTTCATTGGCAACCAGAGGGAGTTTAGGTGGATTGTCTGCCAAGATTTTCGAAGTGAGCGATGTGATGAAAAATGCCGGTTTCGATGTGATAATTATTGAAACAGTAGGAGTAGGGCAGAGCGAAGTAGAGATAGCAGGTATTGCTGATACAACTGCGGTGGTGTTAGTGCCCGAGGCTGGCGACGAAGTGCAGACATTGAAAAGTGGCCTGATGGAAATAGCCGATATCTTTGTGATTAATAAATCTGACCGCGAAGGGGCCGATATCTTTGTTAAAAATCTTAGTGCCCTGGTGCATGGCAGAGGCGCCAGTGATTGGCAGATTCCGGTACTTAAAACCGTGGCAACCTCGCAAACTGGCGTTCCAGAACTTTGGGAAGCTCTAATGGCCCATAACTCTGTTAACGTAAAAGATGAGCGCGCCACACAACTGATGACCGAAAAAGCCTATCAGTTAATCCTCATGCACCAAATGAAAGGTATCGCCAAAGACCAGCTTTTTAATAAAATTAAAGATTCTGCAAACAAAAACGGATTTAATCTGTATCAATTTCTTCAAGATAATTATTTCAATTAATGATCACCATTCTAAGCGGTTCGCCAAGAAAAAACAGTAATACACTAAAGTTAGCCAAAGCTATAAGACATATTTTACAAGAACAAACGCCTACTGAAGAGGTTAATATAATAGATTACAGTGGCTTCGATATTCCTTCTGCCAGTCAGGGAACCGTTGATCCTTACAATCTTACCCAATGGCAAAGCGAATTGTATGAATACACGTCTAAAGCCAGAGTGGTTTTCGTTCTCACACCTGAATACAACTGGTTTCCAAGCGCCGAAATTATCCAAACCATCCATGTAATGGCTTCCCGTCATTTTCAAAGTATGTGGGACAATAAGATTTTTGCTACGGCCGGTGTTTCTAACGGTAGAGGCG
>JAIXYV010000117.1 GCA_027490055.1 Bacteroidota bacterium | reverse complement strand
CCCTCTGTCTTCGACTGTCGTTGAAGTAGTAGGAAAAAATCAAACTACTATTTCTAATAAGGATGGCGCATTTAAGCTGAGCAATCTTTGTGCAGACAGCATTGAGATTCACGTCAGTCATTTAAACTGCGAGCACATACATCTTAACTTTAAGATTACTAAAGACACTTTTATAGTGATCTATTTGAAACACCAGGAACTCGTTTTACCTGAATTCAAATTACAAGTTAATAAAAAAGGCATTGTTTCAGACCATCTCAATGCCCGACAGATTGAGCGCAGCAAAGGACTTTCTATTGCTGCTCTAATGACAGAGTTAGGAGGTGTTTCACTTCTTCAAAGTGGTGCTGGCATCAGCAAAGCTATCATTAACGGACTGCATAGTTCGAGGGTACTGATCATCAACAACGGCATTCGACAGGAAGGTCAAAACTGGGGAGCCGAACACGCCCCCGAAATAGATGCACTAATAGCAACTGATATCACACTTATAAAAGGCGCTGAGAGCCTGAGGTATGGCTCTGATGGCATTGGAGGTGTCATCCTGGTGCAATCGCCTTCTATATTCAGAGAGCGCGCTAATACTATTAGTGGAGAATTCAACAGCATAGGCATGAGCAATGGAAGAGCCGGCATCGTTTCCTTGTACGCTGGCAATAAAATCTCAGATAAACTACCATTGTACTGGCGACTGCAAGGCACTTATAAAAATGCGGGTTCCTATTCTATACCAAACTTTAACCTGGCAAACACAGGAATAAGAGAGAACAACTATTCTCTGCATTTAGGCTATGCAAAAGGCCGACTGAAATCAGAGTTCTTTCATAGTCGCTTTAACACCATCATAGGTTTATACCCTGGCGCCATGGCTGGCAATATGAGCGACTTACAGATAGCAATGAATAGTGCTGAGCCAATGGTTAAATCGACCTTCAGGCGAGAGATCAACAGAGCCTATCAGGAAGTTAGTCACCAACTCAGCAAACTCAAGAACGAATGGCATATTAAAAATAAACAAATGCTGGAGTTAACGCTCTCCTATCAGCAGAACCATCGCCAGGAATATGATATTCTAAGATCTGCCAGCTCGAGCAAAGCCCCAGCTTTTGATTACTACATCAATACCTTGATGGGAGATTTTATCTGGCAGCGCTATGACTTTCATAAAAGCAATATCAAATTTGGCGTATTTGGCATGCATCAGAGCAATGCGTATACCGGAAGATTTTTTATTCCCGGTTTTTATCAGAATGGTTTAGCTCAGTATGCCATACTGACCCGCCAAAGTAAAAAACAAGGAATAGAGCTGGCGCTTAGAAACGATTTTAAAACTTTTGACATTTATCTTTGGAGTGGCAAAACTCTCAATATTCAGCACCTTAACTACCAGGGATGGTCGTATCTTATACAATGGTACAAACAAGTTGCAGAGCATTCGAGACTGACTTTCAACCATTCGAGCACATGGCGACCGCCTTCAACGAACGAACTTTATGCCAACGGCTTGCATCAGGCCCTGGCCAGTATTGAAATTGGAGATTCTACTCTAAACAAAGAGAGATCATTTAATGGCAGTATCATTTATCAATTTAAGTCCAGAAAAATTCATGCAGAAGCTGAGTTGTATATCAAATCAGTTGATGGCTATATCAATCTGATTCCTGGCAAAACAGCGCTGTTAACTATCCGAGGCGCCTTCCCTGTTTTCAGATATGAACAAAGCAATGCCTTATTATATGGCAGTAATATGCATGTGCATTGGCAGATCAATAAGCTCTGGAGTATTAAATCTAAACTTCAACTAATCTATGGTCAGGACAGAACACGATCAGAATTCCTCAACATGATGCCACCACTTAATGGGAAAACAGGATTGTCTTATGAAAAAAAACAATTTGGATTCGACCTATTTGCCGATTACGCGGGAAAGCAAACAAGATACAATCCAGGCAGCGATTTTATGGCACCACCCGAAGCCTACTATTTAATCGGAGGAAATTGCAATTATCAGTTAAAAGTTAAAAATCAAACTATACGTTTTAGTTTAAGCGTTAACAATGCCTTGAACAGAACCTACCGCTCTTATCTCAACAGACTTCGCTACTTTATCGACGAACAAGGTCGAAACATCACATTCAGAATCATTATTCCAATAAATTAAATAACAAATATGAAACAATTTAAATCCCTTCTAATTTCAGGCTGTATTATCGCCTGTTTCAATCAAGCTTGCAAAGACGACATCACCACACCTAACAATCCACCAGCCAATGAATCAGAATTAATTACCACTATGGTGGTATCGATGAAAGATTCGGCGGACGGCACTTTAAAATCATTTGTCTTTAGAGACAAAGACGGAGAAGGTGGCGCCGGTCCCACTCAATTTGACACCATTAAACTTCAAACCGGACGCACTTACGAATGTAAGCTCTTATTACTTGACGAAAGTAAAACCACCACTGATACTGTAAGCAATGAAGTATTAGAGGAGGCCGACGAGCATTTGTTTATTTTTGAAATCAGTGCAGCTGATATGAGCATTAAAATTGAAGACAAAGACAGCAAACAATTGCCCCTGGGCTTAATTAGCAAATGGATGACAAAGCAAAAAAGTAAAGGCAGCGTTAACATCCAGCTCAAGCATCAACCAGGCGTAAAAGACGGTAGTAAAACACCTGGCGAAACAGATGCCATGGTCGAATTCCCGGTAATTATCGAATAAGTTTATTTTTACCTTAATGCTTATTTTATAAAATAATATAAAACCAGGCATTCCTAAATCTATAACTTACTAACAGGAAAAGGAACATTGTACAAAAATGTTCCTTTTTTTTATGTTCCAGCATCAAAAGATTAAATTTATACCATTGTTTTTCTGACACTTACAGATATGATAGATTTTAGTATTTGCATTTATAATATTATTTCTCATCTTGACTATATGCTTAGTTCAACACATAAGTTTTTCTACTTAATAGGTAAAAACTACCCATTTGGGGTGAGTTGTGCTAATGGCATGGAGCAGATTTTACACACTAAATACACAAAATATCATGAGACAGACAAACACAACTATTACTGGACAGATTCCGGAGATTCCGGCATTATCCAGTGCCAGAAAAGCAGGCCTTTTGGCTTTACTGCTTTTAGGTATGATGAGCGGGACCTATGCTCAAAGTCATGACTCTGAAGACACTCTGAAAGCTTTACCTGCAAATGCTTTCAATCTAAGTTTATTGCAGAACACTGGATCTCAGTTTAAGATTGAGATTACCAATAATACTGGTGATTCTATACATCCGTTTTTTGTAGAACTATTTGCAATAGGATTTGATTTTTCTCAAGACTGCATTTTGCAGCAAACCATCAATAACATCAATTTGGAAACCAACATCGAGAAACTCTGGGGACCCCAGTTTATCTCATTGGGCGTCGGCGATCTTCCACCCTCGGGCAAGTTCGTATCGACATTGGGTACTGTTACCAGCGACCCAGGCTCTATGATGAAGGTTAGGCTTTTCGGCACTGTCAACCACCAGAATGTGATCTGGGTTGGCTATCTGAAAAAATAGTTCCACTCCAAATTGACGTATTATGAATAAAAAATTACAACTCTCAACCATAGTGGCTATACTAGCCATTATAATAATGCCTGGGCGTCTCTCCGCTCAGTGCGCCAGCAACATGGGTTTCGAAAACGGCAACCTCTCAGGCTGGTCGACCGCCACTGATAGTAACTTTATCACTCCAGCATCAAGAAGGTATATAGTACCTGGTGTCAATATGGGAGTTATCAACTATGGTGGTACAGATATGTATCTCGGAACCATTGGAAGGGCTAACGGAACCGTTGGCAACAGATTGGTTAAAGTCGGTAACCGCAGTTTAAGAGCTACCGCTGACACTGTTTACAGACGCTACGTCATCGACAGTTTGTCTGATAAATTAACTATTTACAGTATTGGCGTTGTCGAATTAGCACACAATTACTGGGGCGTTGCAACCGTTGAAGCGCCTGGATTCGGCTATGAAATCTATGTTAACGGTTCAAAACTGGATTGTTTAAGAGGTGCATTCTTTTGCGGAAACGTCGATCAACCACCAGTATGGCAACTAGGCACTTTTAAGGATACAGCTGGTGTGAGAAAATCTACCGGCTGGGGTGCTGAAACTTTGAACTTTGCCTGCTTCGTTGGAGATACTGTCGAGATACGAATGTTTACCAGAGACTGTATTTTACTTGGTCACTATGCCTACGCCTATTTCGATGTGGTGTGTGGCGATACTACAAAGCCAGTTATTTCTCAGATTTCAGTAAACGACATTATCGAAGACGATCAACTCGACTTGTATTGTACTCCAAATGCCACTTTATATTTAGAACCAAACACAGATGTTTGCCCGATCTACAGAGGCAATATCCAATGGACACCTGCCAGTTTTATAATTGGATCTACCACAAGAGATTCAGCTTTACTTAACGTGCCAGATTCAGTTTGGATCTATGCTGAAGCCGAATTCTCCAATTATTGTCAGACGATTACAGTGATAGATTCTATATTCGTCAAATACTGGGCTTCAGATCCTCGGGACAATGTTCCTAAAATTGACAAGAACTATTGTGATTGTGTTACTGATACGATCGATTTCTCAGATGTCAATGTCAGTACCATCTGGGATGCCAATTCAAGAACCTATTCTTTAAATGCCAATGATCAGTTAATTGTTAATCCATGCGACAATTTCTATCTGGAGACATTCTGGAAGAATCCTTCCTCGCGGATTGTCACCAGCAATAGTACTATTGGTACAAGCTCATGGACATCCGGAAATAGCGAAGGGGCAATAAGTTACGATAGTATGTCGGGAGCCGGAACTGTTCGCTTCGTCATTAACAATGCGGCAGGCAAAAGTTTCTTTGTCGGACTCAATGATATCAATTCCAGCAACAATAACGACATGGATAACGCTATCTTGTTCAACGGAGGTAATATCAGAGCTTATTATCAGGGTAGTAACCTTTCTAACCTGGGCACTTACAGTGGCACCATCACTGTTGACTTCGAAATTTTATCTAACCGAAGAGTAAGAATCTGGATCAATGGTACATTACAGCACACATACTCCAGCGGTCAGCGTATTAACTTCCCCTATTTTGCCGACTTCTCTGCTCAGAGTAATTTCTCAAACCAAGTTAACAAAGTCTATTTCCTCGGACCAACCAGAAATAAAAAAGACTATAACCGACTGTTGAATAAAACCACTTTCAATTATTTTCTTAACTATGTAGACCGTTGCGGAGTGCCAGTTAACGACACCATCAGATACATTCCAGGGTTTACCAGCTCGGTGGTTCCTAACCTATTGCAATGCGGTTTGAATCAGTTAAACTTTAGAGTTAGTTCGACCTCGTTCATAGACCGCATCAGTTGGACTAGCAACGGTAGTGGCAACTTTATTGCTCCTTCAGGCAATGGTGCACTTAACTCACGAAATGTCAATTTGGGTTATGTTCCGGCTGCTCCAGATTATACAACTAATCCTGTTAGAGTAATTATTACCTCTGTTTCTGGAACATGCTCAGAGACAGATACCGCCTACTTAGATGTCAACGAAATTCCGAGAGCGAATGCTGGACCAGATATATCGACCACATTAGACACCTTTGCCATCGGCGGTGCACCGTCGGGCAGTTGCAGTACCTGCGGTGGCATGAACTACGACTGGTCGCAGGGCAATGCCTTAAGCGACTCAACTGTAGCCAATCCAAATGCCTTTAAAAGTCTGATTGGTGCACCATTATTCGTCTTGCGCGTTACCGATCCTACTACAGGTTGTTTCAGCACCGATACCGTCTATATCTATACATCCCTTTCAAACGAAAACAACATGATTGAAACTCAATGTATCAATGGACAGCATATAGAATTTAAGTGGCTGAGTTTACCGAACGAGAGCATAGACAGATATGCTGTTGAATATTCATTGGATGGAGGTTATTCATGGTACACTTCAAGGTTCATCAAATCAAACGGGCAGATGGGTTCAGTAGCAATGCCATATAATATGACCATAGAGCGACAAGCGAGTCCGAATACCATTTACAGATGGGCAGCAATTAACGCCAAAGGAGACAGACTGGTAGTAGAAAATCTGGAACAAATCAGTTGCAGTGATATGCCGGTATACCAACTCTATCCAAATCCATTTACTGAAAACTTAGAATTAAGTATCTATTCAGAAGATGGCAACAAGCTCAATTACAACTTCGAGATTTACAATCAGTACGGTCAGGTGGTATACAGCAAAGACATTAAATACGAAGAGTCAAGCACCAGTTCATTGGTTGTATTAGACGGATTGAATCAGTTAAGTTCTGGCGTCTATCACTTTGCGGTAAAAAACCATGGTAAGACATTATACAAAACCATGTTGGTAAAGACTAACTAAAAAACACACCTATACACAAAAGACAGCTCACATCATCAGCCTTCCGGTTCGCCGGGGGTTGGTGATCAGGAGCTAATTCCCAAGCCGCTTCAGAGCGGCTTTTGCTTTTTGTTCGATGCTACTCACATATTCTTTATTATTGGGAAAACTGTTTTTAGCCATCGTAAAATATTGTTTAGCCAAAACTTTTTTAGCTTGCTTTTCGTAGATGTAACCCAATTGCAGAGCAGAATAAGCGGCATAGTAATACGACTCTGACTTACCAGATTCAATTACTTTAGTGTAGAGTGGAATAGCCTCCGTCAGTTTATTATCGTCGTGAAGCACCCTGGCTTTGCGGTAATTCAGTTCAAGTTTAAACTTCTTATGCGCGAGTTCAGATTCTTTGATGTTGTTAAGCAGCGCTAATGACTTATCTAAATAGTGACCATCGTATAGTAATCGGGCTTTCAGGATATTGACAGGCCAGATGATCGCTTCTGCACTTTCTCGTTCTGCCTGCTTGTCTTCTTCAATAATTGCTGTCCCCATTTTTACACCCATAGAATAATAGGTTTTGGCTGTTGCAGCATCATTTTTCAGCTGACAGGCCCATGACAAATAGCGGTAGGCGGATTTCAGGTAGTTCTTACCTTTGTATTTAACAGTAAATATTTTAAAGTAAACATCCGCGTCACTGTCCTGATGTCGGAGCTTAGCAAGTCCGAGTAAATAATCCATATAATAAAAAGGCGTCCCGGAAAAATGAGAAGGCTTTGCATTAAGAACGGCCAGCATTTCATCGTTTTTACCGCTATAATTGGCCACAGTGGCTCTCATATAGTTTTCGAGAACAATGGTTTTATAAGAACGGGTATAGGGCTCTATAGTCTTCCAAGCAATTTCAGAATTCTTATTAAGGTGGTGTTGTACCATCGCATAAATAAAAGCAGTTTCCAGCTTCATCCACACATGCTCTTTAACGGTTAAATCACTTTTAAGGTAAGCTTCAATCTCTGTGAGACCAGTGGTCATATCCCCTTCAAAACCGATCAGCTTAGCCAGCCATTGGTATTTAGAGGGCACCGAGCTAAAGGCACAGGTGAGGAAGCCATAATTTTTATTATCCGGCAGGAAAGAAGGAAACATCTTTTTGTTTTCCTTGAGGTATTTGAAAGCCGATTTAATATCCGAACCGGCGGTAAAGGTCTCGTTGAACTTCAGTCGGATCAGTCCGCGATGAATAAACATATCCGAGAGAATAAATCTGTGCCAGGCATTATTAAACGTGAGGCCCTCAGTATCTTCAATGAGTTTGTGCCACTGTTTTGTATATTTTGTGTAGATGGCCTGGTCTTCGCTGGTAAAGATGCGCAAAAAAATCACCGATTCAGACAACCACTTAACCGCAATATTGTCGCTGTTGGCAGTGGCTTCTTTCACTAACAACGCATCGGCATCGTCTAACTTCAATTCATACAAAAGCGCCTGAGCTTTGAGACAGTTATCGGTCATGTTAAAGACCACTTTTGATGCGGCAACAGCGTTGCTAACTAAAACAAAAAAGACACAAAAAAAAAGAACACGATACCTCATGTTCTTTTTTTGATATAAGCTTAATGAAAGCATACGAATTACATTATTTCGTAGCTTTTAATGATCTAACTCTGCGTTTAGGCTTTTCTTCTTCTACAATTTTCTCTGCTACTATACCTGTTACTGCGTTATCAACTAAGATTCTACCGCAATGTTCGCAATCGATGATTTTAAAGTGTTGTTTGATATCACTTTGTCTTTGTGGCGGAATTTTAGCAAAACAACCACCGCAGCTACCACGCATAATTGGCGCTACTGCGATACCATTCTTAACATTCTTTCTGATTCTGTTGTAAGCTTTAGCCAGACGCTCGTCAACTTCTTTGCTGTAACCCTCTCTGGTAACGCTTAATTCTTTCTCTTCATCTTCAGTATCGTTTACAATCGTTTTAAGTTCTTTTTGTTTGTACTCAAGATCTTTTCTTCTGCTTTCGATGCTGGCATCTAACTGAGCTAAAGCTTCAGATTTAGCATCCATGTGGAACTGAGCTTCTTTAATACGTTTTTGAGCTGCTAAAACTTCAAGACCAGAGATTTCAAGTTCTTTGTTAAGGGCTTCGAATTCTCTGTTGTTTTTAACCGAGTCAAGTTGTTTCTTGTATTTTTTCTGAAGTTCTTCAGATTGTTTGATATTGGTTTTGTGACCAACAATATCATTTTCGTAAACTTTTATGTCCGCTTTGATGTTCTCTTGTCTGGTTTGTAAACCGACAATCTCATCCTCCAGGTCGGCAACCTCCATAGGCAACTCACCTTTCAGAAGGTTTAGTTGGTCGATCTTGGAATCGATTTGCTGAAGCTCCCAGATGGCCTTCAGTTTTTTTTCTATTGATAAATCTACCATGTTTTATTTATAATATTGAATCGGGTTTGTTGATATACTGCAAAAAATGACCGCAAAATTAAGGAATTTTTTGGTAATTGCCTCATAAAATATCTCCAATGTTGAAATTTCAGATTCGTAGTGCCCGATATCGCAGAGCATGTAGCGGTTTTCAACGTCGAAAAACTCGTGGTACTTTACATCAGCCGTGATGTAAGCATCTACGCCTTCGCGGGCTGCCGCCTGAATTAAAAAACTGCCAACACCACCGCAAACTGCCACTTTCTTAATTGGCTTAACCCAGTTTGTGTGTTTAATCAGCTCCAGATTCATCTCCTTTTTGAGATGCGCCAGAAACTCATCGGCTGGCATGGCCTCTTCCAGCTCGCCAACTACCCCACTGCCTATCATTTGGTGGGCATTTTGAAGCGCTATCACTTCGTAGGCCATTTCTTCGTAAGGATGAAAAGCTTTGGCGGCCTGAATAACGCTGTTGACTTTATCCATTTCTACCAATACTTCCAGCTTCTTTTCTGTTACTGCACTTCGCTCTCCTGCCACTCCTTCAAAAGGTTGTGCCTTATCCGAAGGTTTAAAAGTGCCGGTACCTTCCGTTGTGAAACTGCACTCGGCATATTCTGCAATTTTTCCAGCTCCAGCTTCAAACATCGCATTCTGCACCACAGATAAATGATTATCAGGCACATATACAAAAACCTTGCATAATAGTCCAGTTTTAGGCGATAAGATACGTAGATTTCTGATTCCCAGTTTTTTAGCAAACTTTTCGTTCACACCATTAGACAAAACATTGTCGAGGTTGGTATGGGCTGCATAAATAGCGATATCGTGTTTGATGGCTTTGATGATGGCGCGCTCGACGTAGTTTTTGCCGGTCAGACTTTTCAGTCCTTTAAAAATGATGGGGTGATGGGCTACAATTAAGTTACAATTATTTCGAATAGCATCATCCACCACTTCTTCGGTGGTATCGAGTGCCAGCAAAACACCAGTAAGTTCCATCTCTTTATGTCCGGTTAGCAAACCAGCGTTGTCGTATGACTCCTGGTAGCTGAGCGGAGCAATTGATTCAATAATATCTGTAATAGCCTTAAGCTTCATTAAGCTGATAATTTAGAAGGACAAATGTAGAGATAATTAACGATTAATAAATCGGTTATCGGTAAGGGTCAGCAGAAAATTCTTAAGATCCTCTTGTTCCTGCTTGCTTAGGTTGAGGGGTTGCGTTAGGAGCGGGTCAATATTCACTGCCTGTTTGACAAACGCACTTGGATTATTGTAGTAAGCGATTACCGCCTCTAAAGTTTTAAAACGACCATCGTGCATGTAGGGACCAGTAACACCGATGTTTCGAAGGCCTGGCACTTTAAATTTTCCCAGGTCGGCCGGGTCTTTAGTAACATCAAAACGACCGGCATCTTTGTCAGTAACACCGTTATACAGACCGATGTTACGGAATTCGTCGCCGGTAAAATCTGGACCGAAATGGCAGTCGAAGCATTTGGCTTTATCGCCCAGAAAGAGCTCTCTGCCGCGTTTGGCAGATTCGGAGATGGCGTTGGTATCGCCAGACATAAAGCGATCGAAAGGCGTTTCAGACGACTCCAGCGTTTCTTCGTAACTGGCGATGGCATCGGCCACATTGGTCGCATTAGGCAAGGTTTGATAGAGCTGCATAATCGCTTTGGCATAGACAGGATTGGCAGCGATTCGCTGAATGGCTACCTCGTAAGCCAGGTTCATTTCATTAGGATCTGAAATTGGAAAATGCACCTGATCGCGCAGCGATTTGGCTCTCCCATCGAAGAACATCAAATCGCGGAACTTCATGTTCATGACTGAAGGCGCGTTGCGGAGTCCGAGTCGACCTTGAAAACCCTTACTGAACGCGACGGTATCAGAAAAAGCAAATTCAGGCTTATGGCAGGAAGCGCAAGAGACAGACGAATCGAGGGAAAGGCCTTTATCGAAGAACAAAAGCTGTCCTAACTCTACTTTAGTGAAGTGATCAGAGGAAGGTGAATGTCTAAAAGAAGACATCACCAGTACGCCCAATAAGAGCGAAGCTGAAATAAAAAAAAGTAGTCTAAAGGATTTCAAAGCACTGCAAAATTCGCAAAAAATTAGCACAAAAAAAATGACCAGTGTTAGTGGTCATTCCTAATGACTAATATCTTGTATTATCTGGCGATTAAAAGTTTGGTAACTGAAGCAGCTTGACCACTACCCTGACATACCAGTGTATAGAGGCCAGCCGGTAAATCGTTAGTAGCAATAAGTATCTGTTGGCTATCGCATGATACTGTTTTAACAAGCTGACCGTAAATAGTATAGAAACTGATAGTTTTTGGCGCAGCGGTTTCGAACTCAAGCACTACTTGATCGGATGCAGGATTAGGGTATACAGACCACGATGGAGAGGCAAGCGTCTTCACTGATAAAAACTGAGCGCCACAGGTTGTGTTGGGCGATGAGCTAAAGCCAGCGTATGCGACTTTAAATATTGAAGTAATATCGTCGTTATAATCGTAGATACCGGCTTTAATGACGGCGGTATCGGTACTTCCCCAGTAATTACTGGTCATGTTAAAATTTTTAAACTGACCAGCCATTTGAGAAGATCCCACCATTTTTACATCATAGATTTTAGCGCTCAGGAAATTATTACCAGAGATAACAGATCTGAAATTGTCGGTGGTAGAGCCATTGTAGAAGGTAAGGAACACATCGGCAGAATCGAAAGTGTTATCGATGATACTGACATCGGTATTAGAATCGAGATAAAAGGCTTCGAAAACCGTCGATTTAAAATTCTTGAACACATTGCAGGCGATATAGGTATTGGCTTTAGCGAGTCGGTTTCCGCTCATGATTCTGATACCGCTATAGCAGGTCATTTTATTGATGAGCGATCTGGTGAATCTGAAATTAGCTGGCACATACATATTACACATATTAAAGATGCTGCACTCATCCATTTCGAGGAAGAGATTGGTACCAGAGACACTGGTAGGACTGCCATAGCCGTTATCTGATTCGAACACCGTTTTGAGGACTTTTATTTTAGAGGTATCGTAGGTAGAGCCGTAGGCATAAATGGCGTAGTAACAATTAGTAAAGCGCGAGTTGGTGATGAGCATAGACACATCGGTTAGTTTAATGGTATTAGAACCACCGGTATTATCGCCTTTGAACCAGGTATAGTTGAAATGGGAGCCAGTATTGGTGTTGAAATTAAATTCTTTAGAGCCTTTGTTGAATTCAAATTTCATTTTCTCCATGATTACCAGACTATCTTTATTGCCATTGACGATGAGTTCACCGTCGATGATGAGTCTGAACGAGCCATTGGATTGCACAACGGTACCTGGGCGCACATCGATGGTAACGCCAGAATCAATTAGGGTATTCTGACTGATGATATAGGGAGAGCCAGAGGCGGTCCACACCTGCGAGCTGTTGAGCACACCCTGCACAGCGGTTTGAGCAGAGACAGAAGAGACGCTCAGAAGAGCCAAGAAAAAGAATTGACGCATGATCGAAGGTTTACTAAATAATTGTCAAAGATGTTTTAAAAAACTTGGAAAAGCAATTAATTGAATAAATTAGTCATTGTTCAGAGCAAGCTACAAGTGGTAGAAGAAGAGGTAGTGGATGATAATGCAGTATGACAAACTAGCCATCAAAAACAACTTGAAAAAACTGACACTCAATCTTTAATGAATAATACTAAAGTTTGAAAAAGATCGTACCAATTTTCTTTGCTTCCATTTAAATTTACAATTTGAAAAATATATACTCTTTGTTCTAATCCTCATGAGTAAATCAATATTTAAATCAAAATTCCGGAAATCCATATTCCAGATACCTAAATGTCCAACTCTCTCCAGTTTTTCCAATATTTGTAAATTTGTCTCTTGAAATGGATTGTAAGTTCCACTTAAATTTATTAGCTTTTTAAGTAAGAAAAGAGATGTATCTAAATAAAATTCTTTTTCACCTACAATTGCTAATCGCATAAGTTTATAATTAGTATCTTTAACGTTTATCTTTACATCCTTTTTTACATCAAAAACAGTCAAGTGTGCAATAGATGGCAAATTCAAACAATTAGAATTAAACGTATCGCATTCATAGTATAAATTAACAACATAATTGAAGTTAGAAAAGACAGTGTCATTGATAACTTTTCCAACAAAAATATTATATATTGGGTGTTTATGTAATGAATCATTGATAAAAATTGGGATGTCCCCATTTTCTATTACTAAACTATACAAAATGCCCATTTTAGGTATAAACTCCAGGCCTTTTTCAAAATCTGTTTTTATAACATATTTTTTACAAGAGTCGTTAATCACTTTCTGATTTTTGGTATAGCAACATTGAGCATTCAAATTATTAAATGCAAAAAGAACTTGAATTAGTATGATGATTGATGCGCGGGATGACATTGTAAAGTTATAAACTTTAATCTCCATATACTTTTACTACCTTGTAAGGAACACATTTACAGTCTCTTACGCCTTCTTGTATATTAGGAATTTTAGAATCAATTTTAGTAATAAACGGATTAATTAACTCAACCAGACTATCTATATTCTTGTTTAATTGACAATTGATTATTGAAAAATTAAAATACCCATCCTTTTTATTGAGCGTCCAACTTGAGAACAATCTAAATTTTGAATTAGAATGTAAGCCAGAGAATTCTTTACATGAATAATTTTGATAATATTTCAATGAATCAAGTATTCCATAGAGCTTGTTTGACTTATCAATATTTTTCACAGGAAAGGTATCTGTTTTACAACCTTGCATATATAAAATTCTATTGGAACGTATTATCCATTTTTTATTTTGGCTCCAATCATCGTCATCCCACGACTGACTAATTTCA
Source organism: Bacteroidota bacterium (assembly GCA_027490055.1). Taxonomy (GTDB): domain Bacteria; phylum Bacteroidota; class Bacteroidia; order NS11-12g; family UBA955; genus JABMMZ01. The sequence continues at coordinate 5,413 of JAIXYV010000117.1, read as the reverse complement.
ATATATAAACTGTCACTATCTTTGGTAACAAACGAGGTAGACACCGACAACACAAAAACAGGAATGAGAATTTTAAACATAGTTTTAATAAACAAATATAACTGGAAATTTTAAGAGATTTGGTACAATGCTGATTTTTTCGATTAGCTAATCAACTTGTTCGTAAAATGGATTTTTTTATAACATTTTAGTCATGATCGAGATATTAAATTTATAAAACATCCAGCACATCTTTCCATCTGGGAATATTGAACACAAATAACCCCAACAGATACGTTAGGTCGACCTCGAACTTTCTGAATTGAAAAAAATAAACGACAGAAGTAAATTGAGCCAAAAGACAAAAGGCAGGCATGCGCAGTAACAGAGGCCAGTTCAAGGCAACTGAAAGAAAGTCTAGCAGCCACATAACGACTATCAAATTAATTTTACCATTGATGTTTTTTCCAGAGAGTTCCTTATCTGCCACATTATTGAGTGTAAGCAAAAGCAACAAGGTCAATCCATATTGCACTAAGAAAAAATTGCCGTTTATGAAGCAGGCATTCACCAGGAGCAGCACCAGGGCAAAAAATTTTATTTTAAATTTAAGAGACTTCTGGTCATTGAGGAAGTAAATAACCAACATCAATAGTATGCCGATAAGGTATATGATTTTGTTCATCACAAGAAATGTTTATTGGTTAATATATTATTTGTCATACTCAGTATACTGGTGACAATAATATAGAATTCCTCTTTCAGTACTCCATACACTATCCAAAAAAGTCTCATCCCCATAAAACAATCTTACATCTTTATATAATTTTGCCTGACTAACATCTATAAATGCTGGTTTATAATCTATGCATTCACAGGTTGCGTATATTCCATCTTTTATTTGAGTCTTTCCTTCCATTTCCAAAAAAAAGAAACCCATTTGTGCTTTTTTGTGTAATTTCTTGTTTTTGAAACCATATTGTAAATCAGCTATTTTATCGCCTTTATAATTTTCCTTATAATTTGTAATTTTTACAAAATAGTATTTTTTGGGGCATGTAATAAAATGTTTTTCTTTTTTGCTATGATAGAAATACAAACCAACTATTAAAGATAAGAATATCAAAAAACTAATTTTATTAAATAGATTTTTACTTATCATTGATTTTTTAATTTACAGATTAACATAGTGAACTATTTGCCGACGCAAAATGTACCCTCTCCCTCCAATAAAAGATTTGATGATTGACCTTCATAGTTTTTGGTTTTGTACAAAAGTAAAAATTTATTGGATTCGGTCAAAGTCTTTTTACATCTGATGTAAAATATTGGGCTTCAATGTAGGATAAGGTATGGTTTTAAACTCCGAAACCTGCCCGGTTAGATAATTAAATTTAAGTCTTTAGGGACGAAGGTATTGCCTTTGACATAGCAGGGGGAGGCGGATTTGGTGAGGGTACCGTATACTGGGGTATTTGAATTTAAAACAAATTGAGAATAAGAAAACCGAGGTTATAATATCAACTAAAAAAATAGGCAAATTAATCATTGAATTAACCTTAAAAAACTAAGCTTCTTGCATTTAATAGTCATTACAAAATTTTGAACGGAACAAATTACTTTCTATAATATAGATTAGCTTAACAACATGTTTATTTTCATTAAGATCTATGTAATATTCAGGAACTTTAATTTCAAACTTACTGCTTCCATATTGTTGTATGTAATAATACCGAAAATGATCTAAAATATAATTAGGTTTCTCTAATTTCTCATTTACCAAACTATCAACTGAAAATCTTTTAAAAACATTTTCAACTACCCGTTCTTTAGACCTGCCATTATAACTACTAATACTAACAACTTTGGTTAAATTGTTTTTTCGCCAAAACAAATATCCAGAAATATATTTTTTATCTGCACAACCAACACAATCATTTTTAAAATACAAAACACTATCAACATTGTGTAACAATAAAGAATCAATTGTGGTCTTGAGAATTCCCTCGAGATTAAAGGCTACATTTATAGTTTTTTTCTTTGTATTACAACCTAAAAATACAATTAAAAATAAAACAAAATATAATATAATCTTCTTAATCATTAGTGTTTATCGCTTATGGTATTAAAAATTTAAAATCTCCAATTTTTAGAATTAAACCAAAAGATTTAGGTGCATAACTCACCCATACTCCATCCCTCTCCCTCCAATAAAAGATTTGATGATTTACCTTCATAGCTTTTGGTTTTGTACAAAAGTAGAAATTATTTTTTGTCGGGCAAGAGATTACTTTAACTTTAAATTCAATAGGGGATTTTCAAATAACAAGTTAACATAACGATCATCAGTAGTCATGACTGCAAGTTCCAAAGTAGTATCATTTAATTCTGATGACAGGACCATGCTTATTATTCCTAAATGTTTTTCTAAATCCGAATATGCACTCTCAGAACTAAGTTTGCTTTTAGCATAATCAAAACTCTCTATTATCCAAATACATGGTTTATCAATATATTGACTTTCTAAAAGACAGTAATATCCTTCAAAATGGATTGCAATTTTATTTTTATCCATCTCATAGCAAAATTTACTTGCAACTTCATCATCAAAATTATATTCTAATTTCTTACGCATACTATTAATCGTTTAACTGATTGGAATGGAAGCACAGAGGATAATATCCCCCAACTTTAAACCACAGGATAGGCCAAGTCGAGAGAAAACTTCCTATTGCAATCACCCAAACCACACCCCTCTCCCTCCAATAAAAGATTTGATGATTGACCTTCATAGTTTTTGGTTTTGTACAAAAGTAAAAATATATTTTTTATGGGCAAAGGGGTATTGCCATTTTGTGTTAGTTTTGGAGCTTTTAATGGTTAAAACCTTAGTTTTTATTTTGTTGTAAAACGTAGGCTTGTTACAAATGCCTTTTATGATTTAATCAAGGTCTAATTTTTTTGTTGTTACTTTTACATTTGAAAGATCATTCACTTCTATCTCCCCAAAACAACAAGAAGTTTGTTCAAACTTAAATTGATCAAAAAGAATTAATTTGACATAGTTGTCAAATAAACAGGTTTGTTCCTTACCTGATTCAATGATTCTTTCTCTTGAGACATATGAAACAAACCTCCCACTTTTTTTAATAATAACACCCCATTTACTTGAATAGTAAACAATATCTGCAAACCAATCCCTATAGTCATTAAAATCCTTATGTTGATATAAAACCCAAATTGTATCAATATTTTTAAAGTTACTTTTAAGAATTATAGCATTTAACTTATGCAGATTAGCCAAGTGTAAAGTATCATTAAAAGCTTTAAATTCATTTTTATTAATTTTAATATTTAAAACTAAAGAGTCATTATAAATACATTTACCACTAGTGTCATTCATAGAAAAAATTGTATCCGTTGTATGTATTTGCTGTGAATAATCATACAAATCAAATGTTATCCAATTCCTTATAGTCGTTGTTTCATTTAATTTTGAATCATTTTTACAATTTTCAAATAATACAGCTAAAGCTATAATTAATACAATTCGATATTTGCAATTCTGGATCATTATATTCTATACTCCTCAATTTTAAACCAATGAGCCTGCAATGACAAGAAAATATTTCCTATTGCATAACATACCCAAAGCACCCCCCTCTCCCTCCAATAAAAGATTTGATGATTGACTTTCATAGCTTTTGGTTTTATACAAATTTAGAATTTTATTTTTGATGGGCAAGGGGTATTACCATTTTGTATTGGTTTTGGTGATTTTCTAATGGTTAAGTCATTGCTTTAATCTGTCGTAAAAAAGTAGCCTTGTACCAACTCTCTTGAATTTCACCTAATTTTATACTGATAAATAATTATTGTGCCATTACAATTCTTAAACCTTCCAACTTAGCGGCATTCTCAAATTAATTCTAAGTCATATTCTCTGGGTGATTTTTCATTCGTGACTAATCGCCATCCTAACTTCAATTTCTCTTCTGCTGCCTTACCCACATAAAAAGTCCCAATTTTCTTAAACTCCTTTTTAATTTTGGTTGATAATAATTTAAATAGCTCCAATGAATCGGAATCTTCAGATATTATTGAAACCCGTCCTGCAATAATTACATTTTCTTGATAAATACCTCCTAATTTCAACTCAATTGATTTAGGATTCTTCATTTGGTCAACTGCAAATTTTATTTCACTTGTTCTTTGAGGCACATCTCGAATATTCAATTCTATTCCTTTTTTTATTAGCAAATAATTATCAATTCTATTCCAATCTCCTGATGACGCAATTCCTATATTTGGAATGTCAAATAAAGAATTGTATTTAGGAATATTTTTACTATCAAACATTCCTGTACTATAATATTGAATTTCAATTGCTGATTCAAGATATCGAACTATATTTTCAACATCTTCTAATAGTGTAAAAAACATTATTTGTTTACTTTTCATTTAATATTGATTAATTCCCCATTCTCTATTTAATAAAATTAAACATTGTAATATCCCCCAACTTTAAACCACTGGATTGGCATAGACGAGAAAACATTTCCTATTGCACTCACCCAAACCACACCCCTCTCCCTCCAATAAAAGATTTGATGATTGACCTTCATAGTTTTTGGTTTTGTACAAATGTAGAAATTATTCTGTTTGTTGCAAAAGGTTTTTAAAACCTAGTAGTTTTTTGATTTCTATTTATCTCTGCCGCCATTTTTTAAGATGTGCCATTCCCATATCATCCAAAGATTTAATAAAAACTTTTAAGGGTCGATAAAACAAGCAATTACATTTTGAACACAGGCTTAATAATTATACACAGGGCGCGAAAAAACCCAATATCTGCCTTATATTCGCACTCTGGATGAAAGTATCATTAAACTGGATAAAAACGCTATTACCTCTTACTCAGACGCCTGAAGAAATAGAAGCTATATTGACGGCTACAGGTTTAGAGGTTGAGCATTACGAAGCTATAGAATCTGTTAAGGGTGGTTTGAAAGGATTGGTTGTTGGCAAAGTAGAATCTTGCCAAAGACACCCTAATGCTGATAAACTGAACTTAACAAAAGTAGACATAGGCAGCGGCGAATTGTTATCGATTGTATGCGGAGCGCCCAATGTAGCTCAGGGACAAAAAGTAATTGTAGCAACGGTTGGCACAACGATACACCCGTTAAAAGGTGCGCCATTTACTATACAAAAAGCCAAAATTCGCGGCGAAGTATCAGAAGGTATGCTCTGCGCTGAGGATGAAATCGGTCTTGGCGAAAGTCACGATGGCCTGTTAATCCTCCCCGAAGACACCCTTATCGGTCGCTCAGTGGCCGAATTGTTCAATATCGAAAGTGATGTCGTTTTCGAAATTGGTTTAACCGCCAACAGAGGCGATGCCGCTTCACACCTTGGTGTGGCGCGCGAACTG
>JAIXYV010000062.1 GCA_027490055.1 Bacteroidota bacterium | reverse complement strand
TTCTACTCTAAATAAACTAGTTTAAAACATCCATAAAATAGCATTCAGAATTCTGAATGCTATTTTATGGATGTTTTAAACTAGTTTATTTAGAGTAGAATTTTTTCTTTTCACGGCCACCGTTTCCGCCTCTGTCGCGATTACCATCACCTGAACGGTTGTCGTAACCACCACGTCCGCCTCTGTCGCCGCCTCTGTTATCGCCGCCGCCTCTTGGTCCGCGGTCTCTTCTGTCGCCGCCACCAAAACCACCACCGCTTCTACCTCTGTCTCTACCGCCACCGAAGCCACCTCTTCTTCCGCCACCGCCACCTGTGCGGTCGCCGGATGCTTCAATTCTGATAGCACGGCCTCTGAATTTCTTGCCATTAAAGCAGGCAATAAATTCTTCGGTAATAGCATTTTCAACTTCAATAAAGCTATATGAATCCATGAGTTCGATCTTGCCCAATTGTGCTTTTTTATGGCCACTGGTATCAAGTAAGAATTCAAGGAAAGCAGCTTTGTAGAAGCCATCTTTTTCGCCAAGACTAATAAACAATCTGGTATAATCACCATTTCTTTGTTTTTCGCTTGAGTTTAGATCGCCAGATTTTTCGTAATATTTTAAGAATCTGTTAAATTCTAAAGAGGCAACTCTTTGAATAACTTCATCCTTACTCATATCTTCAAACTGTTCTTTCAGGTATGGCAAGTAATTTTCGTAATCACCATGTGAAATATCCGCTTGCTTTAATTTCTCGATGAAAGAGAAGAACTGTTTTTCACATACTTCTCTACCACTTGGAATCTCAAGCTTTTCGAACTTAGATTTTGTCAGATGTTCAATATCGCGCAGTCTGCCGGTCTCGCGACTGTGCAGGATGCTGATACAAACACCAGATTTACCAGCTCTGGCAGTACGTCCACTTCTGTGTGTGTACACTTCAGGTTCATCTGGTAAAGCATAGTTAATAACGTGAGAGATGTCGTTAACATCGATACCTCTGGCGGCAACGTCTGTAGCAATAAGCAAACGAATTGTTTTTTCTCTGAATCGGCCCATTACTTTATCGCGCTGCTGCTGACTTAAGTCACCGTGCAATGCATCAATTTCGTAACCCTCTTTCAGTAATTTCTCGGCTATGTCCTGAGCTTCCATCTTGGTTCTTGTAAAGATGATGCCATACATACCCGGATTAAAATCGATAAGACGTTTCAGCGTTTCGTATTTCTGACTAGACTGACACTGGTAATAAACGTGCTTAATGTTTTTTGCAGTTTCGTTAGAGTTCACCTTGATTTCTACAGGGTGTTCCATGAAAGTTTCTGCAATTCTTCTAACTTCTTTCGGCATAGTAGCACTGAACAACCAGGCAGCCTGGCGGGCAGTAGCGTGTGAAAGAATGTGTTCGATGTCTTCGCGGAAGCCCATATTGAGCATTTCATCCGCTTCATCAAGTACCACGTGGGTAACAGAGTCTAACTTAATAGCGCGGCGCTCGATCAAATCGATCAAACGACCAGGCGTAGCCACGACGATCTGAACACCTTTTTTAATGTGTCTGATCTGGCTGTCAATACTGCTGCCACCATAAACGGCGACGTGGTAAAATTCATCCATGTACTTGCCGAACGATTTAAAATCGTTAGCAATCTGGATACATAGTTCCCTTGTAGGGCAAATAACGAGGCCTTGTACCTCTTTTTTTGATGTGTCTATCAGCGAGAGCAACGGCAGGCCGAATGCTGCTGTTTTTCCTGTTCCGGTTTGGGCCAGACCAACAAAGTCTTTGGTCCCCTGTAAAAGGACCGGAATGGCTTGTTGTTGAATTGGTGTTGGTTTGACGTAGCCTAAATCACTGATTGCATCAAAGACGGGTTGACTTAAACCCAGGTCCTGAAATGTTTCTATCATAAAGATTTTGCAAAGGTACAGCAAATAATCGAGAATATAAGATTAATTGTCATTTTACCTCACTATACAGCTCATGGATAATGTATTTTGACTATACTCAGTCAGAGTTCAGATACACTTAAAATATTTTTAATTTTTTGGCTATTGGACAAATATAAGTTCTTAAATTCCTTTTATTTATTATTGCAACTTCATCTATGACGCCTCAAAAACACTCAGCACTCATTAAGCAGATTGCAAGATCTTATGGGTTTGATTTTTGTGGTATTGCTAAAGCTGAATTTCTGGAAAAAGAGGCACCACGACTGGAGAACTGGCTGAAACAAGGCTTTCAGGGTGAGATGGCTTATCTAGAAAACCATTTTGATAAACGACTAGATCCGCGTTTGCTGGTGCCTGGCGCAAAGACAGTGGTAAGCATGCTGTTTAATTACTATCCCGAAAAAGAACAAACCGAAACCGACTATAAGATTGCTAAATACGCTTACGGCGAAGATTACCATGTTGTAGTTAAAGATAAGTGTTACGGTATGCTTGAAGAATTGCGGACACAAATAGGCCGTGTTGAAGGTCGCGTTTTTGTAGACTCTGCGCCAGTTATGGAGAGAGCCTGGGCCGAAAAAAGCGGTTTAGGTTGGATCGGCAAACATGGCCTGCTAATCAACAAATCACAGGGTTCTAATTTTTTTCTTGCTGAACTGATCATCGACCTGGAATGCGAGCCTGACGGTCCGCTTAAAGACTATTGCGGCACCTGTACAAAATGCGTTGATGCCTGTCCAACCAACGCCATATTGCCCGATAAAACTCTGAACGCCTCTCAATGTATTTCTTATCTGACAATTGAATTAAAATCGGCCATAGACGAGTCGTTTTCAGGAAAAATGAATGACTGGATTTTTGGTTGCGACATCTGTCAGGATGTTTGTCCCTGGAACCGTTTTTCAAAACCTCATACTGAATCCCGCTTTGCGCCAATAGAAGCCATCAGGTATTCCAAAAATGACTGGGAACAGTTGGAAAAAGAACAGTTCGACAGAGTTTTTAAATATAGCGCCATTCAAAGAACGGGATTAGCGGGTTTAAAAAGGAATATTAACTTTCTGAAAAAAAATAGTTGATTCTCGTAAGACCTCAAAGCAGAGTCAGCTTTAACTGGTCTAATTTTGAAGAATGGACGACTTAAAGCGCATAAAAGACTGGGTTCTCGAAGAAAGACCCAGAGAAAAAATGCAGAAGCTGGGCAAATCAGCACTTACTAATTCGGAATTACTGGCAATACTAATATCGACGGGCACAACTAAGAAGTCGGCATTAGACATAGCCCGCGAAATACTTAATAAAACCAGCAACGATCTGATGGAGCTGTCGAAATGGAGTCTTTCAGATTTTTGCAGAATCGATGGCATCGGAGAAGCAAAAGCCATTACGATTATTGCGGCACTTGAGTTGGCAGGGCGCAGGAACAATAGCACAGTACGTCAGAAATCCTCCATAAGCTGCAGTAATGACGCCTATCTGCAAATGAAACACCGGCTTGAAGATCTGAATCACGAAGAGTTTTGGGTGCTGACTTTAAACCGGAAGAATGCCATAATTAACGAGTATAAAATCAGTGAGGGCGGCATAACAGCAACAGTGGTAGATCAGAGGAAAATTTTTAAGCTGGCATTGGATGACAAGAGCACTGGAATTATCCTGTTTCACAACCATCCTTCAGGTAATGTGAATCCTAGTGAGTCTGATAATCAGCTAACTAGAAAATTGAAGGAAGGAGGGAAGTTGTTAGACATCAATGTGCTCGATCACCTGATTATTGTTCAGTCGGCGTATTTCAGTTATGCCGACCAAGGGGTTCTGTAACATTTTTTGAATAATAGCGTTTAAAGCATTACCTTTGCAGATTCAATTAAGTAGTGAGGAAAATCCTATTATATAGTCTTTTAATCTTTGTTTTGGCGTCATGCTCAGAATACAGTCGTGTCATTAAAAATGGCAGTAACGACGAGAAGTATGCGCTGGCATTGACCTTATATGAAAAAAAGGATTATGTAAGATCTGTTGCTTTGCTGGAAGATTTGCTGGCGGTTTACAGAGGAAAAGAAAAGAGCGAAGAAATTTATTTGAAGTATGCTTATTGCTATTACGGCTTAGGTCAGTACGAACTGGCAGCCTTCCACTTTAAAAATTTCACAGAGAACTATTACAACAGCAAATACATGGAAGAGTGCAGTTATCGTTATGTTAGCTGTTTGTACATGAATGCTTTGCCATACTATCTGGAGCAAACTAACACCACTAAAGCCATTTCAGAGATACAGTTATTTTTGAATCAGTACCCTGAGTCGCAGTATAAAGATTTTTGCAACAGCCATTTAGACGAGTTAAGAAAGTCGTTAAAGACCAAAGCTTTTGAAGGTGCGATGTTGTATTTCAAGTTAGAGGATTATCTGGCCTCAATTGTCACCTTTAAAAATGCGATCAAAGATTTTCCGGATATTGACAATAAGGAAGAGATAGAATTCATGATTGTAAAAGCCTCTTATTTGTATGCTAAAAATAGTGTTGACGAGAAGAAAGAGGAGCGTTACGAAGCGGTATTCACGGAATACAAAGAATATTTAAGAAACAACAAAGCAGGTTCAGTGCATTTTGAAGATGTAGCCAACTACAACGAGAAAGCTAAAACTGAGCTGGCCAAACATAAAAAACTCAATAAAATTCAATAAAATGAAAGAACAGAAATTGTCTCCAAGCGCAGAAGCCAGAAATCTGAAAGATTTAGAAGCTATCAGTGGCAATCTTTATTTGTCAGCGGTTGTTATGGCTAAAAGAGCTAATCAGATTTCACAGCAGATGAAAGAAGAATTGAGCAGCAAATTGTCTGAGTTTGCTTCAGATCACGACAATCTGGAAGAAGTACATGAAAACAGAGAGCAAATCGAAATCAGTGCCATGTACGAAAAAATGCCAAAACCAACTTTGGTAGCTACACAGGAATTCTTAAACGGTAAAGTATACTTCCGTTTGCCTGATGAGTCTGAAGGGTAAACATATATTACTTGGCGTAACAGGTAGTATTGCTGCATATAAGTCGGCGTTTTTAACCAGGCTTCTTGTCAAAGAAGGAGCAGAGGTAAAAGTGATCATGACGGATGCAGGTAAATCTTTTATTGCTCCAGTTACACTTGCTACCCTCAGTAAACACCCTGTTCTCTCCGATTTTTACAATCAGGATGATGGATCCTGGCATAACCATGTAGAGCTTGGTTTATGGGCAGATGCTTTAATTATCGCACCTGCCAGTGCCAATACCATTTCTAAATGCGCTTCAGGCGCCTGCGACAACCTTTTAACTGCAGCCTACTTGTCTGCCAGATGCCCTGTTTTCTTTGCGCCTGCCATGGACTTAGATATGTACAAACATCCGGCAGTGCAGAACAATATGCAAAAACTTATCTCTTATGGCAATATCATCATTGATGCCGAAGAAGGTGAGCTGGCAAGCGGTCTGGAAGGCAAAGGCAGAATGGCTGAACCTGAAGCAATAACAGAATTTTTAAGATTACACTTTGCAAACTGACTATTTTAAAAGTAAAAAAATTGTCATAAGTGCAGGTCCGACATACGAGAAACTGGATCCTGTGCGTTTTATTGGCAATTATTCAACTGGAAAAATGGGATATGCACTGGCCAGCGAACTGGCAAACTTAGGCGCTGAGGTGCATCTTGTAAGCGGTCCGACCGCCCTTACCATTCAACATCCCAATATAACTGTCTACCATGTCGAATCAGCCTTAGAGATGTATGAGATATGTGTCAGAGAATTTAAAGATGCTCATATAGCCATCATGTCTGCCGCTGTTGCAGATTACAGACCACAGCACTACAATGATGTAAAAATCAAAAAGAATGAAGAGGTCCTTACCATTAACCTGGTTAAAAATCCTGATATTCTCGCTACCCTCGGTCAGCAGAAAACCAGCGCTCAGTTGCTCATAGGTTTTGCTCTTGAAACGCATAACGAACTGGAAAACGCTACCAATAAACTTCACCGCAAAAATGCCGATGCCATAGTGCTTAACTCATTGAATGATGCAGGTGCAGGCTTTAAACATTCAACCAATAAAATTAGTATTATTCTCAAAAAAGGTCGTATTTTTGAATTCCCCTTAAAGGATAAAACGGCCGTAGCCAAAGATATTGTTACATGTATTTCAGAAAACTTCAATTAAAAATAAGGGTATTATTGCTGATGTTTGTTGCAGGCACTTTTGGTGTCTCTGCACAGAATCAGGATGTAGAAGCTACCGTTACCGTTATACATCCTAAAGTGCAAATCACCAATACCCAGATTTTCACGTCGCTTCAACAATCCATTTCTCAGTTTGTCAATCAGCGTTTATGGTGTAGCGATAAAATTAGCACCATAGAGAAGTTTAAAATGACGTTTCTGATTGACGTAACCGCTTACGAATTAAATTCCAATAATTTCTCTGCTACTGTGCAGGTGCAGGCGACACGACCGGTATTCGGAAGTACATATACAACGGTTATTTTCAATCAGCTCGACTTAGATTTCAATTTCCAGTATCAGGAATTTCAGGCCATGGAATATCAGCTGAATGCCAACGTGTATAACCTCACTGGTATGCTGGCCTATTATGTCAATGTGGTACTCGGACTTAATTACGATAGTTATTCATCTGAAGGAGGAACGCCCTATTTTCAGAAAGCCAGAGATATTGTTAATGCCAGTCAGAGCATCGATGGCTGGAGACCTAATGATGGTCAGAGTTTAAAGAATCGATTTTATCTGATTGATAACCTGCTTAACGATAGATATCTGCCTGTTAGAAAAGGCTTCTATGCTTATCACCTCAATGGTTTGGATGTCATGCACAAAGACGTGGTTAAAGGCAGAGATGAGGTTTTTAAATCACTAGAAAGCTTTGAAGAACTCACTAAAATCTATCCCAACTCTATGCTGGTGAAAGTGTTTTTTAATGCGAAATACAAAGAGCTGATAGAGATATTTAAAGGTGCCAGCACAGCTGAACAAACTAAGGCTATCGAGTTGCTCTCGAGAATGGATCCCGCCAATAAATTATTCTACGATACCATTAAAACCTGATGCAGGTTTCCAATCTACTTTTTGCAAAATCAGCGGCTAATGCACTTCAATCATGGTGCAATGAAAAAGGTTTTGATTCTGTTTATTTTCTCTGTGATACCAACACTTATCAATATTGCTACCCTGTTTTTAAAGAGATTTCTGACAAGGTAATTGTTATTCCTTCCGGCGAAACCAACAAGCAATTGCGAATGATAGAAACTATCGTAGAGCATTTAGTGGCATTTGGCGCGAAGCAGAACCATTTGCTGGTAAATTTAGGTGGTGGCGTTGTAACTGATATTGGAGGATTTGCTGCATCTATCTACCGAAGGGGAATGAAGTGCGTTAATATTCCGACGACATTAATGGGCATGGCAGATGCAGCTATTGGAGGAAAGACCGGGGTAGATCATCAACATTTAAAGAATTATATCGGGACATTTTATCAGCCAGAAATGGTGCTTATATCAACTGAGTTTCTCGCGACTTTGCCATACGAGGAGTTTAATTCAGCCTGGGCAGAAATGATCAAGACCGGAGCGATTCTGGATGCAGGACTTTTTAAGATGATAGAAGAAGATGCCCTATTAGATGATATTCTAAAACGCTGTGCTGAATGCAAGCAAAGCGTGGTGCAAATGGATGTTTACGACCGCTCGCACAGGCAATTGTTGAATTTCGGTCATACCATCGGACATGCCTATGAGTCGCATTACCTAAATATTGCTCAACCAGTCAAGCACGGCATAGCGGTTGCAAAAGGGATGCTGGCGGAACTTGAAATAGCTAAGAATTCAGCGTATCTGACGGAACTAGAAGCCACCAGAATACAGGTATTGATACAAGCAAAAATGTCAGTTGAGCCAATGACGTCCGAGGAATGGACAGAAGTGAAAAAACTGCTTTGGGCAGATAAGAAGAATACAGGAACTGAAATTACTTTTTCGCTGCCAGTAGCTATTGGCAAAGGAAAATTCGGGATAAAAATGAAAGAGGAAGAAATAAAGATATAAAAATAGAAAGGTAATTTTAAAAATGTCTTTATTTTGCAACATCAAATAATATGAGCAGCCAATCTCAACAACAAATGAATAAAAGAGACTTACTGGAAAACAAGCGCAAAGAATCTTTGCTTGGAGGAGGAGAAGAGCGTATTAAATCGCAGCACTCAAAAGGAAAATTAACAGCCAGAGAGAGAATACACTTTCTTATGGATGAAAATAGTTTCAACGAAGTTGGAGCATTTGTCACACACAGAAGTAATGACTTCGGTATGCAGAAACAAAAGTTTCTGGGTGACGGTGTCGTAACAGGTTACGGAACAATCAATGGTCGTTTGGTATACGTTTTCTCACAGGATTTTACAGTTTTCGGTGGTTCACTCAGTGAAACTCACGCCGAAAAGATCTGCAAGATCATGGATTTAGCGATACAGAACGGAGCGCCGGTTATTGGACTGAATGACAGTGGTGGTGCCAGAATCCAGGAAGGTGTTGTATCCTTAGGAGGCTATGCCGATATTTTTTATAGAAACACAATTGCCAGTGGTGTAATTCCGCAAATTTCTGCCATTATGGGGCCATGCGCCGGTGGTGCGGTTTATTCGCCAGCCATCACAGATTTTATAGGCATGGTAGAGAATACCAGTTATATGTTTGTTACTGGTCCGAATGTTGTTAAAACTGTTACCAACGAGGAAGTAAGTAGCGAGCAGTTGGGTGGTGCTTCTGTGCATTCATCTAAATCTGGTGTGGCTCATTTTTCTTTCATCAACGAAATAGACTGTCTGACCAACTTAAAGAAGTTGTTGAGTTATATGCCTCAGAACTGCGAAGAAAAAGCGCCAAGTCAGCCTTATCAGTCAGCGAACGAGCAAAGAGATCAGTTGAAAAACATCGTTCCTGAAAATGCCAATCAGCCATACGATATGCGCGAAGTCATTGAAGGCTTAGTAGATGAAGAAAGCTTTTTTGAGGTTCACAAGAACTTTGCAGAAAACATCGTTGTTGGTTTTGCCAGATTAGCAGGTAGAAGCATAGGGATTGTTGCAAATAATCCCAGTGCCTTAGCAGGTGTGCTGGATGTTCATTCATCAACCAAAGGTGCCAGATTCGTGCGTTTTTGTGATGCCTTCAATATTCCTTTATTAGTGCTTGAAGATGTGCCGGGCTTTTTACCTGGAACCGATCAGGAGTGGAACGCCATTATTACCAATGGAGCTAAGCTGCTATACGCCTTCAGCGAAGCTACTGTTCCAAGAATAACTGTAATTACCAGAAAAGCCTATGGTGGCGCTTATGATGTAATGAATAGCAAACACATTGGTGCTGACATGAACTTTGCATGGCCAAGTGCAGAAATTGCAGTGATGGGTGCCAAAGGTGCTGCAGAGATTATCTTCAAAAAAGAAATCAGCAGTGCTGCCGATTCAGATCAAGCCTGGAAAGAAAAAGAAGCAGAATATGCAGAGATCTTCGCTAATCCATACAGAGCCGCTGAACGTGGTTTTATTGACGATGTTATCTACCCTGAAGAAACCAGATCCCGCTTGATTTCTGCATTCTCTATGCTGGAAAATAAAGTTAAGAATCTGCCAAGAAAGAAACACGGGAATATTCCATTGTAAAACCAACTAATTAAAATTAGTTACAAAAACATACATTTGCATTGATGAAATTGATATCTATTGTCGTTCCTTGCTACAACGAGCAGGAAGTATTTGCCGAGACATACAGACGTCTTACGGAGACATTATCCGGTTTGGACAAAGCTAAGTACGACTATGAGATTATTTTTGTTAATGACGGCAGTAAGGATACTACAATTCAATTAATTCAGGATTGTGTAAAAGCTGACACAAGGGTTAAGGGCATTAATTTTGCCCGTAATTTTGGTCACCAGATTGCTATTACCGCTGGTTTAGATAACTGCAAAGGTGATGCAGCAGTTGTAATAGACGCCGATTTGCAAGATCCTCCATATGTCATTCTTGAAATGATTAAACAATGGGAAGCAGGATTTGATGTGATCTATGGCAAACGCCGCGACAGAGCAGGAGAGAGTGCATTTAAATTGATTACTGCCAAATATTTCTATCGTTTTATTAATAAACTCAGCGACGTTGATATGCCATTAGATACTGGCGACTTCAGGTTAATGGATAGAAAGGCACTCGATCAGTTTCTAAGAATGCGCGAAACCTACCGTTTTGTGAGAGGTATGGTTGCCTGGATTGGTTTTAATCAAACTTTTGTAGAGTACGACAGAGAAAGCAGATTTGCTGGATCAACTAAATATCCTTTGAAGAAAATGATAAGACTAGCCAGTGATGCTATATTGTCGTTTTCAAACACCCCACTTAAAATCGCAACTTTTGTTGGATTTCTAACTTCTATAGTGGCATTTATTGGGATATTTTATTCATTGTATATGCGACTTTTCACAGAGCATTTTGTGGAGGGTTGGACACTGTTAATGATTTCCATACTACTGATTGGAGGTATTATACTTCTGGTACTTGGAATCATTGGCGAGTATGTGGGTAGGATTTACGGAGAAATTAAACAGAGACCGCTATACATCATCAGAGATAAAATAGGGTTCGATAACTAATGAGTAAGCAGTCAGTAAACATTGTAGGCGCCGGATTCACGGGCCTTAGTCTGGGATATTACCTGGCGAAAGCCGGATGGCAAGTAACAATTTTTGAAAAGGATTCTGAACCTGGAGGTTTAGCCGGTTCCTTTAAAGTGGAAGGTGAGAATCTCGAGAAGTTCTATCACCATTGGTTTACCAATGATCAGCATATTATGGACTTAATCAAAGACCTGAAATGTGAAGATCATATAGTGGTTAGAGAGACCAGAACAGGGATGTACTTTGCCAACAATTTCTTTAAACTCAGTTCGCCCTTAGATCTGTTAAAATTCAAACCTCTTAGTTTTATCAATAGGATACGACTTGGTTTTGTAGTTCTGGCAGTTCGTTTAGTGAAAGACTGGAAAAAGCTTGAAAGTATAACAGCTAAAGACTGGTTAGTAAAGATCTGTGGCAAACAAGGTTATCAGGTTGTGTGGGAGCCATTGCTGAAAGGTAAATTTGGCAGATACGCAGAATCTGTATCCGCGGTTTGGTTCTGGAACAAACTCAAATTAAGAGGCGGGAGTCGCGGCGAGAAAGGCAAAGAATACTTAGCCTATTACAAAGGTGGCTTTGCCTCTTTAGCAGAGTCTATGGTATCGGCCATTCAGGAAATGGGCGGCAGTATTCACTTTAATAAAGGAATTAGCGAAGTTAGTAAGAGCGGTGCTTTATTAACTGAGGCAGGTGAGAGTTTTACAGCTGATAAGACTGTACTGACTGCACCATTGCCTATTTGTGCTTCACTTCTTAAAAATGCCACTGCAGAGGCTTATACAGCATCTTTAAATGAAGTTCAATACATAGGAAACGTTTGTCTTACTTTGGAGCTTAACAGAAGTCTAAGCGAGATTTATTGGTTAAATGTCAATGATCCTGGTTTTCCATTTGTGGGAATCATAGAACATACTAATTTCGAACCTAAAGAGAGTTATAAGGGCAGGCATATTGTTTACCTGTCTAAGTATCTGCCAACAGATGAAGCGCTTTATAAAATGAGCGAACAAGAGTTTTACGATTATGCGGTTCCATTCATTCAGAAGATGTTCCCGGAGTTTAAGACTGATTGGGTGATAGATTACCATGTTTGGAAAGAAGCCTATTCTCAACCCTTGGTAACGCTGCATTACAGTAAGATTATCCCTGAGTTTAAGACGCCTCTTGAATCGGTTTACATTAATTCAATGGCGCAGATTTATCCGGAAGACAGGGGGACGAATTATGCAGTAAGAGAAGGTAAGTTGATGGCAGAGAAGTTCATTTCCGGAAAAAATTTCTAAAAAAATTGCGCTTGAGTTTTTATACTCGTCCATTATTTCAGAACTTTTAATTGGCATTTGAGAAGCCTTGCAAATACAAGGACTTAATTTCTTTTTATACCCTTAGATTTGTTATAACAAATGTTTATGAACATGCTTGGTTATTAACCAATTGTCACAGAATAATCATTTTTAAAAAAAAGTAGGAACATTGTGAAACGTTTTTTCATTATTTGCGTCTAATAATTAAAAGGGCACAATAATTGTCCTTCTTAAATTGTTACAATAACAAATGAACACCGAAAAAAAATATCCTAAAGTTAGAAGTCGCCGTAAAGGTATGGAGAAACCCATACGTAAAGATGGTGAAGGGGTAAAGCAAGGTCCTGCTGGCTTGTAATCAGGCTCAGGCAATACTGCCTTCCTTCATTCTCTCGGCATTCTCAGCCACTTTTAAGGCGTCAATCATCTCCTGGATTTCGCCTGAGAGGAAAGTGTCCAAAGCATAAATTGTCATATTGATACGGTGATCAGTGACACGACTCTGAGAAAAATTATAGGTTCTTATTTTAGCACTTCTATCGCCACTGGCAACCAGGGTTTTTCTGGCACTTGCAATTTTCGAATTATGTTCTTCAAGTGCTCTTTCATACAATTTGGTTCTTAACATTTGCATCGCTCTTTCGCGGTTACCCAATTGTGAGCGTTCTACCTGACAAACGACAACAATACCAGAAGGTTTGTGTGTTAACTGAACTTTTGTTTCTACTTTGTTAACGTTCTGACCACCAGCACCACCACTTCTACTGGTTTGCATTTCTATATCAGCAGGATTAAGCTGTACATCTACATCTTCGGCCTCTGGCAGCACTGCAACAGTTGCTGCAGAGGTGTGTACACGACCCTGACTTTCTGTTTTTGGAACACGTTGAACACGGTGCACGCCACTTTCATATTTTAGATCGCCGTATACATTGGCGCCAGTAACTTCAAGAATAACCTCTTTATAACCGCCAGCTGTTCCTTCATTTTCATCGAGTACTTCTACTTTCCATCCGCGGTTTTCGCAGTATCTCATATACATTTTCATAAGGTCGCCAGCAAATAAACTTGCCTCGTCGCCACCAGTACCGGCACGAATTTCGACAATTGCATTTTTGGCATCTTCAGGATCTTTTGGAATAAGCAGAAGTTTGATTTTTTCCTCTAGCGGACCGATTTTAGCTTCCATTTCATCGGCTTCCATTTTGGCCATTTCTCTTAAATCAGAGTCTTTTTCGTTGGCCATCATGTCTTTTGCCTGCTGAAAATGGTTCAGGATGCTGCGGTATTCTATAGTGGCATCAACCACTTCTTTTAAGTCGCTATACTCCTTGTTTAACTGAGTAAAGCGCTTCATGTCGCTCATGGTATCGGCACTGCTTAACAGCAGCTCAACTTCTCTGAACCTGGCCTCAATGGCTTCTAATTTTTCTAACATCTTTAACGGGGTATTTCAGAATTACTTTTCTGAAAAGGTTTGCAAAATTACATATTCATCTTCTAAAATATATAATCTTTCTTTCTCAAGTCTGAAGCCTTTGCACTTTTTAGGGAGAATAATGTCTAAAGTCTTTAATGTGAACGACTGTGGCTGGTAGGCATACGCCTTGCCATTTTTAAAGAATACTATATTGCTGCCTACATATTGAAAATGCTGCAATGTGTCACTTAATTTTATTTTACTATAGTTGGCGAAGATGTCAAATTCCAGAACCTGATTGTTGTTCAGAATTAACACAGTGTTGCCGATATCTTTAATCTGAACCGGATTTATAGTATTTTGAATACTTAAGCTGTTCCAGGGAGCACTTTCACTGATCAATTTCAGGTCTTTGGAGTATTTTTTGAGTTTTTGATCGGCAGCATCAAATAACCATATCTGATTATCAAAACTTCTGGCAACACAGGCAATCTGTGAAACGCCGATGCTTTCCATATCGCATTCGCCACGGAGATTGAGCAAGTTGTCCAGGAAAATGATTCTGTTCTGATCGCGGTAGAAGACATAGATCTCAAAAGGATTTGAGGCATCAACTGAACTGATATTGCCAAGAACTTTAAAATTGGCAGTCGCTAGTTTGTTGCCATCTTTATCATATTTAATCAGGTCGTTGGTGGGTGTAACCACAAATAAATTCTCCAGATTATCTGTTGTAATAAAGCTGCCTTTTGGAATACTGATACTGTCATTTACAATCGTGCTCTGAGCATTAGACTGTAAAAATAGAGTTAAAGACAGGATACAAAAGACAATTCTGGCCATCATGGTTTGAATGTTTTAAGTTCAAGATTTGTGCCATCAAATTCGGCATAGGTAAAATCGTTCACCCATTCGCCAAGATTGATGTATTTTGAAGTTTCTGATAGCTGAAGTTCTATAGGGAAGTGTCTGTGACCACAGATAAAGAAATCAAAGTGTTTTTTGCTGAGCATATCTTTGCAAAACAGAGGGATGAATTCATTGTCATCACCTAAATAGATTTTATCGTTATTGCCTTTGCTGATGCGACTTTTTCTGGAAAGAAATCTTGCTAAACCTACGCCCAGATAGGGATGCAGAAAACCAAATAGTTTGATGGAAAGCGGATTTCTAAATATTTTTTTAATCAACTTATAGCCGTGATCGCCCGGACCGAGACCATCTCCATGATGAATGTAAAACGACTTGCCATTGCGTTCAATCAATAGCTCATTACTAATTACTTTAGCCCCTATTTCTTCTTCCAGGTATCCGAAAGACCACATATCATGATTGCCTTTAAAAAGGGTAATTTTTATGCCTTCATCCGCTAGTTCTGCCAGTTTGCCGAGCAGACGGATATGCCCTTTTGGTACCACATATTTATATTCGAACCAGAAATCGAATACGTCGCCGACTAGATAGATTTCAGAGGCTTTAGTTCGAATACTTTCCAGCCATTGACAGATGAGCTTTTCTCTTTCAACGGAGGATTGGTGATTAGGAACTCCCAGGTGGAAGTCGGAGGCAAAATATATATGTTGATTGGTAGTAGTCAAATGGTAAGAATGTTTCAAATATTGTTAAATTCCATGAGAATTCCAATTCAGACTGTTTTTTAATGGGGTTAAAATCTGTTGATTGATACAGAAAGTTATCGATTTTCAGGGTACTTGGACGAATGTATGTCAGGCTCAGGGAAAAGACTGTTATTTTCGAAAGGTGCAATTAGTGCGTATTATAAGAGCCGGTATTGAGTCGCGACAGTCATTGGTCAGCAAACTGATTAAAGCTGTTGGTATTGGTGTTATATTGATTTTTTTCAGGGTTGTATTGCCAGTAGACAAGTCGTTTTTATTTCTGTTCTGGAATTTGTTTTTGGCAGCCATTCCTTTATTTATAGGGATTGTCCTGTTGCATCATGCTAAATCGAAAAAGCTGTATCAGGTGCTGCCTTTTTTAATCATTTGGTTGATATTTTTTCCTAATGCCCCTTATATGCTGACAGATTACAGGCATTTGCAGGGGAGTTATGGGTTGACCTTTGTGATTGATTTCATTACTATATTATATTTTGCCTTAATAGCATTTTGTATGGCAGTTATTTCTTTAAATGATATCAGGCAGATTCTCAGTGTTTACATGCATAGAAGTCTGTTGATATTTGTGATTATAGTAATTTGTTTGTTGTGTGGTTTTGGCGTGTTTATTGGTCGTGACATGAGGTTTAATTCGTGGGATTTGGTCAGCAAACCCTTAGAAGTGATAAGTGAAAGTGTTAATGGCTTTTTTAATTTCCATTCCAATTACTGGACGGTTTTAGCCTCTGGATTGATAAGTTTGTTATTGATACTTTCTATGTTGGTTTACAAAAAGAAGCATTAGCCGGCAAGTCTAAATCTTTGTTGGTGGTTTTATTGTGATGATAAGAAGAGCGGATTATTTTATGATCCGGACGGGGAGGTAGCCGGCAAGCCCAAATCTTTGTTGGTGGTTATAGTGTGATGATAAGGAGAGCGGATTATTTAGGGTCCGAGGTGGAAGGTAGTAGGTAAGTCTAAGTCTTTGTTGTTGGATTTAATATGACCATAAGAAGAGCGGATTATTTTATGATCCGGACGGGGATGTAGCCGGCAAGTCTAAATCTTTGTTGGTGGTTTTAGTATGATGATAAGAAGAGCGGATTATTTTATGATCCGGATTGGGAGGTAGCCGACAAGCCCAAATCTTTGCTAAAGCAAAGATTTTTTTTTGTACCCTCAGCCCACTTACAAGCAATAGGAATTGCTTGACGTGGTTTGAGGGTACAAAAAAAGGATCTCACGAAGTGAGATCCTTTGGGCTTGAGGTCGGAAGCGGATTCGAACCGCTGTAGAGGGTTTTGCAGACCCGTGCCTAGCCACTCGGCCATCCGACCTTTTTATTAAAAGAGGTGCAAACTTAGGTATTTTTGAATTAATATCAAAAAATACCTGAGCGATTAAGCCATTTTTCTGATGGTGTTTACCGATTTGCCTTTGCTTTTGGTGTCACCCTTAGGTGTGGCAGTTTTAACGGTTTTTTCAGCTTTAGCTTTCACGTCAGCTTTGGCTTTCACCTCAGCTTTAGTTTCGCCTTCGCTTTCGCTGTCTTCTTCTTCAAGCGCTTTTCTTAAAGCTTCGAAGTCAAATTTATCACTTAAAATAGTATACCATGAAGCTAATTTCTTCATGTCAGATAAGTAAATTCTTTCGTTATCGTAGTTAGGAAGTACTTTGCCCAGGAACTGAGGGAAGGCATCATCAGATGCTTTCTTGTCAGGAACAGTCAAGCCATCTTTTGATTTATCAAAAATCGTTAAGAGTACTTTCGCTAATCTTTCTTCACCTTCCATGGTGAACATAGCGATATCAGATAAAATGGAAACTTTAGTGGTTGGAGATGTTGGGATTTTTTTACCGGTACCATCTAATGCTTCCACAATAAGGCCATTTTTTCTCTGACCAATCACATGATAAAGTCCGGGCATACCCGCAATTGCTACAATGTCTTTCAATTCCATATTAACTGCAAATTTTCTATAATATTTTGACAAAACAAAGCATTCACATCTTTTTTTGTCATAGTTTTGTAAACATTTTTATGAGTAAGAAATTATTAATCTATGGTTTGGCTTTCGGTAGCGCAACAGCAGCCCTCAGTTACATCTATATGGTGGCCGTTGCTTCAAGTCCGAATGGCTGGCAACATCTGATAGCAGTTTTAGGTGAATTTTTAATTTTACCTGGTACCGGTATTTTTTTGTTTTTGAAATCATTTAAAAAACAAAGTCCCGAGCAGTTTATGCTTGGAAGAGCTGTATTCCTTGGATTTTTCTTAAGTATAATCATCGGAGCTTCAGTGTCATTATTGTATTCATACGTGTCACAATTTCGTCCTGAAATTATCGCTCAGTTAGTAGATATAAAAACCAATCAGTTTAAAACCAGTAAGTTTTTCTCTACCCTGTCAGAGAAAGATGTTCAGTTGAAGTACCAGGAAATTAAGGATAACTATACCGTTAGAAGTCAGTTTATCTATCAGTTATTTCTGGGTGGCTCACGAGGATTATTTTTAAGTGCTATATTTGCTTACTTCATGAAAGCAAGAATGAACAGAGACTATTGAGAAAAGTACTTGGTAAAATAGGGTTTGTTTGGTTCGGGCTGGTGTTTGCCAGCATATTTTTGCTATTCTATCCATTGTTTTATTTGTTTCTCAGTTTCGAGAAACTCTATCCAGCGGCCAACTTTTTAAGGAAACTCTGGGCCTGGGGTACTTTCATACTTTGCGGTTCCTTTGCAAAAGTATACCGCGAACAGAAAGCTTTTGAGGGTCCTTGTATTTTTGTATCCAACCACACATCCTATTTAGATATTGTTGTATTCGGTCTGTTTGCGCCGATGAAAATGTCTTTTATGGGTAAGATAGAATTATCTAAAATACCTTTGTTTGGCAAGTTCTTCGGTACAGTTGATATTGCCGTTCATCGCGAAAGTGTTCGTGGTGCTCACAGAGCCTTTTTACAGTCGAAAGAAAAGCTGGATAAGGGTTATAGCATTTTGATTTTTCCCGAGGGTACAATCTGGAATAAAACACCATTGCTGAAACCATTTAAGAATGGCGCTTTCAAGCTGGCCATAGAAAACAAGGTTCCAATAGTGCCTGTAACCTTTTACAACAATTTCAAGGCATTGCCAGATGAAAAGTTTGAGTATTATCCGACAGTCATCAAATGTAAAATTCATCGGGCAATCAAAACCGATCATCTAAATGTTGATGACAGTGATCAATTAAGAGACGAGATTTACAACCTGATTGAACAGGAGTTAATAAAAAACCACATTATCCATGAAAATAACAGATGAAAAAATCGAGCAGTTAGCTCATTTGTCAAGACTCGAATTTGATGCTGAGACTAAGTCTAAAATTAAAGCCGATCTTGAGAATATCCTCGACTTTTGCGAGAAACTCAACGAAGTGGATACGGAAGGTGTAGAGCCATTAATCTACATGACTGACACTACTAATACTGTTAGAGAGGATGTGGTTGAACAGTCGTTTACCAAAGAGCAGATATTATCTAACGCTCCGAAGAAAGACAGCGATTATTTCAGAGTACCTAAGGTCATAGAACAAAATAAATAATGGTCAAATTAATTGACATTAATGGTATTCAGAAGGTCTACAAAGTAGGTGATGAGGAAGTTTTTGCCTTAAAGACCATCGATCTGGACATTTTTAAAGGCGAGTATGTTGCGCTAATGGGACCTTCAGGTTCTGGAAAATCAACTTTGATGAATATTCTGGGTTGTCTGGATTCGTTTACCAAAGGACAATATATTCTGAATGGTACTGATGTCAGTAAAATGACTGAGAACGACCTGGCTGAAGTGAGAAATAAAGAAATTGGATTTGTCTTTCAGACCTTCAATTTGTTGCCAAGAATGTCTGCTTTAGAGAATGTAGCCTTGCCATTAGTGTATGCTGGCGTCAATAAAAAGGACAGATTAGAAAGAGCTGAGGAGGTGCTTGTTCAGGTAGGTTTAAAAGACAGGATGAAACACAAGCCGAATGAATTATCGGGTGGGCAGCGTCAGAGGGTAGCCATTGCCCGTGGCCTGGTTAATCGACCAAGTATTTTACTGGCCGATGAGCCAACTGGTAATCTAGACACCAAAACCTCTGTAGAGATTATGGAATTGTTCAGAGATATTCATGCAAAAGGCAATACGATAGTGTTGGTAACACACGAAGAAGACATTGCAATGAACGCCAAAAGAATTGTGAGATTAAGGGACGGATTAATAGAATCTGATTCAATTAACGATAAATTCGAACAATCTGCGCATAAAATTGTTTAAGCACTTATGAAGATTTATACTAAACGCGGAGACTCCGGTGAAACCTCACTGATAGGTGGAGACAGGGTGGCAAAGCACCACATCAGAATTGAGGCATACGGAACGATTGATGAATTAAACTCATACATTGGTATACTTCGTTCATTCACTGACGATAAAATCAACGGCAAGGTATTACCTGAAATTCAGGACAGACTTTTTACTGTTGGTAGTTTACTGGCTTCGGCACCAGGAAGCAAAATGATTGTGCCAGATTTGCATGATACTGATACTGAATTGCTTGAGGAAAGCATAGACCAAATGAATGCCGAGCTTCCAGAATTAAGATCATTTGTATTACCTGCTGGTAGTTTAGAAGTATCTCATTGCCATGTAGCGCGTTGTATTTGCAGAAGAGCAGAAAGATTAATTGTTCATCTGAACGAAGAGCAGCATATAGAGCCAATCATCATTCAGTACATCAACAGATTATCTGACTATCTGTTTGTGTTAAGTCGCTATAAAGGCATGAAGCAAGGCGTCGAGGAAGTATCCTGGAAGCCGAGACTTTAATTATTTAGCAGGTTTTTCTGTAAACTTATTCTTATAGAAGATAGCCTCCTGGAAATTAGGGGTAATCAATAGTGCGGAATCCAGATATTGAACGGCTTCTGCAGGAGTTGAAGACATTTTAGCTTTTTCTACATAGCAGTAGGCTTTTAAGTCAACATTCTGAGATGTGTTCTCATCGATATTTACATCAATGGTTTCAGGTGTGTATTTACCGTAAAGAATGCCATTAACAGATTGAACATAAGCGTTAACATCATTGTCGATGGCTAATTTCATAGCAGCAATGAGGTATAAATGTTTGTTTTTGCCAGACAATTTGTAGGCTTTTTCCATAAGGGCTTTAGATTCCTGAACTTTATCTTCGGCACCTAAGAAAATGCTCTTAAATTCCATTAAAGTAATGTTGTCAGGATTTAGTTCTAAACCTTTATCTACATATATTTTACCCGCTTTAAAGTTTTTTAATTTCTTAGTGTAATACAATGCAAGTGAGTCGATATAATCTGTTTTATTAGCTGAGTCCAGCACCAGCAAATGGTTTAACGCAACTACACCTGTTAAATAATCGCCGGTGGAATAGGCATTTTTGTATACGGATTTCCAGTTTTCGGTTTCTTTAGAATTTTGGTTACAAGCAGAAAAAATTAATATCGAGGCAACCAAAAATAGATAAATTCGTCTAATCATATAGTAAAGCGTTAAATGTTTGTATTTTGTGCAAAAGTACTATTATTTTTCACAAATCTCGATATTTTATCGTATTTTTGCTACTTATTGGTTTATGAAACTCAATAAAATCGTATTACTTTTTCTCCTTTTTATCCTTTCGGGATTTGAACTGTCTGCCCAGTGTGGAACAGCTTATGTTTCGTCAGACGATACGATTGTGTGTGTACCTAAAATAGTAAGATTCAAAGTTCACAGGTTTCCTGCGGGAACAACCTTTGAATGGGATCTTGGCAATGGATATGTTTCTTCAGATAGCACTTACACTAAATTGTATGCTGTTTCTGGTGTTTTCAATGTACGTGTAAAGTTAAAGTACCTGGATGGCAGTAACTGTGTTATAGACATGGTTAGTTTTATTCAGGCCAAACCAGTGCCGGTTCCAAAATATTCAGTTTCAAAAACAGTTATATGCACTTACAAGGATAGTGTTGTCTTGACGGATTTATCTCCAAAGACAGTCTCCCGTGATTGGCTTGTTGATAATACATTATACAGCAATGGTCCTAAATCGCTAAAAGCAATTTTCCGCGCACCTACAGGCTGGAAGAACTTTACAATATTCATGAAGGATAGTTTTGGTTGTGAAGGAAAAAAGACTTTTGACAGTACGGTATTTTTGCCTGATTCCATCTCTGTGGATTTCATGGCCGACCAATTGAAAGGGTGTACACCTAAACTATTGAATTTCGAAAACCTGACCGATACATTAGGATATCCAATTGCATCGTGGAACTGGTCGTTTCCCGGAGGTGCAGTGCCTGCTTCCTCTAATGCCTATGAGCCAAAGAATATTTTATACAATCTAAAGGATACTTTTGATGTTAAATTAACGGTAACCACAAAGAAGGGTTGCCAGTATGAAAAGATCAGAAATGACTTTTTAATGTTCGCTGACAGTACGGCCCTGAACACAACGTTTAGTAAAAATGTCTTGTGTGGTAATGAGAATCTGGCAATAACATTGAATAATGGAAGAAGTGGACTGCCTCTCATATCTGTTATTCCTAATAATATCATACGAACAGTAGTAACTCCCAACAAGCACTCCTTTAAGTTTACCGATTTTGGTGTTTACACCATTTATGTGTCTGATGAATATAATGGTTGCAAATCTGAGAGAAATTATGTCAATCAAATCACGGTTAATGGTCCAATAGGGGGATTTGCTATTCCAAATAGTTACAGTTGTCTTCGTCCGGATACCTTTGTGGCATTCGATACTTCTCATATCAATGTTGGTGTAGCAAAATCTGTAAGATGGGATTTGTATAATGATAGTTTCATGAACACCATTTTGCAAACTGCTACGACTAATCCGGCCAAGCTTATTTGTCCGAGTTATGCCACTTATGCAGTTAGATTGATTGTTACCGGAACAAATGGCTGTAAAGACACCGTTCTTAAAAGAAGAGCCTTAGAAATCAGAAGGATTTTGCCAACTTTTACCTGGAAGCCAAAACCCGCCTGTCCGATAGAGATGATGGAGTTTGAAAATGCTACCAAGCGGGGGACAAGCAAAGCTGTCAACAGATATCGATGGACATTTTACAATTTGCCAAGTGGTATTATCAAAACAGACACTGTCGTCAATCCAAAGATCAGTTATCCTGATACTGGGCGTTACACAGTTAAATTATTGGTATTTAATAACCTTGGTTGCAGAGATTCTATCACTGAACTTAGAAAAGTAATTATTGAGCGCCCAATTCCTAAATTTAACATCAGCGATTCGAATGTTTGCTTTAGGAAGAATGTTGGACTTAGTGCAAAATACAAAGACTCCAATTATTACAGTACCTATTATCACAAATGGATTTTTCAGCATAAAGATAGCGCAAATGTTACGTATTCCTTCAGTGGTGATAGTATTAATGTAACTCTGCTTCCTGGGATGTATACCATCAGGTATACCAGATACTCTGTTCGTTTAACTTGTTATGACACGATTCAATTGCCTTTCAGATTGAAAGTAAGCGGTATTAACTTCTTGCCAAAAATTAATCCAAACAAGGTTTGTAACCCATATAACGCAACCCTGTTCGCCAATCAGACCTACACCTATAACTATAAAAATAATAACACTACACCTATCACACATATCTGGCAGAGTTATTACGATACCAATAAAGTGGTAATCCGAAAGCCTACCTTAAATCCTACTGGTGTATTTATTAAGAAGTCTGGGTATTTCTATTTCAATTTTAAATACACCCATGCTTCTGGTTGTAATGATTCGGTTAATACCACAACATTGACATCAGGGGTAGTGGCTGCTTATATGCCAAATGGCAACTCTTATTATGCCTGTGTTGGAAAGCCATTAAGACTTTTCAATCAATCGGATAAGGATGCGATTAAGTTTAAATGGTTCATGAAAGACTCTGGCAGTGGCGCTACATTCCTGCCAACGGACACCTCTAAAAATCCTAGAATATTATTTAAAAATGAAGGAGTTTATAAAGTAGGACTTATAGCCTATGGCGATGGAAATTGTACAGACACCACCATAGCTTCTATTTATTCTAACAATATCAAAGCCTTGTTTAATAGTGATGATACTTTAAATTATTGTGCCCCAATTATTGCGCGTATTGCTGCTGTAAGACACCCTGCGATTTATGAATACCGATGGTATCTTGGTGATGGTGATTCAGTGACAAACAATCTTAGTACCTTCGGTCACCTTTACAGACAAAATACTGGTCCTGACGGCAGTGACGTAAAACTGGTTGTTAAAGGCTATGGATGTAACGATACCTCAGATAAAAAAGGTTTTATTAAAGTAATCGGACCAATTCCTAAATTTTTCTTAACGAACAATATTGGCTGCGAGAAATTGAAAGTTAATTTCAATAACCAAAGTAAATATTATCGCCGATTCTTCCTGGAATATGGTGATGGTAGTACCTTAGATTCGATTAACTTTAATACCCACACTTATGAAATCTTCGATAGGGCATTGCCTTATCAGAAGTTTAAACCAACCTTATCTGTCATCGACTCGTTTGGCTGTATTGTGCAATACACGAAAGACACAATATTTGTTTTAAAGTCACCTGAGTCTAAGTTTACAGTTAATAATGATACTGGTTGTGCAGATTTATTAGTACAGTTTAATAACAGATCGATTGGAGCGGTATCTTACAAATGGGACTTTGATGGCAATGGTAATATAGAGAGTACTTCGTTTGCCCCACGATACAATTATCCGCCTGGAGACTACAACCCGGTACTCATTGCGAAAGCGGCAAACGGGTGCGAGGATACTGCCAGAAATCTGGTCTATATTAAAGCCCATAAGCGACCAGATGTCTCATTCACTGTATCAACAGACTCGGTGTGTTACAACGGGCGAATACAGTTTAGTGCCAATAGTTTGCCTTCGAATTCAAATATTAAAAATTGGGAATGGGATTTCGGAGATCCAGCTGTAGTAACAGATACAGCCTATACTCAGAACGCTGGTTACAACTTTAAAAAGATAGGCTTAAGTCAGATTTTGCTGCTTGTAAAGGATAAAAATAATTGTACTGATACAGCAGACAAATTTATCTATACCAACGATACAATTGGTCCGGTTTCAGAACCAATGAATTATGTAACCATTACCAACAATCAGTTTATAGATGTTAATTGGGGTCAGTCAAAGTACAAGTACTTTACTGGATACAGATTGTTTAATGACAATGCGCCAAATTACACCTTGCTATACAGCACACCTGATAGAAAGGATACCACCTTTAGGGTGAATTCCGGAATTGATGTTAGTAAGTCAAGATACTGTTATGTCATCAAGACAAGGGACAAATGCAGCAATCTGGGGGCTGTAACTTTCCCTCATTGTACCATATTCTTGCAGGTGACAGATACGGCTATTAATGATTTAATTCTCGACTGGTTGCCTTATGAAGGCTGGGGGGCAGGCAATGTAAGACGTTATAGAATATACAGAAGTGAAGCGGGTGGACCATTTAAATTACTCGATTCTACTGTTAGCGGACAGACATCTTACAGGGACAGAAAGCTCTGTAACAAATTGTATTGTTATTATGTTGAGGCATTGGAGCGCAATGGCAAATGGACTTCAAGAAGTAATACTGTTTGTAAAACCTCTTTATATGTTGCTCCAAGTGTGCCTGTCAGTTCAGTTAGGACAACGGTTTTACCTGGCAACAAAACGTATACACAATGGCGCAGATATACCTACATAAAAAATCTCGATCATTATGTGATTACCCGCTCGTATACGGGATCTGCTATGAATTCGAGATACGATGTTTCTGATTCAACGGGCTATATCGATGATAACCAGTTTATGGAGACTAACAGAGTGTCCTATACCTACACCATCAAAGCAGTTGATCATTGTGGTGCTGAATCACCTGAGAGTTCTGTAAATACGACTATATTATTAAAAGGAAAGAGCGAAGGTTATGTGGCTAAGCTTAACTGGACTAAATACGATAAATGGTACAGTGGTGTTAAGCAATACCAGATTTTTTTAAGAGAGAATAACACATTTAAAGTTGTTGGATCTATTGATACTGCAAGTTCATTGTATCAGTTTGACTTTTTAGATACCAAGCTGGATGATTCGATATGCTTTAAAATACAAGCGATCAAGGATACTAGTGAATTTGTTGAGAGTTTCTCTAATTTGTTATGTCTCATTTCTGAAGCTAAAATATTTGTACCGAATGCCTTTACCCCTAATGGTGATGCCAAGAACGAAGTATTTATTCCGAGGGCTATTTTGATATTTAATCAGACTGGCAATCCAATTCTGGATTATAAGTTTGAAGTATATAACCGCTGGGGCGAACAAGTCTTTATGTCAGACGATGTTAATACGGGATGGGATGGTACTTATAAGGGTCAGCCTTGTCAGGAAGGTCATTATGTCTATAAGGTCAGGGCCCTTGCACTGGATGGGGTTACATCCTTTAATCTTGAAGGAATATTTGTTCTTTTGAGATAAGACAGACAAAGCCTATTTTTGCACCTCTCAAAACCATTGCGTGCATTATGTTCGAAAATTTAAGTCTTAAGATTGAAAAAGCCTTTAAAAACCTTAAAGGTCAGGGTAGAATATCTGAAATCAACGTTGCTGAAACTGTGAAGGAAATTCGCAGAGCTTTGGTAGACGCCGATGTTAACTACAAGATTGCTAAAGATTTTACTGATGAAGTTAAGGCCAAAGCATTGGGGCAAAACGTGCTTACGAGTGTTTCACCAGGACAGTTGTTGACTAAAATTGTCAATGATGAATTGAGAGATTTATTGGGTGGCGAGCAAAAGGATATTAATATCACAGGTGCTCCTGCCATTATATTGATTGCAGGTTTACAGGGTTCTGGTAAAACCACTTTTTCAGGTAAGCTGGCTAAATATATCCGTTCAAAAGGACGCAATCCCCTGCTGGTAGCTTGCGACGTGTACAGACCTGCGGCAATAGAACAATTAAAAGTTTTAGGGGAGTCAATTAATACGGATGTTTACACTGAAACTGAGAATAAGAATCCGGTTGAAATAGCGCAAAACGCTATCAAATATGCCAAAGAGCATAACAATAATGTCATCATTGTCGATACTGCAGGACGTTTAAGTATTGATGAGGAGATGATGAATGAGATTTACAACATCAAGCTGGCATTGAAGCCTTCAGAGATTTTGTTTGTAGTGGATGCTATGACGGGTCAGGATGCTGTAAATACGGCAAAGAACTTTAATGACAGATTAGACTTCGACGGCGTTGTGTTGAGTAAAATGGATGGTGACACCAGAGGTGGTGCGGCTTTATCCATTAAATCTATTATTAATAAGCCAATTAAATTTGTCAGTAACGGCGAGAAGCTGGATGCCTTGGATGTGTTTTATCCTGAGCGTATGGCTAGCCGTATCCTGGGAATGGGAGACGTTGTGAGTTTAGTGGAGCGTGCACAATCTGTTTATGATGAGGAAGAGGCAAAAAGATTAAATAAGAAAATCAGCAAGAACGATTTTGATTTTGATGATTTTCTTGGTCAGTTGCAGCAGATTAAAAAGATGGGTAATATCAAGGATTTGATGGCCATGATTCCTGGTGTTGGTAATAAAATCAAAGATCTGGACGTGGATGAAAATTCATTCAAAGGCATCGAGTGCCTGATTCAGAGTATGACACCATCTGAAAGAAAAAACCCTGAAATATTAAATGCTTCCCGTAAAAATAGAATAGTAAAGGGCAGTGGTAAAAGCATTCAGGATTTAAATAAATTGCTGACTCAGTTTAGCGATATGAAGAAAATGATGAAGAACATGAATAATTTAAAGGTCAGAAGATGAGGCATGTTCGTAAGAAATCTTAAAAAGTAATGAAAATCAGTATATTTAATCCTTGAAAATAGTTAGTTTTGCCTTAACTAATTATTTTTCTATGATTAAACATATTCTTTTAATTCTCTTAATTTTATTTCCTTTTCTAGGAAATTCGCAGTCGAAATTAACTTATAATGAGTATTTTGACTACAACTATGGTTACTGTCCAGGCGATCCTCAATACGATAACTGGGTCAATTTAATTACTTCTCTAGATACAACAGCAGATAAGTACCTTAAGATTACCATGAAGGGTACTTATGACATGGTTGGTAAATCTTGCACAGACAAATATGCTGTAAGACAGATAGCCGATGCTCTTTACAATGGTTATGATGCTTCAATTTCTTGTGACGGTATGGTGTGGACGGTTGGGACAGGTTGTTCTGACTACAACTGTGGTAGCAGTGCTGATTATATTGAATTAACACTTAACCAGTATACCTGTAATTGCGGAACCTCTTATACCATTCGTCCGGGCATGACTTCTCCAAACTGGGGTGGTATCAATACTGAAACCTGTCAGTGGTGGTATCAGAATGCTAATCAGGACATGATAGTTGAAGTAGAAAGAATCTACGGTACAGACAACTTATCAGCCAGATCTTTTGTAACGCCCAACGAATGTGCTTATACTCAGAATTTGTATGCCAATGTCATGAATATTGGTACCAACACAGTCAATAATTATTATGTTGGATACTCCATTAATGGAGTTAGTCAGACTCCGGTCTACATAACAAATAGTTTGTTGTCTGATGAGACTATTCAGGTGCTTTTAAAAAGTAATTATACTTTTACAGCAAACACATCTTATACCTTTAAAGTTTGGACATACAGTCCGAATGGCAACACAGATTCAGAAACCAGTAATGATACCATTACCGTTAATTATCTGCATTCTGGTGCTCCATCAGTTCCAACAGCCTCTAATGTCATTAAGTGTGGCGTAGGCAAACAAGATATTTCTGCCAGCTCAGTAGATTCAATTGGCTGGTTTGACGGTCCGACCGGTGGAAGCATGTTAAAGATGGGTAGTAGTTTCACTACGCCATTCTTATACAGAACTGATACATTCTATGCGGAAGCTCTAAGATTTAAATCAACTTCAAATAAGTTTGGTTCAGGATTTAACAACTACACCATGATTTCTTATGATCAGAATGAGTATAATGGTGCCATGTTAAAAGTAAAGGCCAACGAACTGGTTCGTATTTCAGGTATAAAAGTTCAGTCGGTATTCGGTAATACAAGTCCGCATTACACTGTATACTACAGAAAAGGAGGATTTGCCGGGTATGAAAACGACTCAACTTCATGGACAAGAATTTTTGATGCCCCATTAAGCAATGGTGGGTCATTGAATACTATTCCGGTATCTTTGGTTTTAGAGCCAGGAATTGATTACGGCTTATATGTCACAACCAATCCTTTAAGTGGAGAAGATATCTGGATTAATTATGGTGCCAGTTCCTATTCTAATTCGGATATCAGTATGACTGGAGGAAATTGTGTTTATGGTAAATTTGGTAGAATAGGTGTTTATACACCATGGACATTGGATTGTGAGATTTTTTATGAGAAGACTTGTCCATCACCAAGCAGAAAGCCAATTGTTATAACAGTAAATCCTAAGCCATTTGGTTCTGATTTAATTGCTGGTACTGGCTTTGCCGGTAAATATTCTTTAGGTTTATTAAATGATCCTGATGTGTCAGAGATAAACAAGCAATTAGTTTACGAGTTAACACCTCCAACAGGTTACAGCAATAGTGATCACGGAAACACATGGGAAGTTAATTCTGTGTATTTAGAGACTGAATATGGCACTCCTGTAAGTACCTCATTGTATTCATTTGCTGATCCGGGTTCAGGTAATGGTGTTTTAACCTTTACCCCTGATGCTAATTTACTCGACAGTAATATCCGCGTAGAAATTAGAACCAGTGATTTAGGCCCGTATTTCTGTGATACAATGATCACTAGAATAATACATGTAGCGCCAACACCAGTCGTTAACTTCAAATTCCCTACGTCTATTTGCGAAGGCGATGATGTGTATTTCACTAATTTGTCAACTATACATTCCGGAGGGATCACCTATAAATGGGAATTCACTGTAAATGACAGTTCAGATTTTGTTGAACCAGTGCAGCGATTTGACATAGCGGGTACATATTATGTTAAACTAACAGCCACTTCGTCGCCATATGGCATATCTAAAGATACTACGATAGCGGTTCAGGTTGGTCAGATTCCACAGGCTGCATTTAAAGCCATCAATGCTTGTGAGGGCACTGCAGTTGTTTTCAATAATCAAACCCCAGGAACTGGTATAGTTTACACATGGAATTTTGGTGATAATACGCCTAATTCAAATGCTAACAGTCCTAGTCACTTATATACCACACCAAACAGATATTCTGTTAAATTAACGGCTAATAGAAATGGCTGTATTGCAACATTGATTAAGAATGCATATGTATTCCCTACACCAGTTGCTTCATTCATCGCTCCGACACAGGCCATCTGTATGAACCAGGATATTAATTTTGACAATACTTCAACCATTAGCAGCGGTAAGGTTGGTTCTTTATGGAACTTTAGTGATGGAAAAATTTCAACCATTGAAGATGCTGTGCATGCTTTCTCTGCTCCAGGCACTTACACAGTGAAATTAAAAATGGTTTCTGAATTTGCTTGTTCTGATTCAACGAATACAACTGTAACTATTAAACCTGCTCCGGTTGTCGACTTTACAGTTGACAGACTATGTAAAAACGATATAAGTAAATTTGTTAATACCACTACAGAATTCCCTGGAATAAGTTCATCATATACGTGGACATTCAGTGATGGTGCAACAGCCTTTACAAAGAACTATAACAGAGTATGGCCATATCACGGTCCTAAGACCATCAAACTTAAATCTGTTTTAAGCAATGGATGTGAGGCTGAAACTGAGAAGTCATTTAAAGTGTTAACTCAGCCAATAGCCGATTTCAAAACCATGGATGTTTGTGAAGATCACGATGCTGTATTTGCCAATCTTTCAACTATTGAAGATGGTGAATTAAGTTACAAATGGTACTTCGGTGATAATAGCGCAGTAAGTACGGATTATAATCCATCTCATGCTTATTCAGTTGGAACAACTACAACTTACACGGTTAATCTTGTTGTTAGCGTTCCTGATGGTTGTGATGATACAGCTGCCAGATCAATTACTATTACCACTATACCTACTTGCGACTTTACAGTTGCGCCATATAACCAAGTTGGTTTCAATACCTACAAATTTACGCCAGCAAATTCTGCTTACGATTCATATGAGTGGTTCTTTGGTGAAGGTGGTACTTCAACCAATGTTTCTCCTCTTTACCAATACACCTTCGTAGGTTCGTTTGATGTTACATTAAAGGCTAAAGATGCCGATTGTCAGTGTTCTAATACCAAAAAAGTGGGTATCACTGAAACAGGTATCGATGTAGTTAATGCAGGGAAATTCAAGTTATATCCAAATCCATCTGATAAATTCATTACCATAGACCTGTTAAGCACAAACAATGCAGTTGTTAAAGTTCTTAATCAAATTGGTCAGGTAGTGTTAAATAAAGATCTATCTCAAGAGTCTACCGAGTTGTATATCGGCGATCTAAGCAGCGGTATTTATACTGTTGAAGTAATGATTGACGGTGTTAAATCGGTTACTAAATTGAGTATAGTCCACTAACGCTCCTGAAATAATAGGAGTCATATATTTTGCAAAACGCCGCTTTTAGCGGCGTTTTCTTTTTATTCTGATTTAAGCAGGTGGGCAAATGATTTCCGGAGCTTATTGACCTTTGGGTCGATGACTGCAGTGCAATAACTGTTGGCCTCTCTGTTTTGTTCGTAGTAGTTCTGATGATAGTCTTCAGCAATATAGAAGGTGTCGGCCGGACTCACTTCAGTAACAATTTTGTTGAATACACCTTCTGATTCTAATTGTTGAATAAGCGACTCGGCAATTTGTTTTTGCTCGTCGTTGTAGTAATAGATAGCAGAGCGGTATTGTGTGCCTATGTCAGCGCCCTGTCTGTTAAGCGTCGTTGGGTCATGCATGGCAAAAAAGACTTTTAAAAGTGTTTCATAACTGACCAGGTCTGGGTCAAATACTACTTTTACTGCTTCAGCGTGTCCGGTAAGTCCACTACACACCTCTCTATACGTCGGATTTGGTATTTTTCCGGCTGTATAACCGCTTATAACTTCTTTAACGCCTGTGAGTCGGTTTAGGGTTGTTTCGATGCACCAGAAGCAGCCGCCTGCTAATATTGCTACTTGTGAATAATTAGACATGATTGAATAGGGGGCAAAATTAAGTGATTGTTGAATTTGATTCAGCATAAATTTTATTGATAAGCTGGAGATTAAATATTTATTATATTTGCTGCTTATGACTTTTAGAACCGTCCTTTATTTATTTGTTTCAAGCTTTATTTTAGTCTCTTGTAGCAGTCAGTCTTCATTAAAAAACAGCGGACAACGTCCGGGGTATTACCAGCAATGGTTGTATATGAAAACCAATGGTGAGAATGTTTTACCTGACATGAGCACTTACCAATGGGATATTGCATCATCAAAACGTTCTAATTCGAATGCCTTATTAAAAGTCTCAGAATACGGTCCTAACAATGTTGGTGGCAGAATCAGAGCCGTAGTGGTAGATTACAGCACGCCAAACAGAATTTTGATTGGTGGCGCATCTGGTGGTGTTTTCGAATCGCTAAATAATGGCGCATCATGGAGAGCAATCAATGATCAGGCGCTTTCTCCAAGTGTTACCTATATGAGTCAGAATCCATTTAATCCAAATTTGGTATACTACTGCACTGGCGAGGCTAGTGGAAATAGTGCTGACTTAATGGGATATGGCGTTTTCAAGTCTGTAGACGGTGGAAAGTCGTTTTCTCAACTACCATTTACTAACCGTACTGAATTTCAGTTTAACTGGTCGGTGAAATGTTCTCCTAAAGATTCAAATACACTGTATGTTGCCACTGATGCAGCAGGATTGTGGCGCAGTACAAATGGTGGTGATACTTTTACAAGAGTATACAATACAGGTTCAGAAATGAACGACCTGGAAGTATTCCCAGACGGTTCAGTGATGTTTACTTTGAAAGGTGGCGGAGTATACCGTTCAGACAATGGCAATATCAATACGTTCAGCAAAGTGGCTTCAGTCAATTCAGCTTCCACTGCAAGAGGCGAACTGGCTTATTGCAAGAATTTTCCAAAAGTAGTTTATGCCGCAATCTCTGGTCCTGATAACTCGTACAACGGAGTATTAAAAACCTTCTACAAATCTAGTGACGGCGGAAAAACCTTTGTGGTGAAAACAAATCCAACGGGTACTGTCAATTTTGGTTTCACCTGGTATACTTTAACAATGGAAATTAATCCTAATGACACAAATGCTATTTACATCGCATCTGTAGACGCCGGATATTCTCTGGATGGTGGGGCTTCATGGTCTGAAGCTAACTACCAGCACTCTGATCACCATATGGCAATTACTGGTAATGGTTTATTATACGTCGGTCATGATGGAGGATTGAGTACCTACAAGTGGAATGATTTCTCTCAATTTACTAATTTAAATAATGGCTTAAACATTACGCAGTTCTATCACGGCGATGTGTCGCCTCACAACAATAATGTCTTTGGTGGAACACAAGATAACGGTACCAAAGAAAGCAGAAATAAAAATCCAATATTTGCTAATATTTATGGTGGCGACGGTGGTTATTCTTTTTATCACGCCAATAACAGCAATACCAGATATTTCGCTACTCAGAATGGGGCGATGTATAGAAACGGCAGTAATATAGCCAACAATTTGCCTGTACAAACGGATGCCAAATGGTTTATACATCCGTTTACAGTAAGTGAAACCTTTGGTCAGTATATTTTATACCCGGCAGGTTCCAATATGTATTTCAGTTCTAATGAAGGAAATTCCTTCAAGAAGATTGGCAATACCAATACTGGTAGATTGTTCAGTGCAGCATTATCAGAAGATGCAAATCCTGCCGCATTTTCAGGTGGTAGTAATTGCCTTGCGGCGATTGATTCTGTTATGAATACTACGCCTAAATACAAAGATCTTCGCTCTTTAATGCCATCATACATCAGAGCATCATTTGTTGGTAGTATTAAAGTAGTTCCAGGTTTCAGGGATAAAATTTTTATTGCATTTAACAACATCGCCGATTCAGGCAGAATCTGGAAAGTTAGTAATATTTTTGGTACACCAGTATTCACTAATATCAGCAGAGGCTTGCCAAGAGGCCTGCCTGTTAACTGGGTAGAATGTGATCCTTTTAATCCGGAAGAAGTAATTTTTGCAGGAACAGACTATGGTTTATACGTCACCGAAGACGGCGGTCTGACATGGACTAAAGATACACGTGTGCCTTCAACAGTTGTAAGTTGCATTGCAATCGCTAAAAATAAAAAAGATATTTATTTCTTTACGCATGGCAGAGGCATTTTCAAAGGTTTGATCAATAATGCCGGCATTAGTTCTGTCGATAAAACCTCTATAGACATTCTTAAAACAGCCTATCCTATTCCAGCGTCAGATGTATTGAATGTTGAATTATCAATCAATGGCAATGCCAGCTATCAGATGATGGATGCACAAGGAAAATTGGTAAAAACAGGCGAGTTGAGCACAGGCGTCAATTCGATCAATGTTCAGGATTTAAATTCAGGAAATTACATCCTTATTTATACATCTCCAGAAGGTGAGGGCGTGATAAGATTTGATATCCTGCATTAATTATGTCTTCACACCACGTTGTCAGAGAAGCTCAGGAACCTGCATTGATTATAGCCAATGGCGAATCTTGCAGAACTGAATTGATTGGACAATTGCTGGAATGGAGTCCGTTTATAGTGGTGTTGGATGGTGCTTTAGAGCGCGTATTAGAACTAGGGATAAAGTTTGATGTTGTCCTTGGCGATTTCGATCATCAGTCGCTGGACGAAGTGAGAAGCAAAATTCCACCAGACACCCTTATCGAATTTGTTCCCGATCAGGAAAAAACGGATTTAGAGAAAGGCTTAGAATTTCTTATTCAGCGCAATTTTAAAGCCGTTAACATCATTTGGGCTACCGGTAAGAGAAGCGACCATTATATCAATAATATAGGCATTCTGGCGCGTTATAGCGACAGAATCAATCAGGTAATGATAGATGATCATTCGAGAATATATCCAATTCTGAGTGGTTTTAAGAAGTACTATTCTGAAAATGAGAATTTGTCGTTGATTCCACTCAATAAGGTTAGCAATATCGTCACCGAAAATCTGGTATGGAATCTTACGGGCAAAGATCTTGAATATCCATACAACACCAGCAGCAGCAATAAAGTAGCCAGCAGTGGCATTGTTAGTGTAAGCTTTGATAGTGGCTTTTTGTTGATTATGGAGTGCCTTGATTGATTGTAGAATATTCAAGCAATAGTTTCCAGAGTTTAATAAAATCTTATATTTGCTTAAAATATTTAAGTTAATATGAATAGAAAAATCTTGTGGATTGTGCTTGGAACAGTTATCGTTGGAACAGGCGCATTCATAGCCTACCGTTTTTTTGGAGGCAGTAATAAACACTTAATCCTTGTGCCAGCTAATGCCACTTTTGTAGTGCGATTTGACGTAAAGAGTCTGGTAGACAAAATCAGTGAGAACGGTGAAATTAAAAAGACCAAAATCTATAAGAAAATGGAGAAGGAATCGATTAATAATTCTAATGATCCTACCTCTAAAGTTATTGCACAAATCTTAAGAAATCCAACTTCTACAGGTATAAATGTCTTCAGTGATGCCTATTACTACATGTACAATACCAAGAATGTTACCTATAACGCTTTAGTGCTTGACATCAAGGATATTGAAGATTTTAACAAGACGGTGTTGAAATTTCCTCAAGCTAAAACGGAATTGAAAAAGGGCAAGGAGTTTAATTATATCAAATTAAGTAACCGCAGTATTGTTGCCTGGAATACCTCAGGCCTCTTGTGGTTGAACAAGGAGTACTCATGGTTCTACGATGAAAGTCCTAATGAAACCATAGAAAAAACCATCAAAGGTTTCATGAGAATGAAGAAAGAATCCAGCATTATGGGTGATAAAGATTTTATGGCGTATGATGAAAATGATGAAGATATTGCTTTATACATGAGTTATGACAAAGTTTTTCGCTTAACCAACTTGCAGGGTGAAAGGGATGAGAGCATCGAAAATGTAAAAAAAATGATGAAGGGCGTCAAACTTGGTGTTAGTTTATCTTTCGAACAGGATGCGATTGTCTCTAATATGAAAATCTTCGGAGATACTAAAGAGTATGATAAAATGAATTACATAGGTAGTTCGGGATTGTCAGAAAAGACCATGAATGCTATTTGTGCGGATAAATTACTTGGTTTACTTTCAATGAATATTGATTTCGATAAGTTAGTTGCTTTTGCAGGAGAATTGACTGGAGAAGAGAGATCGTTTCGAAGAGAGATTGAGCAAACAGCGGGCGAGTTCGGATTGACCAGTAAGCAGTTAATTGGGGCTTTTGGTAAAGAGATTTCATTAGCATTGCTTGATTTTGAGAGTCGCACCTATAACAGCATGGATTATGGTTGGAACGATGTTACGCTTACATATGAATTGATGCCAGTTACTAAAACTGATGTAGTGCCTGTCATGACACTTGCTGTGTCAATAAATGATAAGAAAATCATATCTGAGATATTGAATAGAAACCAATTTGTGTTGTTGCCTGACGGTCGTCAAAAACTCAATTTGCCTATTTATGACAGTATAGCTTTGTATGTAGTGATGAAAGATAAGTTAATGTTCATCAGTAATAGCGATGAATTATCTTCAAAAATGCAAAAGGATGGACAGCTAGGTAAAATACCTAATACTGAAATAGCCAAGAATGTAAAAGATAATCCTGTTAATTTATATTTAAGTCTGGATGCCAAAAAATACACAGCATTGACGTCTAGTTTAGCAGGTAATTCTGGCAGACAATTTCTAACCTATTTTGAAAGTTATATGGCCATGTTTAAAGACATCACGTATACTGGTAAGGGCCACGAGTATGAGCAAAGAATTAATCTTAAAAAAGGAACCGGTAATTCGCTCTACAGGCTGGTAAAACAAATGGATGAATTACCGGTAGAAACCTGGTAAGTTATGGATATTGCTTTAAGAACAGTCGTGCCAAAACCCCTGGAAGGGAATTATTCCTCTGAAAGTATCTGGGGTAAGGATATCGATTTTAAAGCAGGTCATTATTACCTTGTAAAGGCCAGTTCCGGAAAAGGTAAATCAACTTTAATTGCTTATCTGTTCGGCACCAGATCGGATTATTCAGGCAGTGTTTTACTGGATGGTAAGGAGACAAAATCATTCAGTTTAAATGATTGGTCAGCGCTACGCAAAGAAAGCATCGCCATCGTGTTTCAGGATTTAAGGTTGTTTGATCATATGAGTGCTTTCGAGAACATCATCATCAAACAACAATTAACAAAGACTGTGTCAGATGAGGCAATACAAGCAATGGCAAAGCAACTTGGTATAGATCATTTGCTGGGTAAACCTGTAAAGTATTTATCAATGGGACAACAACAGAGAGTTGCTTTAATTAGGGCCCTGGTGCAGCCATTTAAATGGTTGTTACTCGACGAGCCGTTCAGTCATTTAGATGCCGAAAATACCTTAAAGATGGAGGCACTGATAAAAGAAGTATGTGAGAGAAATGGGGCAGGACTAATTCTTACCTCTCTGGGCAATGGCAGCAGTTTAAACATTCATTCAGAAGTGTTGATATGATCAGACGTTTAATTCTCTCCAAACAAAGTTATATTCAACTCACAGTAGTGCTGTTTGGTTCTTTATTCGGGCTGCTGATGGTGATGAGTTCTCTTCAGATTTATCAGGACATACGTTCAATTGTAGATAATAAAAAAGAACTCATTAGTTCACAGTTTTTAGTCGTTAATAAACCCGTCAGTATTCTTAACACTTTATCCGGTAGTGCTGCAGTATTTTCTGAAGAAGAAATAGAGGCATTTAAAACTTTAAAGGCAGTTGAGAAGGTTGGGACATTTAAGGCCAATCAGTTCAGAGCGCAAACAGGTTTCCAGTTGCAGGATAAAACCATGATGACGGATATGTTTTTTGAAGCAGTTCCTGATGGTTTTCTGGATGTAAAAGTCAGCAACTGGAATTGGAAACCTGGTCAGCCCGTGCCAATTATTTTACCTACTGATTATTTAAATTTATACAATTTTGGTTTCGCTCCGAGTCAGGGACTGCCGCAAATCAGCAAGGGGACAGCCAAGCTGGCAGGCTTAAAAGTCATTGTCTCAGGTAATGGTCAGACAGCAGAAATGTCTGGTGTTATCGCTGGTTTTACTGATCGGATAAATTCGATACTAGTGCCTGAATCTTTTCTGGAGGAAACCAATAAAATATATGGCAGTTATAAAGAGAAAGGCATATCTCGATTGGTGCTGATGTGTAATGATCCATCAGATGCACAGCTAACAGAATTTCTGGAAAGCAGAGGCTATGAAACCAATCTCGAGATGCTAAAGAATGGCAAATTGAATGCTTTGTTGAAGATGGTATTGAGCATTGTTTTGATTATAGGTTCAGTGATTGTTTTATTAGCCATATTAGGGTTTGTACAGTATGCGCAATTACTGATAAGCAATTCGAATTATGAGATAAGAACCCTCTTGCAACTGGGGTATAGGGTCAATACAATTTTCAAGCAATATCTTTTATTTTATATCGTACTGATGGGGCTGGTGTTCGTGACTGGAACAAGCGTGCTTTTATACATTAAACACCTCATTAATGGCTACATGTCTGAAAAAAATTTCGAGGTCGATGCAACAATTGACCCCCTTGTGCTAGTCTATGGTTTATCACTGGTAATAGTATTTCTGATTTTGAATGCACTGAATACATTTTACCGGATTAA
The DNA here is from genome assembly GCA_027490055.1 of Bacteroidota bacterium. Classification (GTDB taxonomy): domain Bacteria; phylum Bacteroidota; class Bacteroidia; order NS11-12g; family UBA955; genus JABMMZ01. The sequence goes on along the minus strand of JAIXYV010000062.1, from coordinate 15,771 downwards.
ACAACTGGCAAAATGAAAGTAAAAATTATCGTATTAGTTATGCTCATTGGTTTGAGCACAGTATCAGCCAAAGACAAATGGTCGTTTACGGCAGAACTAGGTGTGTCATCGGCGCAGTTTTCGTTTGTTAACTATGGCTATACCAGGCATATGAGTCCTGCGATTGGAATTAGAGCAAATTACCACCTCAATAAACGATTAAGCCTTATCAGTGGCTTGCAATATGGTACAACCAGGTATCATAATAATAGTTACCGTGAACAATATAATTCTTTTGAAAATGAAACAACAGTCCACATAGAAACTTCTAAAACCAGTATGACAAAGTTGAGTATACCTTTGTTTGTTAGTTATCAGTTGAGGTTTGTTCCTTTGAAACCCGCTTTCGAAATAGGAATTCGTTATAACCGTTTTTTGAGAGGCACTTATGCTAAAACGACTATTTATGACAGGAGTTCGACACCATTTGTAGATGATATCAGAACAGAGGATGCCAATCTGTTTTCAAAAGACAACTATATGAGCATGCCTGTAAATACTACTCAGGTGCACCTCGGACTTCAATTGCAGTTGAGTAAACAAATCGGTTTAAACATATCGCGCAATATGGGAGGATCATATAGTGTGATTACAGAAGCACCATTGCCGATGTCTTGCATGATTGGCGGAATTGGTAATTTAGATAACAGAGATTTTATCGTCACCCTGAATTACAAATTCGACTAACACCTTAATTTAGTACACCATGTGAACACTTTGTAATTGTCATTTTGTTCAAATTGACTTAAGTTTGATGCGTGTTTTTCCGATTAAACAGGAATCACAATTCAAACACTATGAGTGCAAAAAGACAGTACCTTCCACAGGATTTTACTATTAGTACCTGGGATCAGTTAAAAGGATATTTTGAAGAATTAAGTCAGCGCCCCATTGACAGCGCTGCAGCCTACAGAAGCTTGCTGAAAGACATCAGCGAACTCGAGAGTATGGTCAGCGAAGACATGGCTTGGCGCTATATCAAGATGACCTGCGATACCACCAACGAAGCGCTTGAAGCCGCCTACATCGATTTTGTTACCAATATTCAACCCAATATTGCACCTTTCGAAGATCTGCTGAATAAAAAGATCAACGAATCGCCTTTTAAATCGGAGCTCGAATCGGACAAAGCTTTCATGATCTATTTCAGGGCCATTAAAAATGCTATTGAATTGTTCAGGGAAGATAACATCGCTTTGTTGTCAGAATTGCAAACTTTGGCGCAGAAATACGGCAGTATCAGCGGCGCCATGTCTGTTGAGATAGAAGGAGAGACCTTAACTTTACAACAGGCTGCTAACCGTTTAAAACTAACCGACAGAGCCAAAAGAAAAGACGCTTACGAAATCATTAATCAGCGCCGATTGCAGAGCAAAGATGAACTGGATGAGCTCTTCAATCAGTTGATCAAATTGCGCCATCAGGTAGCCATCAACTGCGGGTTTGATAATTTTAGAGATTATATGCATCAGGCCATGGGCCGCTTTGATTACTCTGTAGAGGACTGTTTCAGTTTCCACGAAGCGATTGAAACAGTAGTAGTGCCTTTATGCAGAAAGATTGAAGAAGAGCGCAAAGCCAATCTGGGTTACGAGCAACTCAAGCCTTATGATTTGGCAGTTGATTCGTTAAACAGACAGCCTTTAAAACCATTCGAAGGTGGTAAAGAATTGCTCGAAAAAAGTATTGCCTGTTTTGAGGTAGTAGAGCCAGCCTTTGCGGCCAATTTGCGCATCATGGCAGATAAGGGTTTTCTCGATCTCGAAAGTCGCCTAGGTAAAGCGCCTGGCGGATATAACTATCCTCTGGCGGAGAGTGGTATACCTTTCATCTTTATGAACGCCGCTGGCAGTTTAAGAGATGTAGAAACCATGGTGCACGAGGGCGGACATGCCATGCACTCTTTTCTGAGTGAGCATCTTGAGCTTAATGCCTTTAAAAATGCGCCAATGGAGGTTGCCGAAGTAGCCAGTATGGCTATGGAACTGATCAGTATGGAAGGCTGGAACAAGTTCTTCAGCGACGAGAAAGAACTCAACAGAGCCATGATAGAACAGCTGGAGGGCGTTATCGCTACCTTGCCATGGATCGCCACAATCGATGCCTTTCAACATTGGATCTATACCCACCCTGAACACAGTAACGAAGAAAGAAAGTCAGCCTGGTTGACTATTGCCAAGCGCTTTGATACCGGTGTAGCTGATATGAGTGGTTACGAGCATTTCATGGAATACTCATGGCAGAAGCAATTGCACTTGTACGAAGTGCCATTTTATTACATCGAATATGGCTTTGCACAGTTAGGCGCTATTGCCATCTGGCGCAATGTGTTGAACGATAAGAAAGCCGGTCTGGATGGTTATAAGCACCTGTTGGAGCTGGGGTATACCCGCACCATTCCTGAATTGTATCAGGCAGGCAATGTTAAATTCGACTTTTCAAAATCGTATGTTGGTGAGTTGTTTGGCTTTGTTTGGGAACAGTTACAAGTATTAAAATCAAAATGAAAAAAGCAGTTATAGTTATATTGGTTATTGGCGCACTCGTTGGCGGGTATTTTTTATGGCTTAAATGGAGTCCTAATAAATTTATTGATGGCTTCTATCTGGTGCCAGACGATGCGGTGATGGTGGTAGAGACAAAAGATCCAGTAGGTAATTGGCAGAATTTTAGTTCAAGTGATTTGTGGACAGGCTTAAAGACCTTCCCGGCATTTGAAGAGATTACGACCAGTGCCGATTTAATGGACGAAGTGATCAAACAAAATCAGCAGGTTTTCTCTTTGATTGGTCAAAGGCATTTGCTGATTTCGGTGCACATGACTAAGGCCAAGGATTACGATTTTGTCTACTATGCCGATATGGCAGAGGCTTCTAAATCCAGCATTGTCAAAGCTTCTTTAACCAGTCTGATCAAGCAGTTTGGCTATACCCATACCGTGCGTACCTCGTCAGAAACCGAAGTAAATGAGTACACCGATCCTGCCACCAGAGATGTTTTATCAATAGCCTTTGTAAAGAACTACCTGGTGGTGTCTTATAACAAAGCCTTGATGGATAAAGTCATTACTTCGTCACAGCTCCCTGAGTCGCAATTAGGCATGGACACACGCTTTACAGAAGTTAATCAGTTGACCAGCGACGATGGTATGTGCAGAATCTTTTTAAATCACAGCACCTTCCACCAGTATTTGGGTGTGTACATGGATGATGTGGCCGATATTAAAGACCTATTCTCGTCATTGTTTTACACCGGACTGGATGTGTCATTGCAGGATAATTTATTGCTGGCGGATGGCTATACGATTGTTAATGACAGTTTGAGTTCGTACCTGCAGGCTTTGTCGGTATCTGGAAAATCAGAAACCGATGCCGAGAAAGTGTTTTCGGAGCGGGCGTCATTCTTTTTAAGCATGGGCTTTACCGATTTTAATACCTTCTATTCCAACCTGGATGCCATCATGCAGAAAGATCCGGTAGCTTATAAAGAGCAACAGGCTGCGATAAAGAAGATCGAAAAATTGTTGAAGATCAATGTGCAGAGAAATCTGTTTGATTGGATAGGCACTGAAATAGCCATTGCTCAATATGAAACAGATGTGCTGATAGGAAACAAAGTAAGAAGTGTGATGGCCATTAAAGCCACAGATATCAATGCAGCCAAAGAGAATCTGGGTATTATCGAGGCACAGATCAGAAAGCGCACTCCGATTCGATTTACGAACGTAACTTATAATGGGTATGAAGTTAAATACATCGAAGTAAAAGGTTTATTCAAGGCCTTCTTGGGCAAATTGTTCTCTAAGATTGAGAAGCCTTATTACACCATTTTAGGCGATTACGTGGTGATGAGTGATGATCCTAAGACCTTGTTGCTGACCATTGATGATTATGTGGCGCAGAAGACCTTGGCCAACAAAGAAGAGTACCGCAATTTCAGATCGAAGTTTGCGGGGCAGACCAGTGTAATGGCCTATATGAGTCCGAATTACCACTTTGCTAATTTCAAGGGACTGTTAAATCCGGAGAGTTGGGAGAGTTCTAAGAAGAATCAGGAGTACATCAGATGTTTCAATCATGTTGGTTTGAGTTTGTCTGGCGATGGCGACAGAATGCGCACTGTACTAGGAACGCAGTATCAGCCGTGGACAGCACCGGTAGCGGTGGTAGATACAACGGATAATGAGACAGATACTTTAACGGCCATGGACTTATTCCTGATTAAGAATTTCCAGGATAACATGAATACCACGTATTACGAGAATGGCAATCCAAAAGTGAGTATGGAGATGGACGGCAAGATCATGGATGGAGCCTATATTGAGTATTACGAGAATGCTATCATCAGTGTTAAGGGCAGGTATAAGAACGGCATCAAGCAAGGCACCTGGAAGTATTACAAGCCGAATGGCGAGTTTGATTACAAGGAGAAGTACAACGACGGGGTTTTAAAGAAACCGAACTTGTTGGAGCGGATTTTCGGTGGTGGTGAAGAGGGGGATTAATTTTTTAATAAAACACCCAGGCAGGGTGTTTGAAAGTAAAATAATTATTTTCCGTCAATTTATCGGGAATCTAAGCGGATTCATCTCAAGCTTTTATTAGAATACATTGGGTGGTATTAGTTTTGGTTTATGAACTTTAAAAACAAATACTATCATTTAGCACTGGGCTTAATTTATGCCGTTTTAATCATGCTTTTGGCGTATTGGGCGCGCCGCGATCACAACACCGGCATGCTGGTATTGGTCATTTTATTTATCGGCTTGCCGATTATTCATCTCAGGAAGTTTGCGATGTTTGATCGAGTGAAGGGGCGTGAGGAATGATAAATAACTTTTCATCATACAGTCAAAAAAAAACCTTGAACTAGTCAAGGTTTTAATGTGTAGTGGGCCCTGCTGGAATCGAACCAGCCACCCTCTGATTATGAGTCAGACGCTCTAACCGAATGAGCTAAGGGCCCTAAAAAGGTTTGCAAAGATAATATTCCAAATCTTCATTGGCAAATTAGTCTAAAATAAAAATTGTAGAAAAGCTAAAACTCTCAGTAAAGCTTTATTTCAAACTCTTATGCGAGCCATCGCAACTTGGAAATCTCTTGGACAAACCACAAATACAATCGGTTAAGCCTTTGCCCAGCTTGATGCGGGGAATGCAAGCTTCGATTCTGGAGGTTTTAGTGGCCGATTGTTTGGCAGAGCCGAAATGCAACAAGTAGCCTCTTTGCCTGCCTGGCGTGAGTTTGTAAAAGGCCTCTTCGAGCTCGGGTTTAGAGGTAAATATCGTTTTTAGTTCTTCGGGAGTTTCATAGGCTTCGGTGGGTTTAAAGTTCACTTTAGCCCCTGATTTTTCCAGTTCTATGGCTTCAAATACATATGCGGCGATAACCTGAGACAAAGCCTCTATCTGAGATAGGTTGGTAAAACGAATTTGTCGTGCCGATTGCGAAGACTCGGTAGGCGTTATTAATACTTTGTCGGGGTCACTTAACAAAACGCCTTTATGGAACAGTATAGCACAGTAGTCTTTAAAGCCATGGATCAAAACAATATTGGCTTTGTTATAGGTATAGCAGGGAACACCCCACTTGAGTTCTTCGTTCAAAAATGTATCTAAGATGATTTGCCTTAATGCCGTTTGTTCGGCTTTCCATTTGGCTGAATCATTGAGGTATTTGTCAACTTCAGGGTTCATGTCTGGAGAAATCTATTGCGTCAAAATTACTGTTTTATTTTTAACACCTTAGCTTGTCTTTTTGAAGCTGTTCAGAGGATGCCAATTTTTATTTTTGGTGTTGTATATTTGTGACCCTAATTCAGTTTTACGTTAGTCACTTTCAATGTATGTTGTTAGAGGATAGCCATATCTCTGTGTTTTTTACCTCCAGTCAATTGGAACATCAAAAAATTAATATCGCCGATCTCGTTCTTTACGAAGACAATCACATTATTGCCATCAATAAGCCTTCTGGGGTTATCGTACAAAGTGACGAAACAGGTGACGAACCTTTGCCAGAAATGGTGAAGGCTTATCTCAAAGAACGAGATAACAAACCTGGTAATGTGTTTTGTGGGGTCATTCACCGCATCGACCGACCGGTGAGTGGTGTTGTGTTGTTGGCTAAAACCAGTAAGGGTTTGTCGCGCATGACCGAACTATTCAGGGTTAACGAAATAAAGAAAGTCTACCGCGCATTGGTTAACGGGGTGCCCGAAATAAAGGAACAGGAGTTAAGAGCCTTTTTGCGCAAGAACAGCAAAGTGCATAAAGCGGATGTTTTCAGCAAAAAGGTAGATAATTCTAAAGAATCGGTGCTCAGTTATAAAGTATTAGAAGAACGGGGTCACCAGGCCTTTTTGGAGGTCTACCCGGTGACAGGGCGTTTTCATCAGATTCGCGCCCAGCTGGCGTCCATTAAACATCCTATCGTGGGTGATGTGAAATACGGAGCCCCTCAGGCATTGCGCGATCGCTCCATTTGTTTACACGCCTATAGTGTGTCATTCATTCATCCTATCAAAGATGAGCCGGTAGTCATCACCAGCAATGCCCGTTTTTAATAGGGTTTTGAGGTTTTGATGGTAAAGGTTAATCACAATCAGGTTATAAAATTTTAAAATAAGCGATAAAAATCGCTCAAACAGAGATTTTCATCTGTATTTTCGCAGCAAATTTGATGTATGCCCCAAATCGATTTTAACAATACACAAGTAGCCTTTGCTCACAAAACGGATGCTGAACTAAAGAAGGCTGCCCTTCTTTTCAAAAGCTTCAATTACCCATGGCTGATTAAATACGGTCCGGGATTGGCCGCTTCGGTTATCAATTTTTTACCGCCGGTTAAGTCACTTATTCGCAATACCCTCTTTGCACAGTTTTGTGGTGGCGAAAATATCAAGGATTGCGAGAAAGCCATTGTGGCACTGACCAAAGGAAAGATTGGTACTATCTTAGATTACTCTGTAGAGGGCGAAGAGAGCGAATCGGTGTTTGATTATACTTGTAAAGAGATCATCGATACCATTCACAAAGCGGCAACCAATCAAAAAGATATACCGTTTTCGGTTTTCAAAACGACAGGCATTGGTCGTATGGATTTACTCACCAAAGTAAATGCAGGCGAGGCCTTAAGCGAGACTGAAACAGCAGAATTTGCGAAAGTTAGAGCCAGGTTTGACAGCATTTGTCAGGCAGCCTACGATAACAATGTACGTTTATTTGTAGATGCCGAAGACTCATGGATTCAGGACATCATCGATAGCATGACCTACGAGGCCATGGAGAGATTCAACAAAGAAAAAGCTATTATCTTTAACACCATTCAGTGTTATAGAACAGGCAGGATAGCCCATATTCAGGAGAAACTTGATTCGATGAGCTGTTTTCTTGGCTTTAAGCTGGTAAGAGGCGCTTATATGGAAAAGGAAAGAGCCAGAGCAGCTGAAAAAAAATACCCTAGTCCGATTAACCCAGACAAAGCCGCTACAGATGCTGAATACGATGGCGCTTTAGAGTTATGTGTAAAGCATATTGCCAAGGTTTGCATTTGTGCAGGAACTCATAATGAGAATAGTTCTCAGAAGTTGTGTGATTTGATGGAGCAGTATCAATTGCCTAAAGATCATCCGCATATTTTCTTTGCGCAATTGCTGGGTATGAGCGATCATATTAGTTACAATCTGGCCAATGCCGGGTATAATGTAGCCAAGTACGTGCCTTACGGTCCGGTAAAAGCCGTATTGCCTTATTTAAGTCGCCGCGCCGTTGAGAACAGTTCGGTGCAAGGGCAGGTTGGCAGAGAGCTTAACCTGATTAATACGGAGTTAAAGCGCCGCCACAAATAATTTATTAGCCACATAATCAATGTTTTGACAAGACTAATAATCTTGACATAGACAGCGTCTATAGGAGTTTTTCTAATAACAAATTTTTTGTACCTTTGCGCCACTTATTAAATAACAATGTCTACAGAAACCAGCACTTACGTTCCATACAAAGTTAAAGACATCTCTTTAGCTGAATGGGGAAGAAAAGAAATCAAATTAGCCGAAGCAGAAATGCCAGGTTTAATGGCTTTAAGAGCCGAGTATGGTCAAAGCAAACCATTGGCGGGTTCAAGAATTGCAGGTTGTCTGCACATGACCATCCAAACAGCTGTTTTGATTGAAACTTTAGTAGAGTTAGGCGCAGAAGTTACCTGGTCTTCATGTAACATCTTCTCAACTCAGGATCACGCTGCCGCTGCAATTGCTGCTGCAGGTATTTCAGTGTATGCCTGGAAAGGTATGACAGCTGAGGAGTTCGACTGGTGTATCGAGCAAACTTTATTCTTTGGTGAATCTAAGCAACCATTGAACATGATTTTGGATGATGGTGGCGATTTAACCAATATGGTATTTGACGTTTATCCTGAGCTGGCTGCCGGTATCAGAGGTTTGAGCGAAGAAACCACTACTGGTGTTCACCGTTTATACGAAAGAATGAAGAAAGGCACTTTAATGATGCCAGCTATCAACGTTAACGATAGCGTAACTAAATCTAAATTTGATAACAAATACGGTTGTAAAGAAAGTCTGGTAGACGCTATCAGAAGAGCAACTGATATCATGATGGCTGGTAAAGTGTCTGTAGTGGCCGGTTACGGTGACGTAGGAAAAGGTTCTGCAGAATCATTAAGAGGTGCAGGTTGCAGAGTATTGGTAACTGAGATCGATCCAATTTGCGCTTTACAAGCTGCGATGGATGGTTTCGAAGTAGTGCCAATGGACGAAGCTGTTACCAGAGCCAACATTTTTGTAACGGCTACAGGTAACGTTAACATCATCAAAGAAAGACATTTCAGAGCGATGAGAGACAAGTCGATCGTTTGTAACATCGGTCACTTCGATAACGAAATCGACATGAACTGGTTGAACAACAACTACGGTTCAACTAAATACACCATCAAACCACAGGTTGATGTTTACAATGTAGATGGTAAAGAAGTAATCATTCTTGCTGAAGGCCGTTTAGTGAACTTAGGTTGCGCAATGGGTCACCCTTCATTTGTAATGAGTAACTCATTCTCTAACCAGACATTGGCTCAGATCGAATTGTGGAACAACAGTGCTAACTACGAGAAGCAAGTATATGTATTACCTAAGCATTTAGATGAGAAGGTAGCGGCATTACACTTATCTCATATCGGTGCTAAACTTGAAAAATTAGACCAGGAGCAAGCCGAGTACATTGGCGTTGAGATGAATGGTCCGTTCAAGAAAGACACTTACAGATACTAGTATTCAATTGACAATTATAAAAGGCCGGACACTATTCTTCTTGCTCATTTTGCCCTTGTTGGCAATGATTGAGAAGGATACGAGTCCGGCTTTTTCTCATATAGACAGTTCGGTTCACAATGATTCTGCTGTCTGTGATTCGCTCATTAAATTTGCCTCAAAATACCTCAAAAAACCTTACTGTTACGGCAGTAATCCACCAAAGTGTTTCGACTGTAGTGGGTTTGTGAATTTTGTCTTTGGCAATTTCGGCAAGGTGGTACCTAATTCTTCAGGCGCCATCGCTTTACATGGTAAATTCATCAGTTTTAAAAATGCTGTGGCAGGCGATTTGATCTTCTTTACGGGTCGCAACAGTCAGTCTGAAACCGTTGGACATGTCGGTATAGTTACCGAAGAAAGAGACGGAACAATCTATTTCATACATGCTTCGGTACAGGCAGGCGTCATCGTTTCGAATACAGAAGAAGACTATTACAAAAAGCGCTTGTTATTTGTTAAGCGTGTAAAATTGTAAATTGGTAAGCAAAGGATTAAATTTGTCCTTTAATATTCTAAAAAGTGTTACCAATCACCGAACAAGATTCTTTATACCCTAACCTTTCAGAACTAAGTGCTGAGGAGGTTATCAGGTCTATTAGCGCCGAAGACAAGAAAGTGGCAGAGGCCGTAGAGCGCCAGATTCCGCAGATCAGTCAATTAGTTGAGGCGGTTGTAAAATCGTTATCAGCCGGTGGGCGCTTGTTTTATATCGGGGCTGGCACCAGCGGTCGATTAGGTATTCTGGATGCCAGCGAATGTCCACCGACCTACGGCGTTCCGCATGAGTTGGTGACGGGAATTATAGCGGGTGGCGACGGAGCCATTCGCAAGGCGGTAGAGTTTGCTGAAGATGACACAAAAGCCGCTATTAAAGATTTGAAGGCTGCCGGAATAAAAGCAGGCGATGTGATGGTAGGCTTATCGGCCAGTGGCAAAACCCCTTATGTTTTAGGCGGAATAAATGATTGTAAAGCTGAAGGGATTATTACGGGTTGTATATGCTGTAATTCGGGCTCACCGATAGGAGAGGCTTCTGAATTTCCGGTGGAGGTGGTGGTAGGACCGGAAGTGATAACAGGCAGTACAAGGATGAAATCGGGTACAGCACAGAAGATGGTATTGAACATGATTACTTCGGCAGCGATGGTAAAATTGGGCAAGGTTCAGGGTAGTAAAATGGTGAACATGCAACTATCTAATGATAAGCTAATTGACCGCGGAACGAGGATGGTGATGGAGAAAACCGGACTCGACTATGAAACATCAAATAAGTTGTTATTAGAGGCCGGAAGTGTAAGAAAGGCCGTTGAAAACCATCAGACAAAAAACGGATAAGGGCAATAAATGCAGCCCCTGCAACGTTCTAACCCAGTTGAAAATCATGAACTAACAAATATTTTTTTTTGTAAAATCATTATTTTCCTTTAGGTTTGTGCGTTTCCATAGTTAAAGTATCAACAAAACACATGAATAAATTTTCCATATTTTTCAGCGTAGGATTGCTGGCTTTGTCATTGCTTATCACTGGTTGCCCAAGCGCCAGTTTATCAAAAGCAGACGAAGCGAAAAAGCGTATGCATTACAAGTTTGCGGGTGACCTTTACACTCAGGCGGCTCCGAATGTTAAAGACAAAGAAGAGCAGCAGAGAGCGCGTGAAGAGGCTGCGTTCTGTTATCGCATGGCTAACGAATATGAAAAAGCGATTAAAGCCTATGAAAAGGTTTTAAAGAAAGAGCCTAAGAACACTGAAGCGCTTTTCCAATTGGGTAACCTCAACATGAAGGTTGCTGGTGATTGTAACAAAACAGCGTTACAGGAAGCCAGAACGTATCTGAGCAAGTACCTTGAGGAAGTGCCTAACGATGAGCGTGCAAAAAATAAAATTGCCGCTATTGATAGTGCTGAAAAATGGAGAACAGAAATTGAGAAAAGTCGCTACAAAGTAACTAACTTCAAGATTGCCAATACCAAGGGCATGGACTACAGTCCGATGATTGCCAGCAAAAAAGACGATGTTCTTTACATCAGTACCGACCGTGAGGGAGGAACAGCAAAAAAGAAAATCTATCTTCAGACAGGAAACAGCTATTCTGACATGTGGTTCCTGAAAGGCAAGAAAGAAAAAAGAAAAAATACTTTAAAATGGGAGAAGCCAGTATTGGTAACAGGTTCTGTTAATACAAAATACAATGATGGTTCTTGCGTTTTCGACAGAAAATATAGCACGATCTATTACACTCAGTGTAACGGTGCCGATGGTAAATCAACTTCTTGTAAATTATACCAGGCTAAACTTAGCGGTTCTGAATGGATTGAAGAGCAAATGCTCGGATTCTGTGTGGATGATACTTTTGACTACGGTCATCCTGCCTTAAGTGAAGATGGCAAAACCTTATACTTCTCAAGTAACAGACCTGACGGACATGGTGGATACGATATCTGGTGCGTAACTTACAACCAGAGAGCAAAAGCCTGGGGTGATCCATTTAACCTGGGAACTACCGTTAATACAGATAAAGATGAGATGTTCCCATACTGGAGCAATCTTGAAAAAATGTTATACTTCTCTTCTAACGGTCACCTGGGAATGGGTGGTTTAGATATCTTAAGAGTAGAAGGAAGCGGGACTGAGTGGACAACACCAGAGAACTTAAAAGCACCATTAAACAGTGGTGGTGATGATTTCGGTATTACATTTAATAATAACAATGTAGACGAGGCTGGCAAACCAACCAACGAGCCAACTCATGGTTTCTTTACCTCTAACCGTTGCGACGGTAAAGGTAATTTCGATATTTACGAATTCAACATTACGCCATTAGTAATAGAAATAGAAGGTTATGTATATGAGTGTGTGGCTCCAGAGACTAATCCTCCGGCTCACAACACTAATAAGCCATTGAAAAACTCTGTAATTACTATTACCAATGATAAAGATTCTACTAAGATCATTGTTAAAACTGATGAAAAAGGTTACTTTGGTAAAATCAGATTAATGGAGAAAACCAACTACGAGATTAACTGTGATAACAGAGAGTTGTATTATTTTGATGCGATGCCAGTTCAGAGAACCACTCGTGGTATCAAGATTTCTACAACCTTAAGACAGGATTTCTGCTTGAAATCACAAATTATTATCGAGACTGTTCCAATTTATTATGACTTGGATAAAGCTAATATCAGACCAGATGCGGCTGCGGTGCTTGATGCAAGAATTTTACCATTGTTACAGAAGTATCCTAAACTTCGTATGGAGTTAGGTTCACATACTGACTGTCGTTCATCATACGATTACAACATCGACTTATCACAACGAAGAGCGGATAGCGCTGTGGCTTACCTTGTAAGAAAAGGTATTAACCCAGCCCGTTTGATTGCGAAAGGTTACGGAGAGTCTCAACTGGTTAACGATTGTAAGTGTGAGGGCGGTGTAGTAGTACCATGCTCTGAATCACAGCATCAGGAAAACAGAAGAACAACCATCCGTACATTAGATGTTAACTTCGATCCGAATGTAAAAGTTGGCAATGGCGGAGACAATAACAATGTGAACGAAAAGCCAATCATTGTTAAACTGACTAAGAAAGATGCCAACTATTTGGTAGCCACAGCTGGTAACGGCATTGAAGCTACTGGTCCGGCTCTAATTACTGCAGGTGCTGATAACTTTATTAGTGTAAACGAACTGAAAGCATTGGTAGCTAAGAGTGCAATTAAAGCTGAGGACTTAGTAGGTATAACATTGGCTGATATTCAGGCTGGCAGATTGAAACCAGGTGCTACAGTAAAACTGAAAACCCTGAGATTCGGTCCGAAAGACAGATCATACACAGCTACAGATGTAATGGTTAAAATAAATACAGCGACTAATCCTTATACGTTTGGTATTGATGCGTTGAAAACCATGAATGGTAATATCAATGCAACAGAAGGAGAAATTACCTTCAAGAATGTCAATAAAGATGCTCTTAAAGGCGGTCCGATTGAAAGTAACGCTACAAAAGGAACAGGTACTACAGGTGGCACTACCGGCACTACTGGTACAGGCACAACAACAGCACCAGCTGCCGTTGATACAGTATCATTAGAGGATTACAAACGCGTAACCTTGATTGATAATGGTGGTGGTGTAATGGCTGTTCCTACCATGGTTAACGACAAAGAAAACGTTAACTGGGTATACAATGCTACAAGCAGAAAAGTAGAGATCACTGAAGAAATGGCTGTTCAGTTACTGGAGAGCGGCGCGATTTCTAAGAAAGATTTCGAAGAAGGCGAGAGCATCAAAACCAAAGAAGGTAAGAAATTGCCTAGTCCGACCTTCATCATTGCAACTTTGCAGATTGGTGATGTTGTATTAGAAAATGTAAAAGTAACGATCAGCAATAAAGTAGAAGAACCAACAATTGGTGGTTTGAATACTCAGTTGAAGAAAGTGAATGCCTTAGTTAAAGGAAAAGTGCTTTACATGAAGCCAAAAGAAAAGAAATAAAACATTGTAATATATAGAGAAGGGACCATGTGAATAGCATGGTCCTTTTTTTTGCTAAAATGTAGCATCTTTGCAGTATGATACAGGTTCATACAGAAAACCGCATCAGTGTGCTTACACTGAACCGTCCGGAGAAGCGCAATGCTTTGAATGATGAGATGGCAGCAGCGATATTGACGCAGCTGCAGAGCTTAAAGGATGACGATGCTTGTAAGGTTTTAATTATACGTGGTAGTGGCGAGGCATTTTGTGCAGGAGCCGATTTGGGTTATCTGCAAAAGCTTCAAACTAATACCTATGAAGAGAATTTAAAAGATTCGACGGCGTTGATGACCATGTTTAAGACCTTGTATGAGTTTCCCAAAGTGACGATTGCTCAGGTAGAAGGTCCGGCGCTTGCAGGTGGCTGCGGACTGGCAGGTTTGTGTGATTTTGTATTTGCAACACCAGAATCCAGTTTCGGGTATACCGAAGTTAAGATAGGGTTTATTCCAGCAATCGTTTCGGTGTTTTTAGCGCCTAAGATAGGAGAAAATGCGGCGAAGTATATGTTGCTGACCGGGAAGGTGTTTAATGCCTCAGAGGCCAAGGAAATGCAGATTGTGACGGAGATAGTGGGTAAGGAGCAAATTGCTGAACATGTTGAGCAGTTTGCTGCAGGATTAGTAAAAGGTGTTTCAGCTCAATCAGTGGCATTAACTAAGCAATTATTGTTGGATATTAAAGGCAAGGGTTTAGAAGCGTCGTTGTCGATGGCGGCGGCGGCCAATGCTTCAGCCAGGGGCACTGAAGACTGCAAGAAAGGGATAAGTGCATTTTTGAATAAAGAAAAAATCGTCTGGTAAATGGAATTTGCAGATACCCATACGCATTTATTTGTCGAGGAGTTTGATCAGGATCGCGAGGCGGTAATACAGCGAGCCTTGCAGTCGAGGGTAAGAACGATGTTGTTGCCTAATATTGACGAGAGCACTATTGAGTCATTAAAATCATTTTCAGCATTAGACACAGAACATTGTTTTCCGATGATGGGATTACATCCCTGTTCGGTTAAGGATAATTACCGGGAGGTATTAAAAGACATATTGAAGGAGCTAGACTCTGGATATCGTTATTATGGTGTTGGAGAGATAGGTATGGATTTGTATTGGGACAAGAGTACGCTTGACTGGCAGTCGGATGCTTTTTTGCAGCAGTGCGGTTGGGCAGTAGAGCGTAGTTTAGGGGTTTCGATCCATACCAGAAGTGCCACTTACGAGACAATTAAATTATTGAAGCAGATGAAACAGACACCAAGAGGCGTGTTTCATTGTTTTAGCGGTTCTTATGAGGAAGCTCAGGAGATTATCAAATTAGGATTTTATATTGGAATAGGAGGAGTTGTCACCTTTAAAAATTCTGGATTACCGGAGGTATTAAAGCGATTGTCAATTGACAATATTGTATTGGAGACAGATGCTCCCTATTTATCGCCGGTGCCATATAGAGGCAAGCGCAACGAAAGTTCGTATATACCGTTTATAGCGGAGAAGTTGTCAGAGGTGTATGGCATAAGTGTTTCCAGGGTTGCAGAGGTGACCCGAGAAAATTCAAGAAAAATTTTTGGGGTGTAAAAACAACCTTCCAGGTCGACGACCTGGAAGGTTGGTGTTTTTCGCAAACGGCTTTGCCCGCGTTATTGCTGCGTGTTTATTAAAAAACACCTTCCAGGTATCTAACCTGGAAGGTGTTATCCCACAAAAAAAGCCCCGACTTTTCAGTCGGGGCTTTTCTATAATCTCAGATCAGTGATTATCTAGTAACAGTGATCTTTTTAGTAGCGATTTGGTTGTCAGCGATTACTTTAACAACGTATACACCTGAAGCGAATTCAGTTAAGTCTACGCTGGTAGCATTGCTGTTAACTGTGATAGTTCT